>NZ_JBEAJA010000036.1:0-193159 GCF_040064755.1 Klebsiella sp. GB_Kp056 | reverse complement strand
CCCGCGCAAGCGCAGCGCCGCCGGGCAATTCCTGAAGATTGCACCTGGCCAGCACTATGAAGCCCTCTTTACAGAGGGCTTTTATCGCACAATAGCGAAGATTAACGCTTAAAGCGGTCCGGGAAGGTCATTTCGCTGTAGCGAACGAAGCGGGTGCCTTTCGCCAGTTTGTACCCAAACCAGATGACGAGGAACAGCGGAATACCGATGTAGGTCGCCGCCACGCCGCCCCAGTCAATGGTGTCCTTGAGGAACGCTTCGTAATTCTGTCCGAGGGTGATGATCAGGCACAGCACGAAGGCGAAGATCGGCCCCAGCGGGAAGAACCCGGAACGATACGGCAGATTATTAATATCGTTACCCTGCAGGACGAAGCCACGACGGAAACGATAGTGGCTGATGGCAATCCCCAGCCAGGCGATAAAGCCCGTCATCCCCGAGGTGTTCAGCAGCCACAGGTACACCGTCTGGTTACCGAACATCGAAGTCAGGAAGCACAGCGCCGCGATAACGGTGGTCGCATACAGGGCGTTGCGCGGTACGCCGCCACGCGACAGCTTCGAGAAAATGCGCGGCGCTTTGCCGTCGCAGGCCAGGGTATACAGCATACGCGTAGAGGCGTACATCCCCGAGTTACCCGCCGACAGAACGGCCGTCAGGATAACGGCGTTCATGATCGCCGCCGCCGACAGCAGACCGGCGTGCTGGAAGACCAGCGTGAACGGGCTGACGGAGATATCTTTAACGTCGTTGCGCAGCAGGCTCGGATCGGTATACGGAATGATCAGGCTGATAATCAGGATCGCGAAGACGTAGAACAGCAGGATACGCCAGAAGACCTGGCGCACCGCGCGCGGAATGTTCTTTTCCGGGTTCTCAGACTCACCGGCGGCAATACCGATAAGCTCGGTGCCCTGGAAGGAGAAGCCGACAATCATCGCCACGCCGATCATCGCCGAGAAGCCGCCGGCAAACGGCGCATCCGCGATCCCCCAGTTGCTCCAGCCGGCAGGCTGCGCCCCTTTGAAGATGCCGACAATCATCATCACGCCGACGATGATAAAGATAATGACGGTGGCCACTTTGATCAGCGAGAACCAGTATTCCGCCTCGCCAAAGCCGCGCACCGAGATCCAGTTCAGCAGGAACATAATGCCGAGGAACAAGGCGCTCCAGATCCAGCCTGGGGTGTCAGGGAACCAGTAGCTCATCACCAGCTGCGAGGCCACGAGGTCAACGGCGATCGTTACCGCCCAGTTGTACCAGTAGTTCCAGCCCAGCGCGAAGCCGAAGCCCTCTTCAACATAATTCTGCCCGTAGGTGGCGAAGGAACCGGACACCGGCATAAACGCCGCCAGTTCGCCCAGGCTGGTCATCAGGAAATAGACCATCAGACCGATCAGAATATAAGACAGCAGCGCCCCGCCGGGACCTGCTTGCGAAATCGTTGCGCCAGAGGCAACAAAAAGACCCGTACCGATGGAACCGCCGATGGCGATCATGGTCAAGTGGCGCGCCTTTAGTTCACGACGTAGCGTGGGCGCTTCTGTGGTTTTAGTTTCCGAAACCATGTGATAATGCTATCCATCCAAAAAATGAGGCGCGATTGTAGCAGACGATCGGGGTTCCATCCGGTACAAATGCAAAGTTATAAGAGAGCTTCATGATCGACCGCAAATTATTAGTAAAGCACTAACCTGCGGAATTGCCAGCAAATTCCCCCCTTTTATCAGGCGATAAAGCCGGATCGCTACACCTGGCAATACTGTAGAAAACGTTGTAATGCTTTGGAAATATGCTTCTGCCGGTGGTGGATCCGCCACAGCGTGCGCGTCAGCCGGGGCAGCGGCACTTTCAGCTCCGCCAGCGTGCCGGAGGCCAGCTGTTCGGCAATCACCCGCCGCGATAAGCAGCTGATCCCCAGCCCATGGCGCACCGCGTGTTTGATCGCCTCCGAGTTGCCCAGCTCCATCCCCAGGTGAAACGCCGGCAGATGCGACAGCAGAACGTAATCGACAATCTCCCGGGTGCCAGACCCATGCTCGCGCAGGATCCACGGCGCCTCGGCCAGCTGCTGCAGGGTCACCTCCCCCGCCAGCAGCGGCGAGTCAGGCGCGGCAAACACCACCAGCTCATCTTCCAGCCACGGCTCGGCGATAATATCGGCGGCATGGCACGGCCCCTCGATCAGACCGAAATCCACCCGCAGGTCGGCAACGGCGTTGATCACGTCCAGGCTGTTGCCCACGCTCAGCTCAACCGGCAGATCCGGGAAGTCATGGCGATAACGGGCAATGATCTCCGGCATAATATAGTTGCCGATGGTGCTGCTGGCGTAGACCCGAATCGCCCCGTTGTCGCCGCGAAACAGCTGCTCGATCTCCAGGGCCCGCTCCAGCAACGCCAGGGCGCGCGGATAGAGCAGCCGTCCATGCTCATTGACCACCAGCCGCTTGCCGACGCGGTCGAACAGCTGTACGCCAAGCTGCCCTTCCAGATCGGTCAGCGCGGCGCTGACCGCCGATTGCGAAAGCGCCAGCATCTGTGACGCCTGAGTGGTCGACCCACTCTTATGGACTTCGGCGAACACTTCCAGCTGCCGCAGCGTAATATGCATAACCCACCCGTTTAGTAATCCAGTCTGAATAACCTTCCTTACTATGGTGACACAAATCGAGGCGGCTGACGGAAGGAAAATCCCCTTACGTCACAAAATCATCGTCTTGCTGACAAGATCAGCTCGCTTGCGCGCCTCACTCCCCTGCCCCGTTGTCCCCGGCGAAGCGGCCATTAACCACTTATTACGATTGATTATAAACATATAATCAATTTTATATTTAATCCCGCGCGGCGTAACCTTTAGGCAGACAAAGGAGAAGGTTATGACAGCACTCACTTTACCCACCAAACATCGTTCCCTGTGGCATTTTGTCCCAGGCCTGGCGCTGACCGCCGCCCTGACCGGCGCCGCCCTGTGGGCCGGTAGCTTCCCGGCCATCGCCGGGGCGGGCTTCAGCGCCCTGACCCTCGCTATCCTGTTCGGGATGGTCGTCGGTAACACGGTCTATCCGAAAATCTGGCAGCCCTGCGACGGCGGGGTGATCTTCGCCAAACAGTATCTGCTGCGCCTGGGGATCATCCTCTACGGCTTCCGCCTGACGTTCGCCCAGATTGCCGACGTCGGCGTGAGCGGTATTTTGATTGACGTTCTGACGCTCTCCAGCACCTTTTTCATCGCCTGCTTCCTGGGCCAGAAAGTGTTTGGGCTCGATAAGCACACCAGCTGGCTGATCGGCGCCGGCAGCAGCATCTGCGGCGCGGCGGCAGTACTTGCCAGCGAGCCGGTGGTCAAAGCCGAAGCCAGTAAAGTGACCGTCGCCGTCGCCACGGTGGTGATCTTCGGTACCATCGCCATCTTCCTCTACCCGGCGATGTACCCGCTGCTGGCGCACTGGTTTACCCCGGAGACCTACGGGATCTATATGGGTTCCACCATGCATGAAGTGGCGCAGGTCGTCGCTGCCGGCCATGCGGTCAGCCCGGATGCGGAAAACGCCGCGGTTATCGCTAAAATGCTGCGCGTGATGATGCTGGCCCCGTTCCTGCTGTTCCTGGCGGCGCGTGTTAAACAGCTGACCCCGGCGGGTAACGGCGAGAAAAGCAAAATCACCATTCCGTGGTTTGCCATTATGTTCATCCTGGTGGCGGTGTTTAACTCCTTCCATCTGCTGCCGAAAGCGGTCGTGGAGATGCTGGTGACGCTGGATACCGTCCTGCTGGCGATGGCGATGGCCGCTCTTGGGGTGACCACTCACGTCAGCGCCCTGAAAAAAGCCGGGGCGAAACCGCTGCTGATGGCGCTGATGCTGTTCGTCTGGTTGATTGTCGGCGGCGGGGCCATTAACGTCGCCATCCACAGCCTGATGGCATAAAGCACTACATCTTTCTCCAGTTAAGCCGCTATCATTACCCACCCCCCAGCGGCTTTAACTGGAGTTTTTTTATGAAATACGTAGGAGCGCACGTGAGCGCCTCAGGTGGACTGGCCAATGCCGCCATTCGCGCCGCCGAAATCGAAGCAACCGCCTTCGCCCTCTTCACCAAAAATCAGCGCCAGTGGCGCGCCGCGCCGCTCAGCGACCAGACCATCGCCGAATTCAAAGCCGCCTGTGAAAAGTATCACTTTGGCCCCGGACAGATCCTGCCGCACGACAGCTACCTGATTAACCTCGGCCACCCGGTGGAAGAGGCGCTGGAAAAATCCCGTGATGCCTTCATCGATGAGATGACCCGCTGTCAGCAGCTGGGGCTGACGCTGCTCAACTTCCACCCCGGCAGCCATCTGCAGCAGATCCCGGAGGAAGAGTGTCTGGCGCGCATCGCCGAATCGATCAATATTGCGCTGGCGAAGACCGAAGGCGTCACCGCGGTTATCGAAAATACCGCCGGCCAGGGCAGCAACCTGGGCTTTAAGTTCGAGCACCTCGCAGCCATCATCGACGGCGTGGAAGATAAAACCCGCGTCGGCGTCTGCATCGATACCTGCCACGCCTTCGCCGCCGGCTATGACCTGCGCAGCGCCGAAGCCTGCGAGAAGACCTTTGCCGACTTCGACCGTATCGTCGGCTTTCAGTATCTGCGCGGCATGCATCTCAACGATGCCAAGAGCGCCTTCGGCAGCCGGGTCGACCGTCACCATAGTCTGGGGGAAGGCAACATCGGCCACGATTGCTTCAGCTGGATCATGCAGGACAACCGCTTCGACGGCATTCCGCTGATTCTGGAAACCATCAACCCGGATATCTGGGCGGAAGAGATTGCCTGGCTGCGGGCGCAGCAGATCGCCGAAGTGGCGTAAATAGAGACATAAAAAAAGGGCCGACTGTTCGGCCCTTTTTTATTGCGGAGAAATTATGCCGCTTTTTCGACTTCCGCTACCTGCGCTTCCGGGCGTTTCAGCACCGCGTAGGAGAGGCCCGCCACCAGCGTCCCGGCAACAATCGCCAGCAGGTAGCCCAGCACTGGCGTAATCGCCCCCGGGATCAGCAGAACAAACAGCCCGCCGTGCGGCGCCATCAGTTTCGCGCCAATCGCCATCGAGATAGCGCCGGTTACCGCGCCGCCGACGATACAGCAAGGCAGCACGCGCATCGGGTCACGGGCGGCAAAAGGAATCGCCCCTTCAGAGATAAAGCACAGGCCGAGAACCAGCGCGGCTTTACCCCCTTCCCGCTGCCCTTTGTCGAACTTATTGCGGGCAACCAGCGTCGCGATACCCATCGCCAACGGAGGCACCATACCGGCCGCCATGATCGCCGCCATCGGCGCGTAGGTCTGGGTACTCAGCAGGCCAACGCCGAAGGCATAGGCCGCTTTGTTCACCGGGCCGCCCATGTCGGTACACATCATCGCGCCGAGGATCGCGCCCAGCAGAACCGCGTTGGCGGTGCCCATGGTTTGCAGCCAGTGGGTCAGCCAGGCGAGGATACCGGCGACCGGTTTACCAATCAGGTAGATCATCGCCAGGCCCACGATCAGGCTGGAGACCAGCGGAATGATCAGGATCGGCTTCAGCGCTTCCATACTCTGCGGCAGTTTCAGCTTAGTGCTGATGGCTTTCGCCACGTAACCGGCAAGGAAACCGGCAATGATCCCGCCGATAAAGCCGGAGCCGCCGCTGACCGCCAGCATACCGCCGATAAGACCCGGGGTCAGGCCCGGACGGTCGGCAATGGAGAAGGCGATAAAGCCCGCCAGCACCGGCACCATCAGCGCGAAGGCCGAGCCGCCGCCGATTTGCATCAGCGCCGCCGCGAGGGTGTCTTTCACTTCAAACGCTTTGATCCCGAAGGCAAAGGAGAGCGCGATACACAGGCCGCCCGCCACCACCATCGGCAGCATGTAGGAGACGCCGGTCAGCAGGTGGCGGTAGGCGCCCGCCGACTCTTTTTTACCTTCGCCAGCAGCCTGAGGTTTACCGGAAGGCTGGTACGGTTTGGCTTCAGCCACCGCTTTGTCCAGCTCCTGGGCGGTTTTCTTCAGCGCCAGACCGGTGGTGGTGCGATACATCGGCTTGCCGGCGAATTTCGCCAGGTCGACTTCGATATCGGCGGCGACGATCACCAGATCCGCCTCGGCCACCTCTTCCGGGGTGATAGCATTGCCCGCGCCGACGGAGCCGCGGGTTTCCACTTTCACCCACCAGCCGCGTTTTTTCGCTTCGGTTTCAATGGCTTCAGCCGCCATAAAGGTATGGGCAACGCCGGTCGGACAGGCGGTGACCGCGACAATACGTTTCGGTCCGCCGGTGGCCGCCGGGACTGCCGCGGCGGCAGGCGCCGCGTACGGCGTCGCGTGGCCTTTGGCTTCGCTGAGGAACAGCTCCGGGTGCGCCACGGCGCGATTAATATCGCCGAGGTAGACCTGTTTGCCGTTCAGCGCGCTGTCAGTAGGCAGCGCCGACCCGAGAACAATCACCAGTTCGGCGTCGTTCGGATTATCAATCAGTTCAAGGTGCGCTTTTGGCGCTGCGGCACCCAGCAGGGTTTTCGCCATATAGGCGCGCGCCTGTCCGAGTCCGGCATCAATAATCAGCAGCGTTTTCATTATGCCTCTCCTGCTGTCAATTAAAGGGTTGTAAGTCGACGCGCGCCATCATCGCGGCCAACTGGGTACGGTCGGTGATCCCGACGTTGCTCTGGCTGACGGCCAGGGCAGCGACGGCGGTCGCCAGGCGCAGGGTATGCTCGCTGGATTCACGCATCAGCAGGCCGTAAATCAGGCCTCCGACCATCGAATCGCCGGCGCCAACGGTGCTGACCACTTCGACTGAAGGCGGTTTGGCAATCCACTCGCCGGAGGCGTTCACCCACAGCGCGCCCTCTTCGCCCAGGGAAATCACCACGTGGGCGATCCCCTGCTCGCGCAGCGCATGGGCGGCGTCGATAACGTCTTTCATCTCCGGCAGCTTACGGCCAGCCCAGATCTCCAGCTCGCGACGGTTCGGTTTCACCAGCCACGGCGCCGCTTTCAGTCCGGCAACCAGCGCTTCGCGGCTGCTGTCGAAAATGATGCACGGGCACTGGCTGCGCAGACGGGTCATCCAGTCGGTAAAGGCCTCCGGGCTGACGCCGGACGGCAGGCTGCCGCTGACGCAGACCATATCGAACTGCCCCAGCCAGCTCAGGGAGTCGTTGACGAAGCGTTCCCAGTCGCCTGGGGTCACTTCAAAGCCGGAGAAGTTGAAATCGGTCACTTCGCCATCTTTTTCCGTCAGCTTAACGTTGATGCGGGTCCGGCCCTGCACCACCTGGAAACGGTTGGCGATCCCCAGCTCGCTGAACAGCTGCTGAAAGCCATCCTGATTGTCTTTCCCCAGGAAGCCGCCGACGGTGACGTCAATGCCAAGATCTTTCAGCACTTTCGCCACGTTGATGCCTTTCCCGGCGGCGTGCAGGCCGGTGGTACGCACCAGGTTCACTTCACCGCGCTCGATCTCCGGGGTGAAGCCCACCAGATCGTACGCCGGGTTCAAAGTAATGGTTGCTACACGTCTGCTCATTTATGCGCCCTCCCCAAGGCCTGCGGCGATCGCTTCGCCAATCGCATCCAGCGCTTGTTGCGCATCCTCACCCTGCGCGGTAAAGCGCAGACGGTGACCTTTTTTCACACCCAGCGCCACGACCTTCATCAGGCTGCGGCCGTTGGCCGGCTTGCCGGAACCGTCGAGGTTAGTGACGGTGACGTCGCTGGAAAATTGTTTAATGGTGTTGACCAGCATGGTGCCCGGACGGGCGTGCAGGCCGTGCTCATTGCGCACCACGAATTCGGCGCTCAGCACATCTTCGGCAATCGCGTCGTCGCTGGTCAGCAGCGCCAGCACGGTGGCGGCGTCGGCTTTCAGCAGATGGTCAGCTTTCTTGTCCAGCAGCAGCTTGCTCAGGCGGTTCAGCACCGCGGTTGGCTGATCGTCGGTCATCGCCACCGTGACCAGCAGGGAAACCGGCTGGTCGTCGCGGGTGAAGGCGGCGGCGGCGCGGCTGACCGCCACGGCGCTGCGCAGATTGCCTTCGGCGCTGTCGTTCAGCCAGATGCCCTGACCGAGGTTCAGCGGCGTATCGTTAATGACGTGGCTAACGAAAGCGGAATCCACAGCGCCTGCTTCTTTCAGACGCGCGGCGTTCAGCGCCTGCAGGGTCAGCAGATCGCTGGCCGCGACGTCGAGACTCAGGGTCTCGTTGTCCAGCTTCAGCGCTTCGCTCTGCTTCTCCCCCATCAGCAGCGCCCGCAGCTCTTCCGCGGTGGTGGCGGACTGCAGCTGGGCGGCGACCGCGTCATCGCTCAGCACATGGGTCAGCTGACGCAGCAGGCCGAGGTGTTCATCTGAGCTGGCGGCAATCCCGATCGCCACATAGGCGGTCTGCCCTTCGCCCCAGGTGACGCCCTGCGGGAACTGAAACACCTGAACGCCGGTCTTCAGCACCTGGTCACGCGTATCCGTCGTGCCGTGCGGGATCGCGATCCCGTTGCCGAGGAAGGTGGAGGTCTGCTGCTCGCGCGCCAGCATGCCGTTCACGTAGCCATCGGCCACGTTGCCGGCGCTGACCAGCGCGGCGGCGACCTGCCGGATGGCCTCTTCTTTATTACCGGCCTGCTGGCCGGGATGAATATCCTGCACAGATAACTGGAACATGGTTCTCCTCTCCTGCTGAATTGAATCGTTTCAGCTAACTTGAGAAAAAAGGCGCCATCTGACGGTGAACGATATGCCGAATGACGCTGAAACGTTTCAAGAATTTTGTACCTTTCTTGCTCAACGCGCAAGGTACGTCAGCGACTTGATTGCAGAACTTAGAGGTACTGCACACTTTTGCTGAAGCCCTGGCGCCTGGCCGCGGTAAACGTCAGCTTTTTGCTGAACTCTCTATTTTGAAACACCTTTTTAATTATTCGTGCCATACTACTGTTTATTTTCAGCCAGCAGGCGTAAACTCCGCGCCGTCTCCTGAAACTACAGAAAACCAAACACATGGAAAACCGAAGCGCCGCCCTTCCCCGACGCGGGTTCGATGTCACCTCTTCCGCCTTCCTGATCGTCGCCTTTCTGACGGGCATTGCCGGGGCGTTGCAGACGCCGACCCTGAGCCTGTTTCTGACCAATGAAGTGCATGTCCGCCCGGCGATGGTGGGTTTCTTTTTTACCGGCAGCGCCGTCATCGGCATTCTGGTCAGCCAGTTCCTCGCCGGACGTTCTGACCGTCAGGGCGATCGCAAGCAGCTGATTGTCGTCTGCTGCCTGCTGGGGGTGCTGGCCTGCGTGCTGTTTGCCTGGAACCGTAACTATTTCATTTTGCTGTTCATCGGCGTATTCCTTAGCAGCTTTGGTTCGACCGCCAACCCGCAGATGTTCGCCCTCGCGCGCGAGCATGCCGACAAAACCGGCCGCGAAGCGGTGATGTTCAGCTCCATTTTGCGCGCCCAGGTCTCCCTGGCATGGGTGATTGGTCCCCCGCTGGCCTATGCCCTGGCGATGGGGTTTGGCTTTACCGCGATGTACCTCAGCGCCGCGGCGGCGTTTATCGTCTGCGGGATCATGGTCTGGCTGTTCTTGCCCAGCATGCGCAAAGCCAAGGCGGTGGCGACTGGCCGGCTGGAAGCCCCGCGCACGCACCGCCGCGATGCGCTGCTGCTGTTCAGCATCTGCACGCTGATGTGGGGCACCAACAGCCTGTACATCATTAATATGCCGCTGTTTATCATTAACGAGCTGCATCTGCCGGAGAAGCTGGCCGGCCTGATGATGGGGACCGCCGCCGGGCTGGAAATTCCCACCATGCTGATTGCCGGTTACTACGCCCGGCGCTTCGGTAAACGCTTTCTGATGCGCCTTTCCGCGGTGGCTGGGGTGCTGTTTTATGTGGGTATGCTGACGGTGCACACGCCGGCGCTGCTGCTGGCGATGCAGGTGCTGAACGCCATCTATATCGGGATCCTCGCCGGGATTGGCATGCTTTATTTCCAGGATTTGATGCCCGGGCAGGCGGGCGCGGCCACCACCCTCTACACCAATACCACCCGCGTCGGCTGGATCATCGCCGGCTCACTGGCGGGCGTGGTGGCAGAGATCTGGAGCTATCATGCGGTGTTCTGGATAGCGCTGGTTATGGGGATCGCCACCCAGGCCTGCCTGTGGCGGATCAGAGACGTATAGATAAGGTTGCCCGGCCGGAGCCGGGCAGTGGAGATTAGTGATCCAGATAGAGATAATGCAGCCAGCTGGTCATGCGCAGCAGCACCTTGCGCATAATCGACACATGGGCAAAATAATCGGTATATACCGCAGCCTGGGCGCTGACCCCGTCCGGTAAATGTTCCACTTCCGGATGGGGATCGAGGTCGATCAGCACGTAAATGCCCTCTTTCCCCGCCCCGGCGTTCAGCCCCTGCAGCGCGCCGCTGGCCTGGTAACTGCCGTCCGGGACGGTCGGCAACACGCGCGATACCTTACCACTGTAGACGCTGCCCGGCAGACCATTAAACACCACCTCCGCGCTGTCCCCGGCCGTCAGACGCAGGACCGAGTTCTGACGGAATACCGCCACCACCTGGCGCTTTTGCTGGGGAATAAACACCAGCACCGGCTTGAAGGGCAGACGCACCGCGGTCATCCCCGGCCGCGCCAGAAGCTGGGTGACGTAGCCGTCGCTCGGCGCGCGAACCACGGTTTGCGCCAGATTATACTCCGCCTCAAGGATCTGCGATTTCAGGCTGGCAATATTGGCATCCAGCCCGTGGTAGCGGCCGGATACCTGCTCTCTGGCGTTTTGTAATTGCGCTTTCGCCGCCTGCAGGACCGCCGCCTGGATCTGCACCTGCTGCCTGGCGTGAGTCACATCCTGTTCCGAAAAAGGATTCACCGGCATGGCCGCCCCCTGAGCATAGCGCTGGTTGTCACGGGTGACCCGGTCGTACTCCGCCTGCGCCTGCTGTACTCTGGCACGGGCATCGTCAATGGTCGCCTGCTTCGCCCGCAGCGTGGCCTCTTCGGCCGCCAGATCGGCTTTCAGCTTGTTCAGCCGCGCGCGGTAGCGGGTATCGTCGATGCGGAACAGCAGTTCGCCCTTCTTCATTAACACATTGGTTTTACTGGTAACCTCCACCACCTCGCCTGATACCTGGGGCACCATCGGAATGGAGACGACAATTTTTTGCGCTCGCATCGTATAGGGGTGGTTATAGTTCATCGTTAATATTAACGCGCCAACGACCACTATTCCGCCTAATATCGCTGTCGGGATTGTCCATTTATTTACTGGAATGCGAAATATCTTAAATACGCCCCAGGCAATGGCGACATAGCAAAGGATAATTAACAGATCCATATTATTTCTCGCTATTCTCCGCCAACGCCTGCTGGCTGTTTTTTAACGCCGCTTCAAGTAACGCAATGCGTTTCTCCAGCTCCGCTCGCTGCTGATGTCCCTCGGACTGCGAAGCCATCCCCCAGCCACGATCGGGCCGGTACAGCGTGGCCCAGATCCACAGGAAAGGCCAGATAGCATGCAGGGTAAACAGGCTTATCCAGCCCGCCACATGAATCGCGTCCTGATGGGGGTGCTGGCGTTTTTGCGCGATGTGATAGGGAATATCGTGGATAATAATAACTCCATAAAACAGTATGAGAAAAACCAGTATTAATACAAACAAAGCAAAATAATTAAGCAGCATGGTGCATATACACTCAGTAAGCCAGCGGGAAGATCGTTATTTTTAATGACGTCGAGAACCACAAAAGAAGTAATAAAACGCACAGGTTTCCTTAAATAACCGACTGTTCACGGCAAAGGCCATCATACGTTCAGAAGATCAATAAATCACATGGCAATTCCGCCAAACTGGTATATCATTTTTGATATACCATCAATATCAGGCAGCGATAAGATGTTGAAAGACTTTAAAATGGATGAGCTGAGGATCCTCTGCGCCATCGCCGAAACCGCCAGCGTAAGCCGGGCAGCACAGCGCCTGAATATGCCCCAGTCTAACGTCTCACGGACGCTGACCAGCGTGGAGCGGAAAGTCGGCCTGGCCATTTTTCTGCGCACCGCCAGGGAACTGGTGCGTACCGAGTTCGGCGAGCAGTTTATTCACGCCAGCAGCGCCGTTCTTGAGCAGCATGAGCAGCTTATCAACCTCGCCGACCGTTATAAAAACACGCTGCAGGGCGTCGTCACCCTTGGGGCGCCCATCGGCATCCACCAGTTTCTCGGGCGCTATATTCTGCCGGCGCTAAGAAAAACGCTGCCGGAGCTGCAGATCAATCTGGTCACCCGCAACGCCAGCGAGCGGGAACAGAAATACGGCGCCATTTTCAATAGCGACTGCGATCTGCTGATAAGCCCCTTTAAGCCACAGAATGAAAACCTTATCGCCCGCCCCTTCACCCGCTTTCGCACCGGCGTTTTCGCCTCCCCGGATTACCTGGCGCAACACCCTATCGCCGAGCCGGAGGCGCTGGTGGATCATGAGTGCATCACCCTGCGCATGCTGGGCGGCAGCGACAATATCTGGACCTTCAAAAGCAAAAACGGCAAACCGCTCAATCTCACGGTAAAGGGGGGATTCGTGTGCGATAACACGCTGCCGGCGGTGGAGCTGGCGAAGCTGGGAATGGGGATCGTTTATGCGCCCTACTATTCACTCGCCACCGAGCTGGCGGCAGGACAGCTGGTTCCCTGTCTGAAGAAGGAGCGCTGCATCGATCTGCAGGCCTGGCTTATCTACCAGCGACGGGACATTCTTCCGCTACGCGTCCAGGCGCTGCTGGACGGCCTCAGCGTCCATATCAAAAACCTGTCTCATTTGCTGCTTTAAGCTCAGGGCGCGGTGGCCAGCTCAAGCTCCAGCAGCCAGGTGATGGCGTCATCACGATGAGTGAAGCACATCTCCGGCGAGGGCTGCAGGCTGGCGCACACCTTCGGACGCAGTGGGGAGCCGAAAATCAGGCACAGATTGTGCTCGGAGAGCTGAATACAGCGGGTATTGGCCGGCTTGCCCTGCGGCATGCCGGGGATCGGCGAGGATATAGAGGGGGCGATGCAACATGCGCCACAATCAGTACGACATTCCACAACCCAGCTCCCAAACGCTCATTTTGCACCACAGCCTAAACGTTTTGCCAGAAGATAGCAAAACTCGCGAATTCCACTTGCCTGAACGCCCGGGCGCGAGTAGTTTTACGCGATATTTTTGACTCGTTAAGTGACAGGATTACTGCAATGCCAAGAGCGAATGAAATTAAAAAAGGTATGGTGCTGAATTACAACGGCAAGCTGCTGATTGTGAAAAATATCGATATTCAGTCACCCAGCGCCCGCGGTGCTGCGACACTGTATAAAATGCGCTTCTCCGATGTGCGTACCGGCCTGAAAGTAGAAGAGCGCTTCAAAGGCGACGATATCGTCGATACCGTGACCCTGACCCGCCGTTTCGTTGACTTCTCCTATGTCGATGGCAACGAATACGTGTTCATGGATAAAGAAGACTACACCCCTTACACCTTCACGAAAGAGCAGATCGAAGAAGAGCTGCAGTTTATTCCGGAAGGCGGCATGCCGGATATGCAGGTGTTGACCTGGGACGGCCAGCTGCTGGCGCTTGAGCTGCCGCAGACCGTGGACCTGGAAATTATCGAAACCGCGCCGGGTATTAAAGGGGCATCCGCCAGCTCCCGCACCAAGCCCGCCACCATGAGCACCGGCCTGGTGATTCAGGTGCCGGAATACCTGACCACCGGTGAGAAAATCCGCATTCATATCGAAGAGTGCCGCTATATGGGCCGCGCGGATTAATTTTCCGTGACGAGTTGACCAGTAAAAAAGGACAGCCGCTGGCTGTCCTTTTTGTTATCCCCGTTGCCGCGATTACAGCAGTTCAGGGTATTTGGTCATCTTCAGCGCCAGCTCCACGCCGCGCACTTCCGCCATCCCCTTGAGACGGCCAATCGCCGAATAGCCTGGGTTGGTTTTCTTGCGCAGATCGTCCAGCATCTGATGACCATGATCCGGACGGAACGGGATCGGGCGCAGATCGCCGGCCTGTTTACGCCGCTGCTCTTCACGCAGAATCGCATCCACAACCGCCACCATATTGACGTCGCCGCTAAGGTGCGCCGCCTCGTGGAAGGTTTTCGGGTTCGCCTCGCGGCAGGTGGCGCGCAGATGGGTAAAGTGGATGCGATCGCCAAAGGTTTCCACCATCTTCACCAGATCGTTATCGGCGCGGACGCCATAGGATCCGGTGCACATGGTAAAGCCGTTATTGATGCTGTCCACTGTCTCTTTCAGCCACTGCATATCTTCGATGGTCGACACGATACGCGGCAGGCCCAGGATCGGCCGCGGCGGATCGTCCGGATGCACTGCCAGTCGGATCCCCACCTCTTCGCACACCGGTACGATGGCCCGCAGGAAATAGGCCATATTTTCGCGCAGCTGCGCTTTATCGATGTGGTCATATTCCGCCAGGCGCGCGCGGAACTGGTCGAGGGTGTAGCCCTCTTCCGCCCCCGGCAGGCCGGCGATGATATTGCGGGTCAGTTTCTCAATGTCCGCTTCGCTCATCGCCTTGTAATACGCCTCGGCCTGGCGCTGCTCTTCTTCGCTGTAATCCGCTTCCGCCCCCGGGCGTTTGAGGATATGCAGTTCAAAGGCGGCGAAGGCGATCTGATCGAAACGCAGCGCCCGGGAGCCGTCCGGCAGCTCATATTCCAGATCGGTGCGCGTCCAGTCGAGGATCGGCATAAAGTTGTAGCATACGGTATCGATGCCGCAGGCCGCGAGGTTGCGGATGCTCTGCTGATAGTTGGCAATCCAGGTCGCATACTGCCCGCTGTGGGTTTTAATATCCTCGTGCACCGGAATGCTTTCGACCACCGACCAGGTCAGCCCTTTCGCCGCTAACAGCGCCTGACGCTCTTTAATCTCGTCGACCGGCCAGACCTGACCGTTTGCAATATGGTGCAGCGCAGTGACGACCCCGGTCGCCCCCGCCTGTCGTACATCATCAAGCGATACCGGATCGTTCGGCCCATACCACCGCCAGGTTTGCTCCATCGCTATGCCCTCACAAAAGTTGTTATACCAATAATGGCGACAATCATGACGACTACCATACATGTTTCTCGTCAGGCTGCAAACAGTGCCGGCGCATTGATTGATCCAGCTCACAGTCAGCGGATAATTTCGGCTTACCAATTTAATTTCCTGTCATATAACTTTAGACTGGCAATGTTAATAAGCAGTTAAACAGGTGTGTAAAGAATGACAACAATTGCAACCGCTACGCTACCGGAAAACGTGCAACGTCCTCAGTATGATCGCAGCCAGCTCCGCTCGCGTATTGTCCATTTCGGCTTTGGCGCGTTTCATCGCGCGCACCAGGCGCTGCTGACCGATCGCGTGCTGAATAACATCGGCGGCGACTGGGGGATCTGCGAAATCAGTCTGTTCAGCGGCGATACGCTGATGAGCCAGCTTCGCGAACAGGACCACCTGTTTACCGTACTGGAAAAAGGCGCCGACGGTAATCAGCCCATTGTTATCGGCGCGGTGCACGAATGCCTGAACGCCAGGCTCGATTCGCTGGCGGCGATTATCGAGAAATTTTGCGAGCCGCAGGTAGCGATTGTCTCGCTGACCATCACGGAAAAAGGTTATTGCATCGATCCGGCGACCGGCAAGCTGGATCCGACGCATCCGCGTATCGTTCACGATCTGGAAAATCCGATGCTGCCGCAGTCGGCTCCCGGTATTTTAGTTGAAGCGCTGGCCCGCCGCCGGGAACGGGGCCTGTCGCCCTTTACCGTGCTCTCCTGCGATAACATTCCCGACAACGGCCACGTGGTGAAAAATGCCGTCCTCGGCATGGCGGAAAAACGCAGTCCGGCGCTGGCGAGCTGGATCGCCGACAACGTTAGCTTCCCGGGCACCATGGTGGATCGCATTGTTCCCGCCGCCACCGCGGAGTCGCTGGCGGAAATCGCCGCCGTGCTGGGGGTGGAAGATCCCTGCGCCATCAGCTGCGAACCCTTCATTCAGTGGGTGGTCGAAGACCACTTTGTCGCCGGGCGCCCCGCCTGGGAGACGGCGGGCGTGCAGATGACCGACGACGTGCTGCCCTGGGAGCAGATGAAGCTGCGGATGCTCAACGGCAGCCACTCTTTCCTCGCCTGGCTTGGCTATCTGGCAGGTCATGCGCACGTCAGCGACTGCATGCAGGATGAGGTCTTCCGCCGCGCCGCCCGCCAGCTGATGCTTGACGAACAGGCCCCGACGCTGACCATTACCGGCGTCGATCTGGCGGCCTATGCCGACAGCCTGATCGCGCGCTTCAGCAACCCGGCGCTCAAACACCGTACCTGGCAAATCGCCATGGACGGCAGCCAGAAGCTGCCCCAGCGTATGCTCGACGGTATTCGCGTGCATCTTGAGCGCGGCAGCCGCTGGCCGCTGCTGGCCCTCGGCGTAGCCGGCTGGATGCGCTACGTCAGCGGTACGGACGATGCCGGTCAGGCCATCGACGTCCGCGATCCGCTGGTGGACAAGATCCAGCAGCGGGTGGCGCAGAGCGATGAGCAGCAGCGCGTTGACGCCCTGCTGGGTCTGGAGGAAATATTTGGCCGCGACCTGCCGCGCAACGCGCAGTTTGTCGCCGGGATCCGCGCCGCCTGGCAGCAGCTGGCGATGCACGGCGCCCGCGAGGCGGTTGCCCGCGCGCTCAATTCTTAACAATATTTGCGCTTATGCGGACAGAATTTCCTTCTGTCCGCCTCAGGACTTCTCTTTTCCCTCTTTTTTCGTCAGGATAGGCGTAACTGTTACAACATTACATTTATCCTGGAGAAAAGAGTGACCAGAACCAATTTGATCACCGGCTTTCTCGGCAGCGGTAAGACGACCTCGATTCTTCATCTGCTGGCGCAGAAGCCTGCGGATGAAAAATGGGCCGTACTGGTTAACGAGTTTGGCGAAGTCGGGATAGACGGCGCCCTGCTGGCCGACAGCGGCGCCCTGCTCAAGGAGATCCCCGGCGGCTGCATGTGCTGTGTCAATGGCCTGCCGATGCAGGTCGGGTTGAATACCCTGCTGCGCCAGGGGAAACCCGATCGTCTGTTGATTGAGCCCACCGGACTTGGCCATCCAAAGCAGATCCTCGATATCCTCACCGCGGCGGTGTATGAACCCTGGATCGATCTGCGCGCGACCCTGTGCATTCTCGATCCGCGTCAGCTACTGGACGAGAAAGCGGTCAACAACGACAACTTTCGCGACCAGCTGGCGGCGGCGGATATCATCGTGGCCAATAAAAGCGATCGGGAAACGCCCGAAAGCGCTCAGGCGTTTGTCGACTGGTGGCAACGCTGGGGCGGCGATCGCCGCCAGGTGTCGGCGACCCAGGGTAATATCGACCTGGCCCTGCTTGATGAACCGCGGCGCAACACCGCCCCGCTGCCGGCGAGCGCGGAGCACGCCCACCGCCATCCTCCCACAGCCGGTCTCGCCGCCCTTAGTCTGGCGGAACACCAGCGCTGGCGCCGCCACCTTAACAGCGGCCAGGGCTATCAGGCCTGCGGCTGGATCTTCGACGCGGAAACGGTCTTTGACACCATCGCCCTGCTGGAGTGGGCCCGGCTGGCGCCGGTGGCGCGCGTCAAAGGTGTGCTGCGCATTGCCGAAGGGGCGGTGCGGATCAACCGCCAGGGCGAGGATCTGCATATCGAGACCCTTAGCGTCGCCCCGCCCGATAGCCGCATCGAGCTTATCTCCGCCCATGAAGCCGACTGGAACGCGCTCCAGACCTCATTGTTGAGGCTTCGTTTAAGTTAAGGCGGCTAAGGTTGCCGCCGACTGTCACAAAATCGCAATGGCTATGATGAAAAACCGAATTCCTTTAATCCTGCTGCTTAACATCGCGGGTGTGGCGCTATTTTGCTCCTGGTATCTGCCAGCCAACCACGGCGCGTGGGCGCCGGTAGACGCCGCGATCTTCCATTTCTTTAACCATGGCGTCAGCGTCAGCCGCGCTTACGCCTGGCTGCTGGCGATCATCAACAATCGCGCCTTCGACGCCTGCTCGCTGCTGGCGATGGGTTGCCTGATGCTCAGCTACTGGCTCAAGGCGCCGGCGGCAGGCCGTCGTCAGATCGCTATTATGGGCGTGGTAATGCTGCTGGCGGCGGTGATCATCAACCAGCTGGCGCAGCACCTGATGCCGGTTCAGCGCGCCAGTCCGTCGCTGTTTTTCAGCGATGTCACCCGCGTCAGCGACGTCGTTAACTTCCCCACTAAGGATGCTTCCAAGGACAGCTTCCCCGGCGATCATGGGATGATGCTGCTGATCTTCGCGAGCTTTATGTGGCGCTATTTTGGCCGCCGCGCGCTGGCCGTGGCGCTGGTGATATTTGTGGTCTTTGCTTTCCCGCGGGTGATGATTGGCGCCCACTGGTTCAGCGATATTGCCGTCGGCTCTCTGACCGCCGTGCTGATTGGCGCGCCCTGGGTATTGATGACGCCGCTGAGCGATAAACTGATCGCCTTTTTCGATCGCTACTTACCCGGCGGAATATCGGCCAAATAAAGCCGCGGGCCGCCGCCAGGGGCATTATCTATAAGGGGACCTTTTGGGTCCCTTTTTTCAATTGTCCTTTTTTTCAACATCGTGTTCATCTTCTTGTCACATTAATCCCGTGACAAATGAAGGAATTGTCTGTTTTTTGCCCGTAATTGCCGCAATTTTGGCCTTTCCCGATGATTCACTTTTTGTCACCAAAATACTTATAAGAAATCGCGCAAAACCGCTCGCCATGCGGCGTTTGATAGGGTAATCTCGTTCTCGTTTTGCCTTTTCCGCAACATTAATTCAGGCCCTGAATAAAATTGTGCGTGACTGCACAAATTTAAGCTTAAGGAATTGTCTCATTGCGGATGGGTATTTAGGCTCTAACACGTTTGGCATTTTTTATAACGACATTGTCGTTAAGGACAACAAGGGAAAATAAACAGCATGGTCAAATCTCAGCCGATTTTGAGATACATCTTGCGGGTAGCCCCCGCGATTGCAGTAGCGGTTCTGCTTTCCGCGTGTAGTTCAACAAGTACCGCCAGGAATATGCATTCTGAGACGCATGCTGTGGGTAGTGGCGATTTATCATCACTGCAAGCCTCTCAGGATGAATTTGAAACGATGGTCCGTAACCTGGACGTGAAGTCCCGTTTAATGGATCAGTATGCCAGCTGGAAAGGCGTGCGTTACCGCCTCGGCGGCAGCACTCGCAAAGGTATCGACTGCTCGGCGTTTGTGCAGCGCACCTTCCGCGAACAATTTGGTCTGGAACTGCCGCGTTCAACTTCTGAACAGCAGGAAACCGGAAAATCGATTTCCCGTACCCAGCTGCGTACTGGCGATCTGGTTCTGTTCCGCGCCGGCTCTACCGGCCGCCATGTCGGGATCTACCTCGGCAACAACCAGTTTGTTCACGCCTCTACCAGCAGCGGAGTGACCATCTCCAGCATGGATGAGCCATACTGGAAAAAGCGCTACAACGAAGCGCGTCGAGTCCTGAGCCGCTCGTAAACTGTCCTCTACCGCCGCCGGTTATCCCTTGGCTGGAAGCGGGATAAAAAACACTGCCCCGGCAGTGTTTTTTTTTGCCACCTGATTCTGAACGACGCAAAATAAGCTATGTCTTTTAAGTGGGAATGAGAAAAACGACGACTGACAACCCGTTGCTGCGCATCAATAACACGGAAAGACTATAGCTATGCTGACTCGCTACTTTTCGCCCCAGCGTAAAACCTGGCTAACCAGCCTGTGCGTGGGCATTATCGTCGCGCTACTGGCTGGCAGCATTCAGTTTATGGTGATTTACCATAACCGGGCCGAGCGTTTCGACGCCATTATCAACAATGTTAATACCTATCTGAAAAGCTATTTTCACGACCTGCGCCAGACCATTGACGGCCTGCAGCCGCTGGTGGAGCAGCCCTGCGAGAATATTGACTCCGGGCTCACCTCCCACGCCGCGTTCAGCCCTAACGTCCGCGCTTTCCTGCTGGTCAAAAACGGCGTGGCCTTTTGCTCCTCGGCAACCGGCGCCATGAATACCCCCCTCACCCAGCTGATCCCGGCCATTGATATCCGCAAACCCCTTGATATGGCGATTTTGCCAGGCACGCCGATGATGCCGAAGAGCGCGGCGCTGGCGCTATGGGTAGGCAAACCCGGTGATGAAAACAGCGGCATTTTCGTGTCGATTAACGCCAATCTCACGCCGTATATCCTCTATTCCGCACGGCAGAATGATTTCAGCGGTATTGCGCTGGTCATCGGCCACACCGCTATCTCCACCTTCAGTAACCGGCTGGTGGATCCGCAAACGCTGCATAACGTGCCGATCCGCGAAGTGCAGATCGACGGTTTCCCCCTCAAGGTCTACCTGTATGCCAACAGCTGGCTGGCGGAAAATACGCAGTTTGCTCTGCTGCTCGGGGTGGTGTGCGGCCTGCTGGCGGGGCTGCTCTGCTATTACGTGCTGTCGATCAAATCCGATCCGCGAAAATCCATTCTGCTGGGGATCAAAAACAACCAGTTCTACGTCGTCTATCAGCCGGTGGTGAATGCCCAGACTCTGCGTATCAGCGGCGTGGAGGTCCTGATGCGCTGGCGCCATCCGGTGGTGGGCGAAATTCCGCCTGACGTCTTTATTAACCTCGCGGAAACCCAGCAGATGATCGTGCCGCTGACCGATCACCTGCTGGCGCTGATCGCCCGCGACGCGCCGGCGCTGAAGCGTATTCTGCCGCACGGCGTCAAGCTGGGGCTCAATATTTCCCCCGCCCATCTGCAGGCCGACAGCTTCCGCGACGATATGCTGCGCTTCGCCGCCGCGCTGCCCGCCGGCCATTTTCACGTGGTGCTGGAGGTCACAGAGCGGGCGATGATTGACAAAGAAAAATCGGTCGCTAACTTCGCCTGGCTGCACCAGCACGGTTTTGAAATCGCGATCGATGATTTTGGCACCGGGCATAGCGCGTTGATCTATCTCGAACGCTATAACTTCGATTATCTGAAGATCGATCGCGGCTTTGTGCAGGCGATCGGCACCGAAACCGTCACCTCGCCAGTGCTGGATGCGGTGCTGACCCTCAGCCGTCGGCTGAAATTGATGACCGTTGCCGAAGGGGTGGAGACCCAGGAGCAGGCGGAGTGGCTCCGCGCTCAGGGAGTGCATTTCCTGCAGGGGTACTGGATCAGCCGGCCGCTGTCGCTGGCGGCGCTGGTGGCCGCGCACGATGAACCCGCGAATTATTTCACAACGCGCTAAGTCTCACTTATGATGCGGGAACAGAAGTCGGTCACGGGGGCCGGCTATGACAGGGTATTCTGCCGCCTATGTATGCGCGACTTTTTCTGCTTCTGCTTGCTCTGTTTAGCCTGAGCGCTAAAGCGCAATCCATTCAGGAAAGCGTCGCCTTCGCGATTATCGGCGAACCGAAATACGCCGCCGGTTTCAGCCATTTTGATTATGTTAATCCACAGGCGCCGAAAGGCGGCACCCTCACCCTGGCGGCGATTGGCACCTTTGACAACTTCAACCGCTACGCGCTGCGCGGCAATCCCGCGGTACGCACTGAGGCGCTCTACGATCCCCTGTTCACCACCTCGGATGATGAGCCCGGCAGCTACTATCCGCTGATTGCCGAACGGGCGCGCTACGCCGGGGACTATTCATGGATGGAGATCGCCCTCAACCCGCGCGCCCGTTTTCACGACGGCACGCCAATCACCGCCCGCGATGTCGCTTTTACCTTCAATAAGTTTATGACCGAAGGGGTGCCGCAGTTCCGCCTCTTTTATAAAGGCACCACCGTGAAGGCCATCGCGCCGTTGACCGTGCGTATCGACCTCGGCCAGCCCGGTAAAGAGAACATGCTGAGCCTGCTGAGCCTGCCGGTGATGCCCGAGGCGTTCTGGCGTCATCACAAACTCAGCGACCCGCTGTCAAAGCCGCCGCTGGCCAGCGGGCCCTACCGCATCAGCGCCTGGCGGATGGGACAGTATATTACCTATTCCCGGGTCGCCGACTACTGGGCGGCCGACCTGCCGGTCAACCGCGGTCGCTGGAACTTCGATACGCTGCGCTATGACTATTATCTTGACGACAACGTCGCTTTCGAAGCCTTTAAAGCCGGGGCCGTCGACCGCCGGGAAGAGACGGTCGCCAAAAACTGGGCCACCCGCTACGTCGGCCGCAACTTCAGCCGCGGCTACATCATTAAAGAGGAGTATGCCAACACCTCGGCGCAGGATACCCAGTGGCTGGCGTTCAATATTCAGCGCCCGGTATTCGCCGATCGCCGGGTGCGGGAGGCCATTACCCTGGCGTTTGATTTTGAATGGATGAACAAGGCGCTGTTTTACAGCGCGTATCAGCGCGCCAACAGCTATTTCCAGAACACCGAATATGCCGCCCGCAGCCTGCCCGACGCGGCCGAGCTGGCCCTGCTGACGCCGATGAAAAATGAACTGCCCCCCGAGCTCTTTAGCCAGGTTTACCAGCCGCCGGTCTCCCGCGGCGATGGCTTCGACCGCGCCAACTTACTCCAAGCCGACGCCCTGCTTAACGCGGCGGGCTGGACGGTGAAGAACCAGCGCCGGGTTAACGCCGCCACCGGCAAGCCGCTGCGCTTTGAACTGCTGATGCCGGCCGGAAGCAATGACCGCTGGGTGCTGCCGTTTCAGCACAACCTGCAGCGCCTGGGGATCGTCATGGATATTCGTCAGGTGGATAACTCGCAGTACAGCAACCGCCGCCGCAGCCGCGATTACGACATGATGCCGAGCCTGTGGCGCGCCATGCCCTGGCCGGGCACTGACCTGCAAATCTCCTGGGCGTCGGACTATATTCACTCCAGCTACAACGCGCCGGGGGTGCAAAGTCCGGTGGTGGATAAACTGATTGCGCAGATCCTGCAGTGGCAGGGTAATAAGCAGAAGCTGATCCCGCTTGGCCGGGCGCTGGACCGCGTCCTCACCTGGAACCACTACATGTTGCCGATGTGGTATATGGCGCAGGACCGCACCGCGTGGTGGAATAAATTCTCGTTCCCCAAAACCCGCCCCATTTATTCGTCCGGCCTTGATACCTGGTGGTATGACGCGAACAAAGCGGCCACCCTCCCCGCGGACAGACGCTAAGGACATACCATGGGCAGCTACCTGATCCGCCGTTTGCTGTTAGTGATCCCCACCCTGTGGGCCATCATTACCATTAACTTTTTTATTGTACAGATCGCTCCCGGCGGCCCGGTCGACCAGGCCATCGCCGCCATCGAATTTGGTCAGCACGGTGGAATTCCAGGCACCGGCGACGGCGGGATGGGCGCCAGCCATGCCCGCACCGGCGCCGGCAATATCAGCGAGGGTCACTATCGCGGGGGGCGCGGCCTCGATCCGGAAGTCATCGCCGAGATCACCCACCGCTACGGCTTCGACAAACCGCTGCACGAGCGCTACCTGAAGATGCTGGGCGATTATCTGCGCTTTGATTTTGGCGACAGCCTGTTTCGCAGCGCCTCCGTGCTGCAGCTGATTAAAGACAGCCTGCCGGTCTCGGTGAGCCTCGGGCTGTGGAGCACGCTGATCATCTATCTGGTCTCCATTCCGCTGGGCATCCGCAAAGCCGTCAGCAACGGCAGCCGCTTTGACATCTGGAGCAGTACGCTGATTATCATTGGCTATGCGATCCCCGCCTTTCTGTTCGCCATCCTGCTGATCGTGATTTTCGCCGGCGGCAGCTATTTCGACCTCTTCCCGCTGCGTGGTCTGGTCTCGCCAAACTTCGACACCCTCCCGTGGTATGAAAAGATCCTCGACTATCTGTGGCACATCGCCCTGCCGGTGCTGGCGACGGTGATCGGCGGCTTTGCCGCCCTGACCATGCTGACTAAAAACAGCTTCCTTGACGAGATCCGCAAACAGTATGTGGTCACTGCCCGCGCCAAAGGCGTCGGTGAGAAACAGATCCTTTGGGGACACGTGTTCCGCAACGCCATGCTGCTGGTGATCGCCGGTTTCCCGGCCACCTTTATCAGTATGTTCTTTACCGGCTCGCTGCTGATCGAAGTGATGTTCTCCCTGAATGGTCTGGGGCTGCTGGGCTATGAAGCGACGGTCTCCCGCGACTATCCGGTGATGTTCGGCACGCTCTATATTTTCACCCTGATCGGCCTGCTGCTGAATATCGTCAGCGATATCAGCTATACGCTGGTCGACCCGCGTATTGATTTTGAGGGCCGCTAATGTCGTTCTTCAGTCCCGTTAATCAGGCCCGCTGGGCGCGCTTTCGCCACAACCGTCGCGGTTACTGGTCGCTGTGGCTGTTTTTAATCCTCTTCCTCTGCAGCCTGGGGGCTGAGCTGCTGGCCAACGATCGGCCGCTGCTGGTGCAGTACCGGGGCCAGCTGTACGTCCCGGTGTTAAAAAACTATACCGAGCAGACCTTCGGCGGCGCATTCGCCACCGCCGCCGACTATCAGGATCCCTGGCTGCAGCAGCAGCTGGCCAGCCACGGCTGGGCGCTTTGGCCGCCGGTGCGCTTCGGCGCGACGACGATCAATTTTGCCAGCACGGTTCCTTTTCCATCGCCGCCCTCGGCCAGCAACTGGCTCGGCACCGACGCCAACGGCGGCGATGTGCTGGCGCGGATCCTTTATGGGACGCGCATCTCGGTACTGTTTGGTCTGCTGCTGACGCTGTTCTCCAGCGTGCTGGGGGTGCTGGCCGGTGCGATACAAGGTTATTACGGCGGTAAAATCGACCTCTGGGGGCAGCGTTTTATCGAAGTCTGGTCCGGTATGCCGACGCTGTTTCTGATCATCCTGCTCTCCAGCGTCGTGCAGCCGGGCTTCTGGTGGCTGCTGGCGATCACCGTCCTGTTTGGCTGGATGACGCTGGTGGGCGTGGTGCGCGCTGAATTTCTCCGCACCCGCAACTACGACTACATCCGGGCGGCGCAGGCGTTAGGGGTCAGCGACCGGCAGATCATCCTGCGGCATATGCTGCCCAACGCGATGGTGGCGACCCTCACCTTCCTGCCTTTTATTCTCTGCAGCTCTATTACCACCCTGACGTCGCTGGATTTTCTCGGCTTCGGCCTGCCGCTCGGCTCACCCTCCCTCGGCGAGCTGCTCCTGCAGGGCAAAAACAACCTGCAGGCGCCCTGGCTGGGCATTGCCGCGTTTCTCTCTGTCGCCGTGCTGCTGACGCTGCTGATTTTCATCGGTGAAGCGGTGCGCGACGCCTTTGACCCTAGTAAGGCGGTGTAATATGACCCACCCGCTGTTAGCTATCGACAATCTCTCTATCGCCTTTCGCCAGCAGGGGGAGACGCAGACCGTCGTGCATAATCTGTCGCTCGAGGTGGCGGCCGGCGAAACGCTGGCCCTGGTGGGGGAATCCGGCTCCGGTAAGAGCATCTCCGCCCTGTCGGTGCTGCGGCTGCTCCCTACCCCGCCGGCCAGCTACCCCAGCGGCGATATCCGTTTTCATGGCCAGTCGCTGCTGCATGCGGATGAGGCGACCCTGCGCGGCGTGCGCGGCAACCGGATCGCGATGATCTTTCAGGAGCCGATGGTGTCGCTCAATCCCCTGCATACCCTGGAAAAACAGCTCTACGAGGTGCTGTCGTTACACCGGGGAATGCGCAAAGAGGCGGCACGCGGAGAGATCCTCGACTGCCTGGAGCGCGTCGGGATCCGTCAGGCGCCGCGGCGGCTGGCGGACTATCCGCACCAGCTCTCGGGCGGCGAGCGCCAGCGGGTGATGATCGCCATGGCGCTGCTGACGCGCCCGGAGCTGTTGATTGCCGACGAGCCGACCACCGCCCTCGATGTGTCAGTGCAGGCGCAAATTCTGCAGCTGCTGCGCGAGCTAAAGCGGGAGCTGAACATGGGGATGCTGTTTATCACCCATAACCTGAGCATCGTCCGCCAGCTGGCTGACCGGGTGGCGGTGATGCAGAACGGCCGCTGCGTGGAGCACAATCACTGTCGGGCGCTGTTTAGCGCGCCGGCCCATCCTTACACCCAACGCCTGCTGGATAGCGAACCGGACGGCGAGCCGGTGCCGCTGGCCGCCGATGCCCCGGTGCTGCTGCAGGCGGAGGAGTTACAGGTGGCGTTCCCCATTCGTCGGGGGATCCTGCGTCGGGTGGTCGATCACCATCGGGTGGTCAATGATCTCCATTTCCAGCTACGGGCCGGCGAGACGCTGGGTCTGGTGGGAGAATCGGGTTCCGGCAAAAGCACGACCGGTCTGGCGCTGCTGCGCCTGATCCCCTCCGAGGGCAAGATAACCTTTGCCGGCCAGCCGATTCAGGGACGCGGTCGCCGACAGCTGCTGCCGCTGCGCCGACAGATGCAGGTGGTTTTTCAGGATCCGAACTCGTCGCTCAATCCGCGCCTGACGGCGCAGCAGATCATTGAGGAGGGCCTGCGCGTCCACCAGCCGACGCTGACGGCGGCTGAACGCGAACAGGCGGTGATCCTTGCCATGCAGGAGGTCGGCCTCGACCCGGCCAGCCGCCAGCGCTACCCGGCGGCTTTCTCCGGCGGCCAGCGCCAGCGTATCGCCATCGCCAGAGCGTTAATCGTCAAGCCGCAGCTGATCGTCCTCGACGAGCCGACTTCCTCGCTGGATAAAACCGTTCAGGCGCAGATCCTGAATCTGCTGAAAGCGTTACAGGTGAAGCATCAGCTGGCCTATATTTTTATCAGCCATGATTTAGGCGTGGTGCGCGCGCTGTGTCACCAGGTGATGGTGCTGCGGCAGGGAGTGGTGGTCGAACAGGGCGAGTGCCAGTCCGTCTTCAGCGCGCCCCGGCATGAGTATACCCGCCAGCTGCTGGCGCTAAGCTGACGGTCAGAAAGGGTTATTGCCGGAGAAGGGCTCGGCGATCGCCACGCCAAAGTTTTTCAGACGACAGGTGGCGGCAAACTCATCCTGCAGATTAACGAACAGGCAGGGCTCGCCTTCGCACTCCAGAACGGAACAGTCGACTTCGATGTCGCTTAACGCCTGGCTGAGCTTATGCATCACCGGCCAGGCTTTTTCACCGTCCGGACTCAGCAACTTCAGGGCGACGAGACTGTTTTCGTTCTGCGCGCCGTTTTGCGGAATCGGTTCAACTCTGGAACCCGCAAAACCGGCCAGCCAGCGATAGCTCTGCGGCAGACGGTGTACGATAGAGAGTTGTTGTGTATTCACGTGGTTTCCCCGGAAGCAAAAGGCTTCACAATAAATTTACATCAATATTAACACACTGTTGACAAATAGTCCTGCTCAGACGCAGAAAACGTTTACAGCCGCGGCGGCCCAAGGTTAAGCGCTTATATTCCAGCGTGTTATTTTTTAACCCGGCAAGCCGATTGGCGCTATATGTACCCGTTTCTGTGATCCAAAACAACTTTTTTATCGCAACAATGCGACTTTTTACACTAATTGATTTTACATAAAGGAAACAAATCGCAGAACCCTGAAGCCCATTGCGGTTGACGTGCATCAAGAAAGGGGCGATTTCGCCCCTGAAAATGTGACCTAGCGTGCGATTTTTCGCCGGCGGGAAGCGTAAAGGGAGAAGAAAATAGAGCTGGTGGCGCAGAAGGCGATGGAGATCAGCATCGGCCAGGCGGTGGTAAAGGTGGCCATCGACAGCAGCGCGCCGATAATCGCCCCGATACCAAAGCGGAAAGTCCCCGCCAGCGACGAAGCGGTGCCCGCCATATGCGGAAACTCATCGAGGATCACCGCCATAGCGTTCGACGACACCATCGATACGCAGCCAACGAAGGCCGCCACGCCGATGACCAGCGACCAGAAGCCGACGTCGAGCAGGGCGCAAACCACCATCCACACCGCCATGGCAAACTGGATCCACAGCCCGGCGCGGAACATGCGCAACGCCCCTACCCGCCGCACAAACCGGCTGTTGAACATGGTCATCAGGAACAGAAAGACAATGTTCAGCGCAAAATAGTAGCCAAAGTGCTGAGGCGCGACGTGGTTAATATTGATATAGACGAAAGGCCCGGCGCTAAGGAAAGAGAACATGCCCGCGAAGCTGAAGCCGCTCGCCAGCATATAGCTCAGGACCCGCTTATGGCGGAACAGGGTGGCAAAGTTACCCATCGTGGTGCGCAGGTGGAACGGCTGACGCCTTTCAGCCGGCAGCGTTTCGCGGATAAACAGGCCGATCATCAGCGACGCCAGCAGGGCCGCCAGGGCGAGGATCCAGAAGATGGCATGCCAGCTGAACCAGACCAGCACCGCCCCGCCGACCATCGGCGCTACCAGCGGCGCAATGGTCGTCACCAGCATGACAAACGACATCATCCGCGAAAACTCATCTTTCGGATAGATATCGCGCATCAGGGCGTTGATCACCACGCTGGCTGCCGCGGCCGCCAGACCGTGGAAGAAGCGCATGGCGATCAGCATCTCGATGGTCTGCGACAGGGCGCAGGCCACCGCCGCCGCGGCGAAGACCAGCGTTCCGCCGAGGATCACCGGCTTGCGGCCGAGGCTGTCGGCCATCGGACCGTACAGCAGCTGCCCCAGCGCAAAGCCGAGGATATAGGTGCTGAGGGTCATCTGCGCGCTGCCGTCCGGCACGTGGTACTGGGCAGCGATCACCGGCAGGGCCGGAAGATACATATCGATCGACAGCGGCATCAGCATGGCCAGCAGGCCAAGGATAAAGACAATCCCCAGAGACGAATTTTGCTTCAGCGTCACGTTTTGCTCCGTGGCTGCGGGGCGCCCACGCTGGCGATTTCCGCTTCCGTCAGCGGACGATATTCACCCGGCGCCAGAGATTCATCCAGCAGGATGTCGCCGATGCGTTCCCGGTGCAGGCCAACCACGTGGTTGCCCACGGCGGCGAACATGCGTTTCACCTGATGGTAGCGGCCTTCGCTAATGGTGAGGCGCACTTCGGTCGGAGTGATAACTTCCAGCACCGCCGGTTTGGTGAGATCTTTTTCGTTATGCAGCTGGACGCCTTTGGCAAACAGCTCCGCGGTCCCTTCCGCCAGCGGGCTTTCCAGCGCCACCAGATAGGTTTTTTCACAGTGGTGTCGCGGCGAGGTAATGCGGTGCGACCATTGGCCGTCATCGGTCATCAGCACCAGTCCGGTGGTGTCGATATCCAGCCGACCGGCGGCATGCAGCTTATGCGCCACCGGCTCGTCGAGGAAATAGAGGATAGTCGGATGATCGGGATCGTCGGTGGAACAGACGTACCCCTGCGGCTTGTTGAGCATAAAATAGCGCGGGCCGTTCTGCTGGGTCAGCGTGTTCCCGTCATACTCCACCTCGTGCTCCGGCTGAAGCTTAAAGGAAGCATCTTTTACAATGTCGCCGTCCACGGTAACGCGGCTGCCGCGGATTTCACGCCCGGCAATAGCCCGGCTGACGCCAAGCTGCTGAGCGATAAACTTATCAAGTCGCATGAGATTTTTTTAGCCTGTCAAAGTGCTGGAGCGGGCAAATCGCCCGAAAAAGAAGAAATTCACTGGCTAGTATAACGGGCTCTTAACACCACTCAAGGGAAAAGATTCATGGCATACTATTCGCGAGTTAATTAGCCCCGTGAATTCATGACTTTTACATTACGTCCCTACCAACAAGAAGCCGTCGATGCCACCCTCGCCTGGTTTCGTCGCCATACCGAGCCGGCGGCGATTGTCCTGCCCACCGGCGCGGGCAAAAGCCTGGTGATCGCCGAGCTTGCCCGACTGGCCCGCGGCCGCGTGCTGGTGCTGGCCCACGTCAAAGAGCTGGTGGCGCAGAATCATGCTAAATACTGCGCCCTTGGCCTCGAGGCGGATATCTTTGCCGCCGGACTGCAGCGTAAAGAGAGCCACGGCAAAGTGGTGTTCGGCAGCGTGCAGTCGGTGGCGCGCAATCTGGCGCAATTTCGCAGCGAGTTTTCGCTGCTGATCGTCGATGAATGCCACCGCATCAGCGATGATGACGACAGCCAGTATCAGCAGATCATCAGCCACCTGCGGCAGGTCAACCCGCAGCTCCGGCTGCTCGGCCTGACGGCGACCCCGTTCCGCCTCGGCAAGGGGTGGATCTATCAGTTCCACTACCACGGGATGGTGCGTGGCGATGAAAAAGCGCTGTTCCGCGACTGCATCTATGAGCTGCCGCTGCGCTATATGATTAAGCACGGCTACCTGACGCCGCCGGAACGCCTCGATATGCCGGTGGTACAGTACGATTTCAGCCGCCTGCAGGCGCAAAGCAACGGCCTGTTCAGCGAGGCCGATCTTAATCACGAACTGAAAAAACAGCAGCGCATTACACCGCATATCGTCAGCCAGATCGTGGAGTTCGCCGCAAGCCGCAAAGGGGTGATGATCTTCGCCGCCACCGTGGAGCACGCCCGGGAAGTGACCGGCCTGCTGCCGGCAGGCCAGGCGGCGCTGATCACCGGGGAAACCCCGGGTCCGGAGCGAGATCGCATCATCGAGGCGTTTAAAGCGCAGGCGTATCGCTATCTGGTGAACGTCGCGGTGCTGACCACCGGCTTCGACGCCCCGCACGTCGACTTGATCGCCATCCTCCGCCCCACCGAGTCGGTGAGTCTTTACCAACAGATCGTTGGCCGCGGCCTGCGCCTGGCGCCGGAAAAAACCGACTGCCTGATCCTCGACTACGCCGGCAACCCGCACGACCTGTACGCCCCGGAAGTGGGGACGCCGAAGGGCAAAAGCGACAACGTGCCGGTGCAGGTCTTCTGCCCGGCCTGCGGCTTCGCCAACACCTTCTGGGGAAAAACCACCGCCGACGGCACCTTGATTGAGCATTTTGGCCGCCGCTGCCAGGGGTGGTTCGAAGATGACGACGGCCACCGCGAACAGTGCGACTTCCGCTTTCGCTTCAAAAACTGCCCGCAGTGCAACGCGGAAAACGATATCGCCGCCCGTCGCTGCCGGGAGTGCGACACCATTCTGGTTGACCCGGACGACATGCTGAAGGCGGCGCTGAAGCTGAAGGACGCGCTGGTGCTGCGCTGCAGCGGCATGGCCCTGCAGCACGGTAGCGACGAGAAAGGCCCGTGGCTGAAAATCACCTACTACGATGAGGACGGCGCCGACGTCAGTGAGCGCTTCCGTCTGCAAACGCCCGCCCAGCGTACCGCCTTTGAGCAGTTGTTTATCCGCCCGCATACCCGCACGCCGGGAGTGCCGCTGCGCTGGATAACGCCGGCGGATATCGTGGCCCAGCAGGCGCTGCTGCGCCATCCGGACTTTGTCGTCGCCCGCATGAAAGGCCAGTACTGGCAGGTGCGGGAAAAAGTGTTCGATTATCAGGGGCGTTTTCGCCGCGCCAACGAGCTGCGTTAATCACCCGAAAGCTGAGGTTTTGATTGCCCGGGTGTCGTTTGGCGGCTATAATGCCGCCCGCTTTTGCATTCGCAAAGCAGATAATCCGCCTGTTGCTGGGTCGCCTGTAGCAGGCTTTATATATAGAGAGACATCAATGTTTACTATCAACGCAGAAGTACGTAAAGAGCAGGGTAAGGGTGCGAGCCGCCGCCTGCGCGCAGCTAACAAGTTCCCGGCAATCATCTACGGTGGCGAAGCTGCTCCGGTTGCTATCGAACTGGACCACGACAAAGTATGGAACATGCAGGGCAAAGCTGAGTTTTACGGCGAAGTTCTGACCGTCGTTGTTGATGGCAAAGAAGAAAAAGTCAAAGTTCAGGCTGTTCAGCGCCACGCGTTCAAGCCGAAACTGACTCACATCGACTTCGTTCGCGCGTAATCGCCGATAGCAAGTTGTATGGCAAGCGCCCCGGGGTCTTCGGCTCCGGGGCGTTTTGTTATCCGCGCCGCCAAAGCGCCGGCGCCTCGTCCACGATGTCGCTCAGCAGCCGGTGCTTATTCATTCCGGGCAGCCAGAGCATCACCATGGTGACGTTCAGCCCCTGACTGCCGACCTCCGTCGCGATTTCACCGACTCCCCGCCACTCGCCTGGCCGCAAATGGTCCGGTAAAAACCCCCAGCCCCTCCCCTGCTCCATCGCATGGCGCAGCAGGGTAATTTCGTTCATATACAGCGTATGGCCGGAGATCTGCAGCCGGCGGGCAATCTGATCGTCGCTGCGCCGGTGCATCACCAGCTGCGGCGTCAACGACAGATTGAGCAGCGTCAGCGGCCGCGCCGCATCCCGGAACAGGCGGTCCGCCGCGTAGAAACGCAGATCCACCGTGCCGAGCGCCCGCCACTCCATTTCGCTGCCCAGCGTGCGGTTGTTGGCCTGGCACATCGCCATATCCGCCACGCCATCGCTCAGCGCCTGCTCGGCTTCGCGCCGCGAGGCGCTCCAGCAGCTTAACCGGATCTGCCGCCGGGCCAGCGTATCGGCCAGCGCGCAGAGAAAATCACGTGGGATAAAGGGATCGTACACCAGACGCAGCGCCTGCCCGGCGGTTTGCGGCAGCGTTTGCGCAAAAGACTCGAAAGCCTGCGCCTGGCGCAACAGCAGATGCGCCTGACGAAAAAGCTGCTCCCCTTCGGCGGTTAAGGTCAGGGTACGCCCTTCCCGGCTGAACAGCCGATAGCCCAGCGCATCTTCCAGATAGTCCAGCAGATCGCGCAGCGTGGTTCGGTCTTTACCTAACCGAATGGCCGCCCGCGACAGGCTGCCGGTCTCGGCGATGGTGGCGAATGCTTCAATCTGCGCGAAAGAATACTGCAGGGTTTTCATCCTTCTCTCCCTTTCGGGGGAAAATCCCCCCTTTGCTGATTTTAGCCGCCGCGCGCCGATTTATATACTGCGATGCGAATCTATGGCAAACGAGGAAAGGAAGATGATAAGAAAACCACTGGCCCTGGCGTTAATCCTGGCCGCGCTGCCGGCCGCGGCAATGGCACAACGCTGCGGCGACCTGACGCTGGATGTCTGCCCAACGCCTTACGACCAAACGCTACCCGCCGCCAAAGATATGCTCAGCTGGGATCAGACTTCACGCGTGATTGGCTTTCGAAATGACTATCGCAACTATGCCGGCGATGTTTTCCGCCACGGCGCCTCGGCGCCGCTGGAACGCGCTGAAAAACAATTGACCGATGCCCGCTATACCCTCAACGGCCACACCTGGACCCTGCAGGATTACCTGAAGCGCGAGAACGTCAGCGGTATGCTGGTGCTGAAAGACGGCAAAGTCGCCTGGAAATATCTTGGCGACGGCAACACCGATACCACCCTGTGGACCTCACGCTCGGTGGGAAAATCGGTGGTCTCAACGCTGGTGGGCATCGCCATTCAGCAGGGTAAGATCCACTCCCTCGATGATCTGATTACCGTTTATGAACCCGAACTGAAAGGCACCGCCTGGGACGGCGTGACGCTGAAGCAGTTGATGCAGCACACCAGCGGTGTGGAATGGAATGAAGACTACACCGACCCGCAGTCGCACTTCGCCCGCCTGACCCAGTGCGAGGCGCAGCCCGGGGCCTATGCCTGCGTGCGCAAGATCGTCACCGGCCTGGCGCGCAAACATCCGGCGGGCGAGCAGTGGTCCTACTCTTCCGGCGGCGCCTGGCTGCTGGGCGATATCCTGGAGCGCGCCACCGGCATGTCGCTGGCCGCCTGGCTTGAGCAGTCGCTGTGGCGGCCCGCCGGGATGGCCCACGACGGCGTATGGCATGCTTATCAGCAAGGGAAGCACGATGTCGGCGCCCACGGTTTTAACGCCACCCTTGAAGACTGGGGCCGCTTCGGCGAATTCGTCGCCCGCGATGGTCGGTTAAGCAACGGCAAACAGCTGGTGCCGGCGGGCTGGTTCGATCAGGCCGCAAGCTGGACCACTGCGCTAAACTCGGTCTCGGCGGCGCATCCGCAAGGTATCTACGGCTATCAGTGGTGGAATAACGCCATACCGGCGAATGCGCAAAACGTCCAGCCGACGCCGCAGGAAGGGCTGAAAGACTCGCTGTGGGCGCTGGGGATCTACGGCCAGGTGATCATGGTGAACCGCGCGGAACACCTGGTGATCGTCCAGTGGTCGACCTGGCCGCAGGCGGAACCCTCCTTTAACGCCCAGCCGCTGGAAGCGGCGCTGATGTACAGCGCCATTGCCCGCGAGCTGCGTTAACCCTCCTTCCTCCTTGCCGCTCAGCCGGCGAGGAGCGTGTCGGCATTCAGCGCCAGGTGCTGCAGAAGGATAATGGTTTTGGCATCCATGATCTCGCCATCGCGAATGGCCTGCAGCGCCCGCGCCAGCGGCCACTCCAGCACTTCAATGTCCTCACCTTCCGCCGCCAGCCCGCCGCCGTCTCCCTGCCGGTCATCGGCCTGATATTCGGCGATAAAAAAGTAGAGTTTTTCGGTGACAGATCCGGGGCTCATAAAGACGGTGAAGAGGGGCTCGATGCGTGTCACCCGAAAGCCGGTCTCCTCTTCCGCTTCGGCAACGATCCGCGCCTCCGGCGAGGCGTTATCCAACAGCCCGGCCGCCGCTTCAATGAGATATCCGTCGTGACCGTGAGTAAACACCGGAAAACGGAACTGACGGGTCAGGACCACCGTCCGCTTTTCCCGGTTGTAGAGTAAAATGACCGCGCCGTTGCCGCGATCGTAGGCCTCGCGGCTCTGCTCCTGCCAGCGTCCGTCCCGGCGCTGCAGTTCGAAGGTATATTTTTTCAGCGTGTACCAGTTATCAGAGAGCAGCGTCTCGCGAACGTGTCGGACGTGCGGTGCGTGAGTTTGCATGTTATATCCCCTTTCAGATGACAGCAGGCACCATAACATGCATAATCGTGCACAAACAAGATCACTCGTGAAGGAAAAATCATGCTCGCCAGTCAACGAAAACAGCAAATCCTGCAGATCCTTGCGGAGGAAAAACAGGTAATGTCCGGGGAGCTGAGCCAACGGTTTAACGTCTCTGAGGACTCCATTCGCCGCGATCTGCGCGAGCTGGCGGCGGAAGGAAAACTGCAGCGGGTCCACGGCGGGGCGCTGCCGGTCTCTGCCGCCATCGCCCCTATTGAAACACGCAAAAGCGTGCAAATCGCCTCCAAACAGGCGGTGGCGCGCGCTGCCGCCGGCCTGATCCAGCCTGGACAGGTGGTGATTGTCGATGGCGGCACCACCACCGCGGCGATGATCGGCTTATTACCCGCCGACCTCAGCTGCACGGTGGTCACTCACAGCCCCGGCATCGCCGTGGCGCTGGTCGATCACCCGCGAATCGAGGTGATCCTGCTCGGCGGCAAAGTGTTTAAGCATTCGGTTGTCGCCGTCGGCCCCGAAACGCTGGAAGCAATGGCGCGGATCAACGCCGATGTGTTCTTTATGGGGGTGACCGGCGTCCACCCGCGAGCGGGTTTTACCACCGGTGATTATGAAGAGGCAGGCATCAAGCGCGCGCTGGCGGCCAGGGCCGCGGAAACCGTGGTGATGGCCTCCCGGGAAAAGCTCAACGCCGCGTCGGCCTTTGCCATCGGCGAGCTGAACCTCGCCAGTACGCTTATCGTCGATGGGGAACCCGACGCCGCGCTGCGCCAGCGGCTGGTGCAGAGCGGCGTGGAGATCGTCCCCGTTCAGCGGTCGCGCTGACGGGGCGTGGCGCTTAGTTGCCGCCGGACGTCCGGCGCTGCAGCTGGTCGCGCAGGTTCGGCGGGGTGCCCTTAATGGTCAGGGTATCGGTGGCCGGATCCCAGAATACGCGTTCGCCCAGCAGCATCGCGTCGAAGTTAATGGTCAAACCGCCGCCGCTGCCGGCAAACTTGGTCAGCTGACGTAAGGTGCTGCGATCCGCCGGGAAGCTCTCTTCCAGCTCGTAGCCCTGCTCGGCGGTGAATTCCTGGAAGCTCTTTTCGCTGACGCCGGCAAGCTCTTTGGACAGCGACTCCAGCTCAATCTCTTCCCCCGCCTGCAGCTGTTCATTGCAGTAAGCATAGACCTGCTGACGCACATTCTGTCGCTCGGATTTATCAAGCTGCGCGTCGGCGGCAAAGTCATCCACCGCCTGCAGCAGGCCGCGGTTCTGCGCTTTGGCGTTGAGACCTTCGCTGGCGCCGAGGAAATCCATGAAGAAATCGGCCACTTTGCGCCCCACCCGCCCTTTCAGGAAGGTCAGGTAGCGGGTCGACTCCGGATTGGTTTCCCACTCGGTCAGATCGATGCGCGCGACGATATCGGCATGGTTAATATCCAGATAATGGGTCGAGCGGATATCCAGCTCTTCGTTGACGCGCATGCTGCTGAGGTTATTGAGCACCGCCACCAGCAGATACTCGACCGCCAGGTAACGATACTGACAGAAGAGAACAATGCCCCCTTCGGCGAACGGGTACTTCGCCAGCTCATCGCGCAGGCGGCCGGTCGCCGCGCGGCTGAACGCCAGAAACTCCTCTTCCCCCTGACGCTGCAGGCGCAGCGCCTGCGCCAGTTCGCTCTCTTCATTGAACAAGCCATAGGCTTTGCTTTTGGCGCTATAAACCCGGTGCAGTTCAGCCATCATCTCGACGACCGTCGCGTTCGGCTCCAGCAGTGACTCGCGCAGCACCAGCTCCAGATTTTGTTCATCACGTTTGATTAACTGATGCAGGGCAATCTGGTCGATATCCAGACTCATGTTAAACTCTCCTTTTAGACCGGGCGGTATTCAACCACCGCCGGGTTGCCGACGCAACTGGCGCCACACATTTCGACGTCATGACTGACGATCGGTGCGCTTTTGCGCCGCGGCGAAAAAATGCGGAAAAAAAGCTGCTGCTACGGTAATATGTTGCCCTTTCACGAACAAACAGATTTTGAGTTTATGCCGCAAATTTCCCGCTATAGCGATCAACAGGTCGAACAGTTGCTCAGCGAGCTGACGAACGTCCTGGAATCACACAAAGCCCCGGTTGACCTTTCACTGATGGTGTTAGGCAATATGGTGACCAACCTGATCAACAGTAGCGTCGCGCCGGCGCAGCGTCAGGCCATCGCCCGTTCTTTCGCGCAGGCTTTGCAATCTTCGATTAACGACGATCCAGCGCATTAAGGATAACAGCAACAGTATATGGTGACTCTACGTCAGCCCTACCGAGAAAAAGTCTCCCAGATGGTTAGCTGGGGGCACTGGTTCGCCCTGTTCAACATGTTGTTGGCCATGGTGCTCGGCAGCCGCTACCTTTTTGTCGCCGACTGGCCGACGACGCTTGCCGGACGACTCTTTTCGTACGTCAGTCTCGTCGGGCACTTCAGCTTCCTGGTGTTTACCAGCTATGTGCTGATCCTCTTTCCGTTGACCTTTATCGTGGTCTCGCAGCGCCTGATGCGCTTCCTGTCGGTGATCCTTGCCACCGCCGGGATGACGCTGCTGCTGATAGACAGCGAGGTCTTTACCCGCTTTCATCTTCATTTAAACCCGGTGGTCTGGGAGCTGGTCATCAACCCTGACCAGAATGAGATGGCGCGCGACTGGCAGCTGATGTTTATCAGCGTCCCGGTCATCTTTTTGATTGAAATGCTCTTCGCCACCTGGAGCTGGCAAAAGCTGCGCAGCCTGACGCGTCGCCGCCATTATGCCCGCCCGGTCGCCTGGTTCTTCTTTTTGTCGTTCATCAGCAGCCACCTGGTCTATATCTGGGCGGATGCCAATTTTTATCGCCCGATCACCATGCAGCGAGCGAATCTACCGCTTTCTTATCCGATGACCGCCCGACGTTTCCTTGAGAAACATGGCCTGCTCGACGCCCAGGATTATCAGCGTCGCCTGGTGGAGCAAGGGGCGCCGGAGGCGGTATCGGTCCAGTATCCGCTCAGTAACCTGCGCTACCGCGACCTCGGCGCGGGCTATAACGTGCTACTGATCACCGTCGACAACCTGAACTACTCGCGGTTTGAAAAAACGATGCCGGCGCTGGCGGCGTTTGCCAAAGAAAACGTGAACTTTACCCAGCATATGAGCTCGGGCAATACCGCCGACAGCGGCCTGTTTGGCCTGTTCTACGGCATTTCGCCAGGCTATATGGACGGTGTCCTCTCGGCGCGTATTCCCGCGGCGCTGATCACCGCTCTCAACCAGCAGGGCTACCAGCTGGGCCTGTTCTCTTCCGATGGGTTTAGCAGCCCGCTGTATCGCCAGGCGCTGCTCTCCGACTTCTCGCTGCCGAGCGCGAAGACCCAGAGCGACGAGCAGACCGCCAATCAGTGGATCGGCTGGCTGGACCGTTACGCGCAGGATGAGAATCGCTGGTTCTCGTGGGTCTCGCTCAATGGCACCACCCTCGACGATACGCAGCAGCAGGGCTTTGTCCGCCGTTATAGCAAGGCGGCAGGCGACGTTGATGCCCAGATCGATCGGGTGCTGACCGCGCTGCGCGAAGCCGGCAAGCTCGATAATACGGTGGTCATTATCACCGGCGGCCACGGCAAGCCGCTTAACGTCAAACACGACCCGTTCGACTGGTCGCGCGAGCAGCTGCAGGTGCCGCTGGTTATTCACTGGCCGGGCACGCCGGCCCAGGAAATTGCCACCCTGACCGATAACAAAGATGTGATGACCACGCTGATGCAGCGCCTGCTTCACGTGTCGACGCCGGCCAATGAGTATTCGCAGGGGGAAGATCTGTTCAGCGCCGCGCGGCGTCGGAACTGGGTCACCGCGGCCAACGGCGATACGCTGGCCATTACCACCCCGGCTATCACCGTGGTCCTCAACCATAACGGCACCTATACCACCTGGAGCCGCGACGGTGAGAAAATCAAAGATCAGAAACCGCAGCTCAGCCTGTTGCTGCAGGTCCTGACCGACGAAAAACGCTTTATCGCTAACTGATTGATTAATTATGAATCAATCGCGCGCGACCCGCTTGCATTCGCCTGGGGAACGGGTAATATTGTTCCCCACGCGTCGGCACGTAGCGCAGCCTGGTAGCGCACCGTCATGGGGTGTCGGGGGTCGGAGGTTCAAATCCTCTCGTGCCGACCAAAAATCCCTGAGAAACCAGCCTTTTAAGGCTGGTTTTTTTATGCCCCTCTTTTACGCCTGTTCCCCTCAGCTCGTTGAATTTGTGCCCTTTCCGCGCCACAGCGTATAGAGTACGACTATCCTGATGGTAAATTACGTCGTAGCATCTATTATTCGACCGTATGACTCATAAGCAGGAGCGGATGACATGAGAGTTAATGGACTTACCAAAGGATTTTTCATCCTTATCGTCTTCATTGTAACCCTGGCCTTTTTTGATGTTCTCTCACCCTATTATTCCGCCATCCTCTGGGCCGCCATCCTCGCGGTGATTTTCAATCCGGTCAAAAACAAGATGCGCACCCGCCTCGGCGAACGTAACGGCCTTGCGGCGCTGATGACCATCGTCATTATCTGCCTTATCGTGTTCACGCCGCTGGCGATTATCCTGTCGTCACTGGCCTACGAGCTGAACGTGGTGTACAGCAAACTGCAGCATAACGATACCCAGTTCCCGACGGTGGTCGCCAGCCTGATCGCCCACCTCCCCGGCTGGGCCAGAAGCTTCCTCGCCGAACATAACCTGGATAGCGCGCAGCAGATCCAGCAGCAGCTCTCCGATGTCGCCCTGAAAGGCGGCCAGTATCTGGCCGGCAGCGCGTTTCTGATTGGTAAAGGCACCTTTGGCTTCACCGTCAGCTTCGGCATTATGCTCTACCTGCTGTTCTTCCTGCTGAAGGATGGCCCTCACCTGGTGCTGTTGATCCTCGAATCTCTGCCGTTATCCAGCTACGTGAAGCAGCACCTGTTCGCTAAGTTCGCCGCGGTGGCTCGCGCCACGGTAAAAGGCACCGTTGCCGTGGCGCTGGCGCAGGGGGCGCTGGGCGGCTTTGCCTTCTGGATCGCCGGTCTGGACGGCAGCATTCTCTGGGGCGCGCTGATGGCGTTCCTGTCGCTTATCCCGGCGGTAGGCTCGGCCATTATCTGGGTGCCGGCGGCGATTTACCTTTTTGCCACCGGCCAGCTGTGGCAGGGCACCTTTATCGTCGGCTTCTTTGTCATTGTGATTGGCCTGGTGGACAACATTCTGCGTCCGCTGCTGGTGGGCAAGGATACCAGGATGCCGGACTATCTGATCCTCATCGCCACCCTCGGCGGCATGGAGATCTACGGTATTAACGGCTTTGTTATCGGCCCGCTGATCGCCGCCTTGTTTATCGCCTGCTGGAATTTGCTGTCGGGGCGGGAACACGCTGGCAACACTGATGAAATCGATGAAGAATTTATTGAGGAAGCGAAAAATAGCCGTAATGAATAATTTCACCGGCAGGCCTCTGGCGGCCTGCCTGCGCCCCTGTTGCGCTCTGCGCGGCCGACGTCTTACCAGTAGATAACACTATTCATTTTGCAAAAATTGGTAAATAAATCTTAACATTTAGCTAAGTGATGATAGGCTATCTCTGTCAGGAACGAAAATAAAGGATGATCAACCGTGAAAAAAATCACTACGCTAGCCGTTTCTCTGCTGACCGCCGCCTGCATGTCTGCCGGCGCCCTGGCCGCAGACCAGCCGCTGGAAAAAGTCGCGCCGTTCCCGAAAGCGGAAAAAGGCATGAAGCGTCAGGTTATTCAGCTGCCGCAGCAGCAAGATGAATCGGCGCTGAAGGTTGAGCTGATGATCGGCCAGACGCTGGAAGTTGACTGCAACCACCATCGTCTTGGCGGGGAGCTGGAAAGCAAAACCCTGGAAGGCTGGGGTTATGACTACTATGTTTTTGATAAGCTGAGCGGCCCGGTATCCACCATGATGGCCTGCCCGGACGGCAAGAAAACGAAGAAATTTGTGACTGCCGGCCTCGGCGATGACGCCATGCTGCGCTACAACAGCAAGCTGCCGATCGTCGTCTACACGCCGACCAATGTCGATGTGAAATATCGCATCTGGCGCGCGGAGGAGACTATCGGTAACGCCGAGGTCCGCTAAGGCGCGCCATTAAAACGGCAATAAAAAAACGGCAGCCCGCAGGCTGCCGTTTTTGTCAGAGCGCGATATCCGCTATCGGCTTGCCGCCGCTCAGCGGCTTCAGCTCCGCCTGCGGGGCTTCATCCATCGCGGCGGCTGGCTCATATTTCAGCTCCAGCACTTCACTGGTCCACGCCAGCGCTTTCTCAATCTCCGCCGGGTTGCCATCAAGTCGAATACCGTAGGTCGGGATGATCGCCTTCAGCCTGGCCTGCCATTCCGGCGAATTAACTTTGTCCTTAAACACTTTTTCCATCAGCTGCAGCATGATAGGCGCCGCGGTGGAGGCGCCTGGCGATGCGCCGAGCAGCGCCGCGACGGTGCCTTCGTCATCGCTGACCACTTCGGTGCCCAGGCGGAGTACCCCGCCCTTCTTCGCATCGCGCTTGATGATCTGCACACGCTGACCGGCCTGCCACAACCGCCAGTCCTCTTTCCGCGCTTCCGGATAGTATTCGCACAGCGCGGCCAGACGATCTTTGTCTTTCTGCATCACCTGGCTAATCAGATATTTCACCAGATCGAAGTTGTCCAGGCCGACGTTGAGCATCGGCAGGATATTCGAGGTATTGGTCGAGGCCAGCAGATCCCACAGCGAACCGTTCTTCAGGAAGCGGGTCGAGAAGGTCGCGAACGGCCCGAACAGCACCACGCGTTTACCGTCGATAATACGGGTATCGATGTGCGGCACCGACATCGGCGGCGCGCCCACTTCGGCCTGGCCGTATACCTTCGCCAGATGGTGGTTTACCACCTCCGGATTTTCGCAGACCAGGAACTGGCCGCCGACCGGGAAGCCCGCATACTCTTTGGCCTGCGGAATGCCGGTTTCCTGCAGCAGGGTCAGCGCCGCGCCGCCGGCGCCGATAAAGATAAATTTGGCTTTAATAACCCGCTTCTGACGACGGTTGTCGGCATCCGCCAGGGTGACCGTCCAGCTCTTGTCGGCGTTGCGCTTGAAGCGACGTACCACGGTACCCAGCTGGAGGGAGAAATTATCATGCTTTTGCAGGCTGGCGATCAGCTGGCGGGTGATTTCGCCATAGTTGACGTCGGTTCCCACTTCCGTACGGGTGGCGGCCACTTTTTGCAGCGGGTCGCGACCTTCCATCACCAGCGGCGCCCAGGCTTTGATCTGCTGATGGTCTTCAGAGTAACGAATGCCGCGGAACAGTTCGCTCTGCTGCAGCGCCGCATAGCGCGCGCGCAGGAAGTTGACGTTATCTTCGCCCCACACAAAGCTCATGTGCGGCACGCTGTTAATGAATGATTTTGGTTTGTTCAGGACGCCGCGCGTCACCTGATGCGCCCAGAACTGACGCGAGATGTGGAAGGCTTCGTTGATGTCGACCGCTTTGTCGATATTGATGCCGTTGGCGGTCTGCGGCGTGTAGTTCAGCTCCATCAGCGCCGCGTGGCCGGTCCCCGCATTGTTCCACCCGTTTGAGCTCTCTTCCGCCACGCTGGACATCTGCTCAACCATGGTAATAGACCAGTCTGGCTCAAGCTCCTGCAGCCAGGTTCCCAGTGTGGCGCTCATAATGCCGCCGCCAATCAACAATACATCCGTCTCTTGCTCATGGCGGGTGTTGGTCCGAGTGCTGTTGGGACCAACCGCCTGTGAGCGTGGTACGGCCATCTTTTTATTCATCGGATTTGAGCCTTACTTTACTCGCTGTTTTTATTTAGCGCAGGTGATACGATTCTCACCCCTCACGTTACCACCGAAGCTCAAAAATTTAAATATTGTTTAAATTTTAAGTTCTGTTTTGAGATCCGTTATAAAAATGTTTAATAAATGTATACAGCAAATCACTTTTTGTACTGGTGCGCTGGTAGATTCCGCGCTATCATCCCTGGTTTTGTGACAGACCGCACGGAAGCAGGGTCTGACACCGCTCCTCTTTTTTTATAAGCTGCGAACTTTTTTTATGCCTCCAGTTTCTGACTCCGCCGCTTCCGGCAACCTGCGCACCATCCTCCGTTCTCCGTCGCTGCTGACGCGCGAAGCCCTGGCCGGCGTGCTCACCGCCCTGGCGTTAATCCCGGAAGTGATTTCGTTTTCTGTCATCGCCGGCGTTGACCCGCAGGTGAGCCTGATTGCTTCCGTGGTGCTCTGTCTGGCGATGTCGCTACTCGGCGGACGCCCGGCGATGGTCACCGCCGCCGCGGGCTCAGTAGCGCTGGTCATTGGCCCGATGGTGCATCAGCACGGCGTGGGTTACATTCTGCCAGCCGTCATTCTGGCGGGTATTATTCAAATTTTGTTTGGTCTGTGCGGCATGGCGCGCCTGATGCGCTTTATCCCCCCGGCGGTGATGACCGGGTTCGTCAACGCCCTCGGGATCCTGATTTTCTTTGCCCAGGTGCCGCACTTCTGGAGCCGTCAGCCGCTCATCGTCGGCCTGTTTGTCCTCACGCTGCTTATCGTCCTGTGGGCGCCGCGCTTTATTAAGGCTATCCCGGCGCCGCTGATCGCCATCGTCGCGCTCACTCTCTATACCGTCACCACCGGCCAGCTGCTGCCGACCGTCGGCGATGAAGGCTCGATGCGCGGCGGCCTGCCGGGATTCACCGCCCTGACCGTTCCCCTCAATCTTGCCACGCTGCAGATTATCTGGCCGTGCGCCCTCAGCATCGCCTTTGTCGGCCTGATGGAGTCTTTGCTGACGGCTAAGCTGGTGGATGACCTGACCCATACGCCGTCGAATAAATCGCGGGAGAGCGCCGGGCTGGGTATCGCCAACATCCTCGCCGGCTGTTATGGCGGTATCGCGGGCTGCGCGATGATCGGCCAGACCATCGTTAACGTGGAAATGGGCAAAGCCCGCAGCCGTCTCTCTACGGCGATCGCCGGCCTGGTGCTGCTCCTGCTGGTGACAGCGCTCAGCCAGGTGATGGCGAAGATCCCGATGGCGGTCCTGGCCGGGGTGATGGTGATCGTGGCGGTGAAGACCTTTAGCTGGCACAGCATTCGCCCGGGCGAGCTGGCGCGCAATCCGTGGCCGGAAACGCTGGTGATGCTGGTGACCGTCGCCGCGACGGTGGGAACCAGCAATCTGGCGATTGGCGTGCTGGCGGGGATCGTCGCGATGGCGATCATCCCCCGCCGCCTGCGGGCAAAAGCGCAGGCTACATCAGAAACAGCGTCGCCAGCCCCAGAAAAATAAAGAAGCCGCCGGTGTCGGTGATAGCGGTGATCATCACGCTGGAGCCGACCGCCGGGTCGCGCCCCAGCTTCACCATGACCATCGGGATGATGACGCCCATCATCGCCGCCATCAGCAGGTTGAGCATCATGGCCAGCGTCATCACTCCGCCAAGCTGCGGATCGTCATACAGCCACCAGGTGATGCCCCCCATGATCCCGCCCCACACCAGGCCATTAATCAGCGCAACGCCCATTTCACGCAGGATCAGGAAGGTAAAGCTGCCGGGCTGGATCTGCTGCAGCGCCATCGCCCGGACGATCATGGTGATCGTCTGGTTGCCGGTATTGCCGCCGATCCCGGCGACGATCGGCATCAGCGAGGCCAGCGCCACCAGCTGAGAAATGGTGTGTTCGAAGCCGTCGATGACCCTGGAAGCGATAAACGCCGTACACAGGTTGACCGCCAGCCACGCCCAGCGCGTTTTTACCGCCTTGCTGACCGGGGCGAAGACATCTTCTTCATCGCTCAGACCGCCCATCCGCCGCAGATCGTTGTCGGTCTCTTCATAGACCACATCGACGATCTCATCGATAGTCAGACGGCCGATCAGCTTACCATCGGCATCGATAACGGCGGCGCTGAGCAAGTCATCACGTTCGAAGGTGCGCGCCACCTTCTCCGCCTCTTCGTGCGGCTGAAAGGTGACCGGATCGCCCTCCATCACCTCCCCCACCCGCTTCTGCGCATCGTTGAGCAGAATGGTCTGCAGCTCCAGCTCGCCGAGCAGCAGCTTATTGCGGGTGGTGACAAACAGTTTGTCGGTGTTCTCCGGCATTTTACCGAGACGCCGCAAATAGCGCTGGACCGCCGCCAGGGTGGCCTCCGGCCGCACCGTAATGACCTCAAACTCCATGATCGACCCGACGCTGTTGTCGGCGTAGCGCATGATCTGGCGAATACGGGCGCGCTTCTCGGCCGGCAGGGTCGCCAGCAACCGTCCGGTCAGGTTGCGCGGCAGATGCTGCAGCAGGTAAACCTGTTCATCGATATCCAGCGGCTGCATCGCCTGCAGCAGCTCGTGGTCGCTCATCTTATCGATGAGGTCGCCCCAGACGTTTTCTGAGGCTTCCAGCAGCACTTCGCCGCGTTTATCGTCGGGCACCTGGCACCACAGCGCGGTGCGGGCGTCATAGGGGAGCGCTTCCAGCGCATCGGCGAGATCCGGCGGCGGCAGATGCGAGACCAGGATTTCCACTTCGGCCAGGTCATCGGCGAGCGTACCTTCATCGTAACGTTCTGCCAGCGTCAGTTTGCCCAGCAGCGCAGAGGTCACCGCTTTATCGGTGCTCAACAGCCAAATCAGACGGGCGCGCTCTTCGTCACGCAAGCGGGCGCTTTTTTTATGCAAAACGGACATCGGTCGGGCAATCCTTTTGAGAATAGTGAGCCGGCCTGCGGGCCGGAAGCCTTAAGCATAGCGCGAGGAGGGGGAAATAATAACCGTCAGCAATGTAGACGCTGAAAATTTCAGCGGCGCCCGGGCTTTCCCCGGGCGCGCAGCGTGAATCAGGCCGTGCGGGCCACCGCATCGCGGGAGGCCTGCGCCCGCTCTTCGCCGGTGAGCTCTGACAGCTGCCCGGCACGCATCTCCAGCAGGCGATCGGCGTGCTGGAAGTAGTGATCGTCATGGCTGATGGCGAACACGGTTTTCCCCATCTGCTTCATCAACGGCAGCAGGACCTGGTAGAACTCGCGGCGGAAATGCGGATCCTGATCCGCCGCCCATTCATCCAGCAGAATGATATCCCGGGACTCGGCCAGCGCCAGCAGCAGCGCCACGCGCTTCTTCTGCCCTTTCGACAGCCGCAGGTCGCCGATCTTACCGTTTTCCAGCTGCAGCTTGTGGGCCATTTGCAGACGCTCCAGCCACGTTGCCACCAGCGCCGGATCGGCCTCCTCACCCTGCGGCCCGAGCAGACGGTCGAACAGCCAGACGTCGGTAAACACGGCGGAGAACAGTTTGCGGTACGCCTCCGGTTTATCCGCCGCCAGCGGCTGGCCGTCCACCAGAATCTGACCGGAAACCGGCTGATACAGGCCGGTCAGGAGCATCGCCAGGGTTGACTTGCCGCTGCCGTTGCCGCCGATCAGAAACACCAGTTCGCCGCGTTTTAGCGTCAGATTAAGCGGCCCTACCGCAAAGCGATGGTCCGGATAATGGAAAGTGACATCGCGCAGCTCCAGCGTCTGCCAGTCAGCCTGCGGCTGCGGCCGGGGGAAATCGGCCCGGTAAGGGGCGAGGGAGAACTGGCGCAGCTTGTTGAACGCCACCTGGGCGCTCAGCAGCGTGGGCAGCGCGCCGACGGCGGAGAGCAGCGGCGTGCGCAAAAACAGCAGCGTCAGGGAGTAGGTCGCCGCCACGGCGGTATCGGCCCAGCCGAGGCTGTTGGCCATCCAGAACACCAGCCCGATGGCGCCAAGCATCATAATATTCGACCAGTTGACCGCGCTGAGATGGAAGGTATCGGCGCGAACGATGTGGTGCCGGTACTCACAGGCGTCCGGGAGGTAGAGCTGATTAAACACATACTCCGCGCGCTCGCGGTTGAGGGTTAGCTCTTTGCGCCCTTCCAGCACCGTCTGGTAGTCGTGATAGAGCTTATCTTCCGTTTCGCGCAGGCTGGCCATATGTCTGTAGACCCGCGATACCAGCACAAAACCGCCCCAGATGGTGAGCGCCATCCACAGGGCCGTCACCAGCATCATTTTTCCTGACAGCCAGGCCAGATAAGCGGCGGAGCCGAAGGTGAGAATGATCCCCTGCACCAGCTCAGGGAGGCGTACAAAGGCGATGGTAATATTGCGGATATCGCTGGTCAGCCCGGCAAGCAGCGACGCGCTGCCGATCTTCTCCACCTGTTCAATCTGGGTATCGAGGATGCGTTTCACAAACTCGCCGCGCAGGCGATAAACAAAATGGTGGCCGAGGGTGGTCAACGCCAGCTGCGAGCCCAGGGTCACCGCCATCAACAGCCCCAGCAGGCCAAGAAATTCCGGCAGCACCCGCAGCGAGGTATCGACAGTGGCGATCAGGCGCAGGTTAATAAAGGCGATTAAGCCGATACCCAGCGCGGCGCTGAGCAGGCTGAGGGCAATAACGCCCAGAAACGGCCAGCGATACTGGCGCCAGACGAGAGAAAGAAGTTCCATAACGGCTATCCGGAAAAGCAAAACAGCCAGCAGTTTAAACGGCTCGCCGGTGACATCAAGAATAATTCTTATTTTAATCGCCGGGACGGCCCGCATGCCGAAAGGTGAGGTTATATCGACAGTCTCCGGTCTCGGGATGATGGCCCGCTTTCAGCGGCTGAACGCCATGATAAAACAGGCGCGACTCCCCGCCCCAGACCACCACATCGCCATGCTCCAGCAGCAGCCGCTGCAGCGGGTCGCTGCGCTGCAACCCGCCAAACTGAAAGATGGCCGGCACCCCCAGCGAGACCGAGACGATCGGCGCCCGCAGATCCTGTTCATCTTTATCCTGATGCAACGACAGCTTTGCGCCGGGCTGGTAGCGGTTAATCAGACAGGCGTCGGGGGAAAAGCCCGGATAGCCGCCGGCCGCGGCTGCCGCCAGCGCCAGTTCACGGAATACGGCCGGCATCGGCGGCCAGGTGTGATGAGTTACCGGGTCGACCGGGGCGTAGAGGTAGCCGTGGCGATCGGTGGTCCAGCCCAGCCGGCCGCAGTTGGTCATCGCCACCGACATGGTGTACCCGCCCGGCGTGACCATCTGGCGAAACGGCGACTGACGGGCGACGTCGGCAATCGCCTGCAGCAGCCCCGGAGCGCGCTCGCGGGCAAAGCGCCGAAGGACCACCGCGCCGGGGGCCAGCGGCTCCTGCCACGGTAGGGTATCGCTAAACAGATCGAGCATTACTCCTCCTCTCGTTGCGCCTCGCGCGCCAGCAGCTGCGCTTTTCGCGCGGTTCCCCAACGATAACCGGACAGCGCGCCATTCTCACGCACCACCCGGTGGCAGGGAACGATCACCGCCAGCGAATTCGCCGCGCAGGCGCCGGCCACGGCTCTTACCGCCCGCGGCTGGCCAATATGCTCCGCCACCTGGCGGTAGCTGCGGGTCTCGCCCGCCGGGATCTGCCGCAGCGCCTGCCAGACCTGCAGCTGGAACGCGGTGCCCTGCAGATCCAGCGGCAGCGACACCGGCCGCCGGCTGTCGTCGAGGTGGGCGAAAATCTCCGCCATCTGACGACGAAACTCAGGGTCGCCCTGGCGCAGCTCGGCGCGGGGAAAGCGCTGGCGCAGATCGTCGAGCAATGCAGCATCGTTATCACCCGGCAGCACGGCGCAGACGCCGCGCTCGCTTTGCGCCACCAGGCAGCGGCCCAGCGCGCAGTCGCCCGTTGTCCAGGTCACCACGGCGGCGGCGCCGCCGCGGCGAAACTGGCTGGCGGTCATCCCTAAGGCGGCATCGGCCTGGCGATAATAGCTGCTGCTGTCGGGGAAGCCGGCCGCCAGCGCGGCGCGGGTCACCGGTTTCCCCTGCTCCAGCGCCTCGCGCAGGCGTCGCGCGCGCCACGCCTGCTGCCAGGCTTTGGGGGTCATACCGGTCACGGATTTGAATAAACGGTGGAAATGAAACGGGCTGACCGCCAGCTCGCGCGCCAGCGCCTCGAGGGTCAGGGGCGCCTCCTGCTCCAGCAAGCGACAGGCCTGCGCCACTTTATCGATCCTTTGCTGCTGCGGGCAGTCTTTATCCGGCTGGCAGCGTTTGCAGGGGCGGAATCCCGCCGCCACGGCAGCAGCGACGTCAGCAAAAAAGCGCACGTTTTCCCGCCGCGCGCGCCGCGAGCGGCAGGAGGGACGGCAGCAGATGCCGGTGGTCAGTACCGCAAAGACGAACTGACCATCGGCCCGGGTATCACGCTCGCAGACCGCCTGCCAGCGGCGGTCATCAGTATCGGCAACTATCGGTTTCATCACGGGTCTCCTGCTGTAAGTGTATCCTCAGTCTGCGGTAAAGCCCGCCGCAAAAAACCCGCAATCTTGCTTTTTAATTTTTTTCGCCGACGAGGAAGGTACGGAACTGCGGCGACATCCAGGTTTTAAAGCCCTCCCCCTCTTTGACGATCATGTAGACTGCCAGCCCTTGCTCGCGCACCACCTGCTGCGCTTTTTCCGGCCCCAGCACCATCAGCCCGGTATCCCAGCCGTCCGCCTCCAGCGCCGTTGGCGCAATAACGGTCACCGAGACCAGCTTATGGGTTATCGGCTGCCCGGTCTGCGGGTCGATGACGTGAGAGATACGTTTCCCGTCGAGTTCATAGTAGTTGCGATAGCTGCCGGAGGTGCTGATGCCGTGGCCATTGATGTCGACAATCGCCTGAACGGCGTTTTCCCGGTCGGTCGGTTTCTGGATCGCCACCCGCCAGGGCTTGCCTTCGCCATTCATCCCGCGGCTGACCAGCGCCCCGCCCACCGACACCAGATAGCGGGAGATCCCCTCCTGCTCCATCAAGCGCGCAAGGTGGTCGGCGGCATAGCCTTCCCCGACGGTGGAGAGGTCGACAAACAGATCGGGAATATCTTTTTGCAGGAACTGCCTGCCGCTCTGATTGATAACCTGCAGATGCTGCAGGCCGGTGCGCGCTTTCGCCGCGGCGATCGCCTGCGCATCCGGGGTGGCGACCGGCTGTTTATCCGGGCCAAAGCCCCACAGATTGACCAGCGGCCCCACGGTGATGTCCATCGCGCCGTCCGTTTTGGCGCCAATCCGCAGCGACAGGGTCACGATGTCCGCCATCGCTTCGCTCACCGGCCAGGGCCGGGTATCCGCCGCGTGGTTGAAACGCATCAGCGCCGAGTCGTTTTTCCAGGTCGACAGCAGGCGATCGTCGGCGTCCAGCTGGGCCTGAACCTTGGCGCTCAGCGCCTGGGCCTTTGCCTCATCCACGCCGATAACGCTGACCCGCCAGAAGGTGCCCATCGTTTTACCATCCAGTACGGTGGCCGTTGAGGCGGGTGTCGCGGGAGTGGTGGCTGAATCGCAGCCAGAGAACAGTACGCAGGCGCCCAACAGCGCGGCGCGAAAGAAAGTCATATCCATTAATCGAGGCTCCTCTTACCAGGGCGACAAGAGTATACCAGCGAGGTTAAACCAGACATAAAAAAAGGCGCCAGAGGCGCCTTTTTGTTATACAGCTTGCAACTTAGAACTGGTAAACCAGGCCCAGGGCAACCACGTCGTCGGTAGAAACACCGGCTTTGCGGGTGAAGCTGTTGTCGTCCAGCAGGTTGATTTTGTAGTCAACATAGGTGGACATGTTTTTGTTGAAGTAGTAGGTCGCGCCAACGTCAACATATTTCAGGATGTCCTGGTCGCCGTAGCCTTCCAGATCCTTACCTTTAGACTGCAGGTAAGCGACGGACGGACGCAGACCGAAGTCGAACTGGTACTGAGCAACCACTTCGAAGTTCTGCGCTTTGTTAGCAAAGCCCTGAGAACCAGCGCGGGTCGCGTTGTAGGTCTGGGTGTACTGAGTGGCCAGGTAAACGTTGTTCGCGTCGTATTTCAGACCGCCGGTGTAGGTTTCAGCGTTGTCGCCACGACCCAGAACCAGGTTGTTCTGATCGTCGGTACGTTTAGAGTGAGAGTACGCGAAACCAGCGCTGATGCCATCAAAGATGTCATAAGTTACAGAGGTACCGAAGCCGTCACCGTTCTGTTTCTGAGCGCCACGACCGTTGTTGGTCGCGCCTTCGCCGCTGACGCTGCCGTTTTTACCCTGGTACTGCAGAGCAAAGTTCAGGCCGTCAACCAGACCGAAGAAGTCAGAGTTACGGTAGGTTGCAACGCCGTTAGCACGGGACTGCAGGAAGTTGTCAGAACCGTAGGTGTCGCCGCCGAATTCCGGCAGAACGTCAGTCCAGGACGTTACGTCGTATACTACGCCGTAGTTACGACCGTAGTCGAAAGAGCCCGCGTCGCCAAATTTCAGACCGGCGAATGCCAGACGAGTCCAGGCCTGATCGCTGGAGCTTTCAGTGTTGTTCGCCTGAACGTTGTATTCCCACTGGCCGTAACCGGTCAGCTGGTCGTTGATCTGGGTTTCACCTTTCACGCCTACACGCATGTAGGTCTGGTCGCCGTCGACGCTCTTGTCGTCAGAGAAGTAGTGCAGACCGTCAATTTTACCGTACAGGTCTAATTTGTTGCCGTCTTTGTTATAAATTTCAGCCGCATTTGCTGCGCCTGCTACCAGCAGAGCCGGTACCAGGAGGGACAGTACTTTAACTTTCATGTTATTAACCCTCTGTTTGTTATATGCCTTTTATTATGCCACTGCTTACTGATTACCCTTCTAATCAGTCGGCTATTTCATTGTGCTGCAAAATGCAGAATAATCCAACAAGAATATGATACTAAAACTTCTAAGATGTTTCAAAGTTCCCACAAGATGTTTCAATTTGTAAATGCAGCGGAACTTTTTTTCACCCCAAAATGGCCAGGGAAATACGCACTTATAATCAAAAAAATTATTTAGCCATTCAAAATCAATATGATATACAAAACCAAGCCTATAGCACTGAATGGTAAAACAAAATGATCATTGGTGACTAAAATAAGAGTCGCTATCATCATTAACTTTATTTATTACCGTCATTCAGTTCTGAATGTCTGTTTACCCCTATTTCAACCGGATGCCTCGCATCCGGTTTTTTTTACCCTTCTTTACACAACTTTAATTTATCTGTGCTACAGCCAATGATTCCCTAACGACTATTAATCAATCAATTAGGCCGCCTTTCGTGCTTATTCCGCCAATGTCTTGTTATTTCGTGCGATTCTTCGCTTTTGTTTCTGCCAATATCGTCAGCTGTCAGCCTTGCGGACGCGGTTTCATTTACGCTTCGTTTCTAAGATAATTCCTGGGCGGTATCGCGCCGCTGGCGCCAATCTGTAGTATGGATTTACGCCATTAGCCTTTATACTGCCTGCAGCATCTGCTTTGTTGCCAGTTACTCTGGCGCTACATCCTGTTTACAAACAATGATGAGTCGTTCAGCCACAAGATGACCCCGAAAAAATTCTCTCTGATCCCCGGCAACATCAGCCGCTTCTTCATTTTGATGGTTATTGTCCTGCTGGCGACGATGGGGGTGATGATTCAAAGCGCCGTCAATGCCTGGCTGAAAGAGAAGAGCTATCAGGTGGTTGATGTCTCCCATGCCCTGCACCAGCGTATTGATACCTGGCGCTATGCCACCTGGCAAATCTACGACAATATCGCCGCCACCTCTTCCAACACCGCCAGCGGCGGCCTGCAGGAGACGCGTTTAAAGCAGGACGTGTACTATCTGGAGAAGCCCCGACGTAAAACCGAAGCCCTGATCTTTGGCTCCCACGACAGCTCGACCCTCGAGATGACGCAGAAAATGTCCGATTATCTGGATATTTTGTGGGGCGCAGAGACCATTCCGTGGTCGATGTACTATCTCAATGGTCTGGATAATAGCCTGATTCTCATCTCCACCCTGCCGTTGAAGGACCTCTCCTCAAGCTTTAAAGAGTCAACCATCAGCAGCGTGGTGGAATCACGGCGCGCGGAAATGCTGCTGCAGGCCAATACCCTTGATGAGCGCGAGACCTTCTCGCCGCTGCGCCATCTTGCCTGGCAGAACGCGCACTACTTTACGTTACGTACTACCTTCAATCAGCCAGGACACCTGGCGACAGTGGTCGCCTTCGACCTGCCGATTAACGATCTGATCCCCCCGGGCATGGCGCTGGACAGCTTCCGTATCGAGCCTGATCCCTCGCAAAATGTTGCCGCCAGCCCCGAGAAAGAGGCTAGCGATCATATCGGGATCACCTTCAACGGCATGCAGATTGACATCGCCACCGACATCAGCACCACCGGTATGCAGGTGCTGTGGACGGTCCCGATGAGCACCATGCTGCTGGAGTCCCTGCAAAACATTCTTCTGCCGCTGCTGCTTAACATTGGCCTGCTGGCGCTGGCCCTGTTCGGTTTCACCACCTTTCGGCATTATAAAGGACGCAGCAGCGCCTCGGGCGCCGGGCTCCCCTCCGCCGCCAATAGCGAACTGCGTTTACTGCGCGCCATTAATGAAGAAATTGTGTCTTTGCTGCCGCTGGGGCTGCTCGTCCACGATCAGGAAGCCAACCGAACGGTGATCAGCAACCCGATTGCCGACCATCTGCTTCCGCACCTGAACCTGCAGAACATCACCAACATGGCGGACCAGCATCAGGGGGTGATCCAGGCCACCGTCAACAACGAACAGTATGAGATCCGCCAGTATCGCAGCCAGGTAGCGCCGCGTACGCAGATCCTGATTATCCGAGACCAGGACCGCGAAGTGCTGGTTAATAAAAAGCTCAAACAGGCCCAGCGCTTGTATGAGAAAAACCAGCAGGGCCGGGCGGCATTTATGCAGCATATCGGCAGCGCCCTGAAGCAGCCCGCCCTGAACCTGGCGGCCGAGGCAGCAGCGCTCGACGGCGCGGAGAACCGGACGCTGGCGCAGCATGCCGATGAGCTGGTCACACTGATCGATGACATTCAGCTGGCTAACCTGCTGGAAAGCGATGCCTGGAAAACCAGCCAGTCGCTGTTCTCGGTGCAGGAGCTGATCGACGACGTCGTACCGGAGGTGCTGCCGGCGATGAAGCGCAAGGGGCTGCAGTTGCTTATCAATAACGCGCTGCCTGCCGGCGAGCAACGCTATGGCGACCGTGAAGCGCTGCGGCGCACGCTGGTGCTGCTGATCCAGTATTCCGTCACCACCACGCCGATCGGCAAGATCACCCTCGACGTCTGCCAGGAAGAGTCGGCCAGCGATCGCCTGACCTTCCGCATTCTCGATACCGGCAACGGGGTCTCGGCTAACGAGATCGACAATATGCACTTCCCGTATCTCAATGAGACCCAGAGCGATCTGTACGGCAAAGCGAACGCCCTCACCTTCTGGTTATGTGACCGCATGACGCGCAAGCTGGGCGGGCAGTTGACCATCAAAGCGCGGGAGTCGCTGGGGACTCGCTATAGCCTGCATCTGAAAATGCCGGCCAGCGAAGAGGCGCCAGAGGCGGGAGAACATCTGCTGGATGACGTTATCGTCCTGCTGGATGTGACCTCCAGCGAAGTGCGGCGGATTGTCACCCGCCAGCTGGAGAGCTGGGGGGCGTCCTGCATCACGCCGGACGATCGGGCGACAAGTCAAGCGTTCGATCTGTATTTAACGGATAATCCGTCTAATCTTACTGCTTCGGGCTTGCTTTTAAGCGATGATGAGGTTGGGATACGCAAAATCGGCCCGGGCCAACTGCGGGTCAACTTTAATATTAGCACGGCGATGCAGGAGGCTATCCTGCAGCTTATTGAGCAGCAGCTGGCGGAGGAGGCGGTTCAGCCCGCTACCTCAGGAAACGAGAGTAACGCCGAACTCCATGCCAGCGGCTATTACGCACTGTTTGCCGATACGGTACCGGATGATGTTCAGAGATTGTATACTGAAATCGAAGCGGGCGATTTTGCTGCTCTGGCACAAACCGCCCACCGCCTCAAAGGGGCATTTGCTATGCTTAATCTGATACCCGGCAAGCAGTTATGTGAAACGCTTGAGCATCTGATTCGCGAAAAGGATGCGCAAGGCATAGAAAAATATATCAGCGACATTGACGCTTACGTCAAGAGCTTGCTGTAGAAGGTAGCCTTATACATGAACACTATGAACGTAATTATTGCCGATGACCATCCGATCGTACTGTTCGGTATTCGTAAGTCACTTGAGCAAATTGAGTGGGTGAACGTCGTTGGCGAGTTTGAAGACTCCACGGCCCTTATCAACAATCTTCCGAAGCTGGACGCCCATGTGCTGATCACCGATCTGTCCATGCCCGGTGATAAATACGGCGACGGGATCACGCTGATTAAATACATCAAGCGCCACTTCCCGGATCTGTCGATCATTGTTCTGACCATGAACAACAACCCGGCGATCCTCAGCGCGGTGCTGGATCTGGATATCGAAGGGATCGTCCTCAAGCAGGGGGCGCCGACCGATCTGCCAAAAGCGCTGGCCGCGCTGCAGAAAGGGAAGAAATTCACCCCGGAAAGCGTCTCTCGTCTGCTGGAAAAAATCAGCGCCAGCGGCTATGGCGATAAACGCCTGTCGCCGAAGGAGAGCGAAGTGCTGCGTCTGTTCGCCGAAGGCTTCCTGGTGACCGAGATCGCCAAAAAGCTTAACCGCAGCATCAAAACCATCAGTAGCCAGAAAAAGTCGGCGATGATGAAGCTGGGCGTCGAAAACGACATCGCCCTGCTGAACTACCTCTCCTCCGTCTCGCTGAGCGCGACGGACAAAGAGTAACCCTACGCTCTCTCCGTCTCGCCCCGGCGAGACGGAGTTCCCCGTTATTCCCGCCCTTTACGTACCCGCGCCGCATATACCGTCAGCGTTTGCTTCAGCACGTCAAGCGTCACCGGCTTGGACAGACAGCTGTCCATCCCCGATTCCAGACAGCGCTGCTTCTCTTCCGCCAGGGCATTGGCCGTGACGCCAATCACCGGCAGCGTCAGGCCAAGCTGACGAATGCGCTGCGTCAGGCGATAACCATCCATATTAGGCATGTTGACGTCGCTGAGCACGATATCGATGTGCTGCTTGCTGAGGACGTTGAGCGCGTCGACCCCGTCGTTCGCGGTCACGCACTGGTAGCCGAGCGATCCCAGCTGATCCGCCAGCAGGCGCCGGTTGATCGGATGATCGTCGACCACGAGGATCATCATGTCGTCGTTATTGCCGGCCTGCGCCTCCGGCGCCATCAGCGCCCGGCTATTGTCCGCACTGGCCAGCGCGACGTGGAAAATACGCCCCAACAGCGGCAGCAGTTCATGCGGCGTCGTCACGCTATGCAGCCACTCGCCGGCGGCCCGTTCCTGCGGAATACCGATATGACGACGGCAGAAGATGACCATCGCCCTTCCCTGCCAGTCGCTCAGCGCTTCATCGTCAGTGAGTAAGACATCCTCGGCCTCCGGGGTTTCTCCGGCATGACGACGTACCGTAAGGCCGTGATAGCTGAGCAGCGAGGTGACGAACATCGCCAGCGAGGTGTTGTGGATGGCCAGCCAGCAGGTCTTGCCAGCGAAACCGTTCGCCGTCATCTGCGGCGTGTTCTGCACGCCATACAGCGGGATGCGGATGGTAAAGCGGCTGCCCATTCCCGGCTCCGTTTCCACGGCGATATCGCCATCCATCATGCTGATCAGTTTTTCACAGATCGCCAGGCCAAGGCCGGTGCCCTGGAAGTTGCGCTGCACGCCGGTCCCTACCTGGAAGAAGGGGTCGAAGAGGCGCAATACCTCTTTCGCCGGGATCCCCTCTCCGGTGTCGCGGACGCTAATCTGCAGATAATCCCCCGCGCACTGGACGTGCAGGATAATGCAGCCGGTGTCGGTGAACTTGATCGCATTGCTCAGCAGGTTGGAGATCACCTGCTGCAGGCGCATCGGGTCGCCGGACATCTGTTCCGGAACGTCCGGTTCGATAAAGCAGTACAGACCCAGCTGCTTGCGCACCACCAGCGGCAGATAGTTGGCGGAGATATGGTTCATGACCTCGCGCGGGGAAAATTCCCGCGGCTCAATCTTCAACTGCTCGGACTCGATTTTGGAGAAATCGAGAATATCGCTGATGATTTTCAACAGCAGGCTTGAGGAGTTGTTCATCGCCGTCACCAGGCGATCGACGCCCTTCGGCAACGCTTTGGTCTGCAGCAGATCGAGGTTGCCGATGATGCCATACAGCGGAGTGCGCAGCTCATGGCTGACGGTGGCAAGGAACATCGATTTCGACTGGCTGGCCTGCTCTGCCGCCTGGGCCATCTCCTGCAGCGACTCTTCCATCTTCACGCGGGCGGAAACGTCCACCAGCACGCAAATCGCCACGTTTTCGTTGCGATAGCGCGAGTGGACAAAGCTAATCTGCAGGTTGGTATGGTTGCTGGTCAGCACATCGACAAAGTTGACCTGCTGGCCGCAGATGATCTGCGTCAGCCGCTGGCGGTCCTCATGGGTCAGCATGTTCAGATAGTTGTGCGCCAGCTCGTTACTGAGAATGTTGGTCCCGTCGAGGGTGCGCAGAATACAGATCCCCACCGGGGCGGAGGCCACGATTTTGCGGTTGAACTGCTCATGCTCTTCCAGCCGCTGAGCGTCATTTTCCGCAGGGATAAAAATGCGCCGCTCATACATCCGCGCCAGCGCAAACAGCATCGCGCCGCTGAGGATATTGAGAACGATGGCGTTGATGATCAGCATACGGATCCGCTCCAGCACCTGGTCTACCGAGACGGAATAGACGATGCTCAGGGAGGACGGCGCGAGGCTTTTCTTCAGCACCAGCTCGCGGAAACCCGCGCTGTAGCCAAACCACATTCGCTCCTGCATCCATTTCGCTTCGCTCTGGATTTTGCTTTCCGCGCCGGCCAGGGAGATCAGCGGCTGGCCGTTATCGTCGAAGATAGTCACGCTCATCGGCAGGCTGCCCGGCGTAAAGAAGCTTTCCATGCGGATGGTCTGCTCAACGCCGAGCATCGCCTGCAGGCGATTGGCCATATAGATCGGCGTCAGGGCGTAAAAATAGCCCACCCCGGGGCGCATGCCCTGGCTTATCCAGAACAGGTTGTTGCCGCGCTCGTTTTGCGGCGCATTGCGGTATTGCTCAATGCGTTGATGCAGGACTTTCAGCGCCTGATCGCGCTCAATCGGCACGTCACGCAGGCCAAAGTTGGCCATACAGAGATTATCGCTGCCGATGAGAAAGATGCGGTTAAGGTCGTAGGCGGCGGTAAAATTATCCCGCCAGTAGCGCATAAACCACGCCAGCGATTGGAGCGAATTACGCCAGGCGCTACTCATCGCGCTGCAGTCGGAGTCAGGATACAGGGGTTCAAAGCTGGGGATCGCAATATCGCCGCTTTGCCCTTGCGCTACCGCATCCCCTGCCGACAGCCGGTTACCGGCGACGTACTTCAGCTCTTTAATCACATCCGCCGTACGCTGAATGTAGCGCTGGGCCTGATCGGCGTTGAGATTGAGTTCCTGATGGATCTCGGCTTCCCGCTCGTGCAGCGCGTTGACGATATAAAACACAGAGACAAACGCAATCAGCAGCCACAGCAATACCGCCAGCGCTCTGAACAGATAACGTGAAACCTTCAGGGTTGTGTGAAAAGAGGCAAGATATTTCAATGTGGCGATGCTCGGCCGTCAGGGACTCAACAGAATGGGGTTAAAGTAGCGGTAAACCGGCTTTGCCGCAATGTTAATGCAAAAAGGGCCGGGAGAATACCCGGCCCTTTCAGAACATTTACCTGGGACGATTACTCTTCGTCTTCGGCGATGTCGTCATCGGTATCCGCTTCCGGGGCGATATCGTCATCGCCTTCCGCCGCGCTACCGTCGATGGCGTCCAGTTCTTCGTCGTCTACCGGCTCAGCGACGCGCTGCAGCCCCACCACGTTTTCATCTTCCGCGGTGCGGATGAGGATCACGCCCTGGGTGTTACGGCCCACGATGCTCACTTCGGAAACGCGGGTACGCACCAGCGTCCCGGCGTCGGTGATCATCATGATCTGATCGCAATCATCCACCTGTACGGCGCCGACCACGGAACCGTTACGCTCGGTGACTTTGATCGAGATAACGCCCTGGGTGGCACGCGACTTGGTCGGATACTCAGCCGCGGCGGTACGTTTACCGTAACCGTTTTGCGTCACCGTCAGGATCGCGCCTTCGCCGCGCGGAATAATCAGCGAGACGACGCTGTCGTTTTCCGCCAGCTTAATGCCGCGTACGCCGGTGGCGGTACGGCCCATGGCGCGAACGGCATCCTCTTTGAAGCGCACGACCTTGCCGGCCGCGGAGAACAGCATCACTTCGTCCTGACCAGAGGTCAGATCGACGCCGATCAGCTCATCGCCTTCGTTCAGGTTCACCGCGATAATGCCGGCGGAACGCGGACGACTGAACTCGGTCAGCGCGGTTTTCTTCACGGTACCGCTGGCGGTGGCCATAAAGACGTTGACGCCCTCTTCATACTCGCGGACCGGCAGGATAGCGGTGATACGCTCATCGGCTTCCAGCGGCAGCAGGTTGACGATCGGACGACCGCGCGCGCCGCGGCTGGCCTCCGGCAATTGATAGACCTTCATCCAGTACAGACGACCGCGGCTTGAGAAGCAGAGGATGGTGTCATGGGTGTTGGCCACCAGCAGGCGGTCAATAAAGTCTTCTTCTTTAATGCGCGCTGCCGATTTGCCTTTACCGCCACGACGCTGCGCTTCGTAGTCGGTCAGCGGCTGATACTTCACATAGCCCTGATGCGACAGGGTGACCACCACGTCTTCCTGGTTGATCAGATCTTCGATGTTGATATCAGCGCTGTTGGCAGTGATTTCGGTACGACGTTCGTCGCCGAACTGGTCGCGGATCAGCTCCAGCTCTTCGCGAATCACTTCCATCAGACGGTCGGCGCTGCCGAGGATGTGCAGCAGTTCCGCGATCTGCTCCAGCAGCTCTTTATATTCGTCGAGCAGTTTTTCATGCTCAAGGCCGGTCAGTTTCTGCAGACGCAGATCCAGAATCGCCTGGGCCTGCTGCTCGGTCAGGTAGTATTTACCCTCGCGCACGCCGAACTCTGGCTCCAGCCATTCCGGACGCGCGGCGTCATCACCGGCACGCTCCAGCATCGCCGCGACGTTACCGAGATCCCACGCCTGGGCAACCAGCGCCGCTTTCGCTTCAGCCGGGGTCGGCGCGCGACGGATCAGTTCGATAATCGGGTCGATATTGGCCAGCGCCACGGCCAGCGCTTCGAGGATATGCGCGCGGTCACGGGCTTTACGCAGCTCGAAAATGGTGCGACGGGTCACCACTTCGCGGCGGTGGCGCACGAAGGCGGCGATGATGTCTTTCAGGTTCATGATCTTCGGCTGGCCATGGTGCAGCGCAACCATGTTGATGCCGAAGGAGACCTGCAGCTGGGTCTGGGAATAGAGGTTGTTGAGCACCACTTCCCCTACCGCGTCGCGCTTCACTTCAATCACGATGCGCATCCCGTCTTTATCAGACTCGTCACGCAGCGCGCTGATGCCTTCCACGCGTTTTTCTTTTACCAGCTCGGCGATTTTCTCAATCAGGCGCGCTTTGTTCACCTGATAGGGAATTTCATGCACGATGATGGTTTCGCGGCCGGATTTCGCGTCCACTTCCACTTCCGCGCGCGCGCGGATGTAGACTTTACCGCGACCGGTGCGGTAGGCCTCTTCAATGCCGCGACGGCCGTTGATAATGGCGGCGGTCGGGAAATCAGGGCCAGGAATATGCGCCATCAGCCCTTCAATGCTGATGTCTTCATCGTCGACATAGGCCAGACAGCCGTTGATCACTTCCGTCAGGTTATGCGGCGGTATGTTGGTGGCCATCCCGACGGCGATCCCGGAGGCGCCGTTTACCAGCAGGTTAGGAATTTTGGTCGGCATGACGTCCGGAATACGCTCCGTGCCGTCATAGTTGTCAACGAAATCGACCGTCTCTTTTTCAAGATCGGCCATCAGCTCATGAGCGATTTTCGCCAGACGAATTTCGGTATAACGCATCGCCGCGGCGGAGTCGCCGTCGATGGAACCAAAGTTACCCTGGCCGTCCACCAGCATGTAACGCAGCGAGAACGGCTGCGCCATACGCACGATGGTGTCGTATACCGCGGAGTCGCCGTGCGGGTGGTATTTACCGATTACGTCACCAACGACACGGGCTGATTTTTTATAGGCTTTGTTCCAGTCATTGCCCAATACGTTCATGGCGTAAAGTACGCGACGGTGTACCGGCTTCAGGCCATCTCGGACATCCGGCAGCGCACGGCCAACAATGACCGACATCGCATAATCCAGATAAGAGTTCTTAAGCTCTTCCTCAATGTTGACCGGTGTAATTTCTCTCGCAAGGTCGCTCATCTAACCGCTATCCCTCTACTGTATCCCGGATTCAAAGGTCGCAAATTATAACACAGCCGCGCTAAGAGAGGTAAAGCAATACGGTTTATTCATGGCGCGCTGCTGATATACTCGCAGGTCTGAACAGAAAAGGAGTAAAAGCGCCCATGAATGCCGAAAAAACGTCGGTAGCCCCTAACGTCGATCATGCTGAAATCGCCAAATTCGAAGCCGTCGCCTCGCGCTGGTGGGATCTGGAGGGCGAGTTCAAACCGCTCCACCGCATTAACCCCCTGCGGCTGGGCTATATCGCCGAACGCTCAGGCGGCCTGTTCGGTAAAAAAGTCCTCGATGTCGGCTGCGGCGGCGGCATCCTCGCCGAGAGCATGGCGCGCGAAGGCGCGACGGTCACCGGGCTGGACATGGGCGCCGAGCCGCTGCAGGTGGCGAAACTGCACGCCCTGGAGAGCGGAATTCAGGTGGAGTATGTTCAGGAAACGGTTGAAGAACATGCCGCGAAGCATCCGCAGCAATATGACGTCGTCACCTGCATGGAGATGCTGGAGCACGTCCCTGACCCACAGTCGGTCGTCCACGCCTGCGCGCGGCTGGTGAAGCCTGGCGGCCAGGTCTTCTTCTCCACCATCAACCGTAACGGTAAAGCGTGGCTGATGGCGGTGGTCGGCGCGGAATATGTCATGAAAATGGTGCCCAAAGGCACTCATGATGTGAAAAAGTTTATCAAGCCGGCCGAACTGCTGGGCTGGGTAGATCAGACTTCTCTGAAAGAGCAGCATATCATCGGCCTGCATTACAATCCGTTGACCAACACCTTCAAGTTGGCGCCGGGGGTTGATGTTAACTATATGTTGCATACCAGCGCCAAAAAAGCGTGACGTCAGCACCTGCGCTTATGATGATTGCGCGGCATCAAGCCGCGTGATTATTTCTTCCGATGAAGAAATCAGCACTCGATCAAATTTTCATTTTTTTTTCTGTTTTATTGACTTCTTCTCCAGGCCTTATGCGACGTGGACTTGCGGATTATTACCCTTCCGCAACCTCAATTTAACGTCAAAATCAACCCTTGTACTCAAAAGATTCCTTACTAAAATACTCACCATATAGCGTTCCTTTTATCGACAACCCCCTACATATAGTATTTATCCACAGAGTTAGTCACAATGGCCTTCTGTGGATAAACGGGGGATATTTTCTTTCACGGACAGGTAAAATCCACATGAATCAGAGTCTGCTGGTGACAAAGCGCGACGGAACCACCGAGCGCATCAATCTCGACAAAATCCATCGCGTACTGGATTGGGCGGCAGAAGGACTGAATAACGTTTCGATTTCCCAGGTAGAGCTGCGCTCGCATATCCAGTTCTATGACGGCATTAAAACCGCGGACATCCACGAAACCATTATCAAAGCCGCTGCGGATCTGATCTCCCGCGAGGCGCCGGATTACCAGTACCTCGCCGCGCGTCTGGCGATTTTCCATTTGCGTAAAAAAGCCTTCGGCCAGTTTGAGCCGCCGGCGCTTTACGATCACGTGGTAAAGATGGTCGAGAAGGGTAAATACGATCATCATCTGCTGGAAGACTACACGGAAGAAGAGTTCCAGCAGATGGACGGTTTCCTCGACCACTGGCGCGACATGAACTTCTCCTACGCTGCCGTTAAGCAGCTGGAAGGCAAGTATCTGGTACAAAACCGCGTCACCGGCGAAATTTATGAGAGCGCGCAGTTCCTCTATATTCTGGTGGCTGCCTGCCTGTTCTCTAACTACCCGCGCGAAACGCGTCTGGACTACATCAAGCGTTTCTACGACGCGGTGTCGACCTTTAAAATCTCGCTGCCGACGCCGATCATGTCCGGCGTGCGTACCCCAACCCGTCAGTTCAGCTCCTGCGTGCTGATCGAGTGCGGCGACAGCCTGGACTCCATCAACGCTACCTCCAGCGCGATTGTGAAATACGTTTCCCAGCGCGCCGGCATCGGCATCAACGCCGGCCGCATTCGCGCGCTGGGCAGCCCGATCCGCGGCGGCGAAGCCTTCCACACCGGCTGCATTCCGTTCTACAAACATTTCCAGACCGCGGTGAAGTCCTGCTCGCAGGGCGGCGTACGCGGCGGCGCGGCGACCCTCTTCTACCCAATGTGGCATCTGGAAGTGGAAAGCCTGCTGGTGTTGAAAAACAACCGCGGGACCGACGCCAACCGCGTTCGTCACATGGACTACGGGGTGCAGATCAACAAGCTGATGTACACCCGTCTGCTGAAGGGCGGCGACATTACCCTGTTCAGCCCTTCCGACGTCCCGGGCCTGTATGACGCTTTCTTCGCCGATCAGGACGAATTTGAGCGCCTGTACACCCAGTACGAGCAGGACGACAGCATTCGCAAGCAGCGCATTAAAGCGGTTGAGCTGTTCTCGCTGATGATGCAGGAGCGCGCCTCCACCGGCCGCATCTACATCCAGAACGTCGACCACTGCAACACCCACAGCCCGTTCGATCCGGTGGTCGCCCCGGTGCGCCAGTCTAACCTGTGCCTGGAGATCGCCCTGCCGACTAAACCGCTGGAAGACGTCAACGACGAAAACGGCGAAATCGCGCTGTGCACCCTGTCGGCCTTCAACCTTGGGGCTATCGACAGCCTCGACGAGCTGGAAGAGCTGGCGGTGCTGGCGGTGCGTGCCCTGGACGCGCTGCTCGACTATCAGGATTACCCCATCCCCGCCGCCAAACGCGGCGCAATGGGCCGCCGTACGCTGGGCATCGGCGTGATCAACTTCGCTTACTATCTGGCGAAGCATGGCAAACGCTACTCCGACGGCAGCGCCAACAACCTGACCCACAAAACGTTCGAAGCGATTCAGTACTACCTGCTGAAGGCCTCCAACGAACTGGCTATCGAACAGGGCGCTTGCCCGTGGTTCAACGAAACCACCTATGCGCAGGGTATCCTGCCGATCGATACCTATAAAAAAGACCTGGACGGCATCGTCAGCGAAGCCCTGCACTACGACTGGGAAGCGCTTCGCGCGTCCATCAAAACCCACGGCCTGCGTAACTCCACGCTCTCCGCGCTGATGCCGTCCGAGACCTCGTCGCAGATCTCCAACGCCACCAACGGCATCGAGCCGCCGCGCGGCCACGTGAGTATCAAAGCGTCGAAGGATGGGATCCTGCGCCAGGTGGTGCCGGACTACGAAAACCTGCAGAACGCCTACGAACTGCTGTGGGAAATGCCGAACAACGACGGCTACCTGCAGCTGGTGGGTATCATGCAGAAGTTTATCGACCAGTCGATCTCTGCGAATACCAACTACGATCCGACGCGCTTCCCTTCCGGAAAAGTGCCGATGCAGCAGTTGCTGAAAGACCTGCTCAACGCCTATAAATTCGGCGTCAAAACGCTGTACTATCACAACACCCGTGATGGCGCTGAAGACGCTCAGGATGACCTGGCCCCGTCCATCCAGGACGACGGCTGCGAAAGCGGCGCTTGTAAGATCTAAGGTATTTTTGCCGGGTGGCGCTACGCTTACCCGGCCTACGATTTTGTAGGCCCGGCCAACGCATCGCCGCCGGGCAATACAGTTCAACAGGACTCACTTCAATGGCATACACCACTTTTTCACAGACGAAAAACGATCAGCTGCTTGAGCCAATGTTTTTTGGCCAGCCGGTTAACGTGGCCCGCTACGATCAGCAAAAATACGATATCTTTGAAAAGCTGATTGAAAAACAGCTCTCCTTCTTCTGGCGCCCGGAAGAGGTTGACGTCTCCCGCGATCGCATTGACTACCAGGCGCTGCCGGAACATGAAAAACACATTTTCATCAGCAACCTGAAGTACCAGACGCTGCTCGACTCCATCCAGGGCCGCAGCCCGAACGTGGCGCTGCTGCCGCTGATCTCCATCCCGGAGCTGGAGACCTGGGTGGAAACCTGGGCCTTCTCCGAGACCATTCACTCGCGCTCGTACACCCATATCATCCGCAACATCGTCAACGACCCGGCGACCGTGTTCGACGATATCGTCACCAACGAGCAGATCCAAAAGCGTGCCGAGGGGATCTCCCACTATTACGATTCGCTGATCGAGATGACCAGCTACTGGCACCTGCTGGGCGAAGGCACCCACACCGTCAACGGCAAGACCGTGACCGTCAATCTGCGCGAGCTGAAAAAGAAACTCTATCTGTGCCTGATGAGCGTCAACGCCCTGGAAGCGATCCGCTTCTACGTCAGCTTCGCCTGCTCCTTCGCCTTTGCCGAGCGCAAACTGATGGAAGGCAACGCCAAAATTATCCGCCTGATCGCCCGCGATGAAGCGCTGCACCTGACCGGCACTCAGCATATGCTGAACCTGCTGCGCTCCGGCAGCGACGATCCGGAAATGGCGGAAATCGCCGAAGAGTGCAAGCAGGAGTGCTATGACCTGTTCGTGCTGGCGGCGCAGCAGGAGAAAGAGTGGGCGGACTACCTGTTCCGCGACGGCTCGATGATTGGCCTGAACAAAGATATTCTCTGCCAGTACGTCGAGTACATCACCAATATCCGCATGCAGGCGGTGGGCCTCGATCTGCCGTTCCAGACCCGTTCCAACCCGATCCCGTGGATCAACACCTGGCTGGTCTCCGACAACGTCCAGGTGGCGCCGCAGGAAGTAGAGGTCAGCTCTTACCTGGTCGGCCAGATCGACTCTGAAGTCGATGCCGACGACCTGAGCAACTTCCAGCTGTAATGAAGCGGATCTTCTTGAAAATCTCTGACACTCGCCTTGAGTGTCAGGATGAACACCCTTCCCTGTTGGCTGCTCTTGAATCGCATAATATCGACGTCGAGTATCAGTGCCGCGCAGGCTATTGCGGCTCCTGTCGCACTCGTCTGGTCTCCGGCCAGGTTGACTGGCTGACCGAGCCGCTGGCCTTTATCCAGCCGGGAGAAATTTTGCCCTGCTGCTGCCGGGCGAAGGGCGATATCGAAATTGAGATGTAAGTTTTGTCGGGCGGCGTAACGCTTATGCGCCCGACAAAACTGCCGTTCACAGGCCGGGTAAACCCGGCTTTTTACTGCTTAGCGTCCAGAAACTGCACCGCTTTATCCGGGAAATCGGTAAACAAGCCGTCGACGTCCGCCTGGTGATACAGCAGGTCATAGAGCTGATTGACGTTGCTGGCGTACTCCGGCAGCTGATCCGCGCGCACGGTATACGGATGCACCTGCAGATGGCTGGCGTGCGCCTCCTTCACCATCGCCGTCAGCTTCACCGCCCCCGGCTTTGAGCCTTCCGCCACCAGCATATGATAATCCGGACCAATGCCGTCGGCGTACTGCGCAATCTGCGCCATTGCCCCCGGCTTGAACATCCAGTCATAGCTGTAGTTCACCCACTTGCCGTCAGCCTGCCGCTGCTGGGTTTCATTCCAGTCGGTATAGGCGATAAGCTGCACCAGCTTGAGATCCATGCCCATCTTCGGCTCCAGCTCATGCTTAATACGCTTGAGCTCGTTGGCGTCAAAGCACTGCAGATAGACCTTATCCTGCTTGCTGGTGTAGCCATATTCTTTCAGCACTTTCAGCGTGCTGGCGGCAATATCTTTGCCTTCCTGATGGTGGAACCACGGCGCTTTGATTTCCGGGTAAATACCGATGTTTTTGCCGGTGGAATGATTCAGCCCCTGGACAAACTCAATCTCTTCTTCAAAGGTATGAATGCGGAAATCGGATTTGCCCATCGGGAAACGCCCGGGATAGGTTTGCACATTCTTGCCGTCTTTCGGCTCAAAGCCTTCGGTAAACGTCAGCGACTTGATCTCGGCCAGGGTAAAGTCGATGGCGTAAAAACGGCCATCTTGACGCGCCCGCTGCGGGAAGCGCTGAGCGACGTCGGTCACCCGATCCAGATAGTGGTCGTGCAACACCACCAGTCGGTCGTCTTTGGTCATCACCAGGTCTTGCTCAAGGTAATCCGCCCCCTGAGCGTAAGCCATCGCTTTCGCCGGCAGGGTATGTTCCGGCAGATAACCGCTGGCGCCCCGGTGGGCGATAACCATTTTATCCGCCGCTGCCGCGCTGAAGCACAGCGCAGAACTGGCCAACATCATGCCGCTCATTAGCGTGGTGAGTTTCATGTTCATCGCCGCTCCTTAGGCTTGCTTCAGCTGTTGATGATGGCGGCGTTCACCGAGCATCACGATAACCAGCAGGACAACCGCCAGCACGCTGCCGCCGATCATCACCATAAAGCCGCCGTCCCAGCCGAAGAAATCGACGGTGTAGCCGACGATGGCGCTCGCGGCCACGGAACCGCCGAGGTAACCGAACAGGCCGGTGAAGCCTGCGGCGGTGCCGGCGGCTTTCTTCGGCGCCAGCTCCAGCGCATGCAGGCCAATCAGCATCACCGGGCCGTAGATCAGGAAGCCGATAATAATCATACAGGCCATATCGACGCCCGGGTTACCCGGCGGGTTCAGCCAGTACACGACGGTGGCGATGGTGACCAGGGTCATAAAGAACACGCCGGTGGCGCCGCGGTTGCCTTTAAACACTTTATCCGACATCCAACCGCACAGCAGGGTGCCCGGGATCCCCGCGTACTCGTACAGGAAGTAGGCCCAGGAGGATTTATCCAGCGCGAAGTGCTTCACCTCTTTCAGGTAGGTCGGCGACCAGTCGAGAATGCCGTAGCGCAGCAGATAAACGAAGACGTTGGCGACCGCGATGTACCACAGCAGCTTGTTCGGCAGAATGTACTGCATAAAGATCTGCTTCGCCGTCAGCTCTTGTTCATGCTCTTCGCTGTAATCGTCCGGGTAGTCGTTTTTATACTCTTCGATCGGCGGCAGGCCGCAGGACTGCGGCGTATCGCGCATCATCGCGAAGGCGAAAATCGCCAGCAGAATAGCGCCGAAAGCCGGCATATAGAGCGCCGCGTGCCAGTCGTTAAACCAGGCCATACCCAACAGGAACAGCAGCGGCGGAATCCCCCCGCCGACGTTATGCGCGCAGTTCCACACTGAAACAATTCCGCCGCGCTCTTTCTGCGACCACCAGTGGACCATGGTACGGCCGCACGGCGGCCAGCCCATCCCCTGGAACCAGCCGCAGAGGAACAGCAGTACGAACATGATCATGATGCTCGAGGTGGCCCACGGTACGAAGCCCATCACCAGCATCACCAGCGCGGCGAGGATCAGCCCCGCCGGCAGGAAAATGCGCGGATTCGAACGGTCAGAGACCGATCCCATGATGAATTTCGAAAATCCGTAGGCAATGGAGATGCCGGAAAGGGCGAAACCGAGATCGCCGCGGGAGAAGCCTTGCTCGATAAGATAGGGCATCGCCAGGGCAAAGTTCTTACGAACCAGATAGTAAGCGGCATAGCCAAAGAAGATGCCGATAAAAATCTGCCAGCGTAACCGACGATAGAGCGGGTCGATCTCCGCGGCTGGCAAACGCGCTTTATGCGCGGCGGGTTTAAAAATACTTAACATATCAGCCTCCGTGGCCCTTGCTGTTTTTTACTGACGTCACGACAACAATCCCAGATTAATCACCAACTTCGAATCTGGCCGCGATGGTAGGCAATACGTAGAGCTGATACTGTGAAACATCGCACAATTTGTTACAGAAATATGACAAAAGGTTCCAATGTGAGCACAAAATCACATAACGCGCTCAAATAACGCGCGAATATGCTCGAAATCAAACAATAACCTTATTGATTGTGGCTAAATGGCGGTAAACGAAAGCAGAGGAGCTGAAGATGACGGGACGTCTTGATAGCGAGGTCATCATCATCGGCGGCGGAGCAACCGGCGCCGGCATCGCCCGCGACTGCGCCCGACGCGGATTACGCACAGTGCTCATTGAGCGCCATGATATCGCCACCGGGGCCACCGGCCGTAATCATGGGCTGTTGCACAGCGGCGCCCGCTATGCGGTGACCGACAACGAATCCGCCCGCGAATGCATCAATGAGAACCGCATCCTGCGCCGCATCGCCCGTCACTGTATCGAACCGGCCGGCGGTCTGTTCATTACCCTGCCTGAAGACGATCTGGCCTGGCAGCAGACCTTTATCGCCGCCTGCCAGCAGGCTGGCATAGAGGCCACGCCGCTTTCTGCGCAGGAGGCGCTGCGCCGCGAGCCCGCCGTCAACCCGACGCTGCTGGGGGCGGTGCAGGTCCCGGATGGCACCATTGACCCGTTTCGCCTCACCGCGGCCAATATGCTCGACGCCCGCGAACACGGCGCGCAGATCCTCACCGGCTGCGAAGTGACAGGCCTGCTGCGCCAGGGCGACCGCGTCTGTGGCGTCCAGGTATACGATCGTCAGCTTCACCAGACCCGCGCCCTGTACGCCGGGGTAGTGGTCAATGCCGCCGGGATCTGGGGGCAGCGCATTGCGGAATATGCCGACCTGCGCATCACCATGTTCCCGGCGAAGGGATCGCTGTTGATCCTTGACCACCGGATTAACAACCTGGTGATCAACCGCTGCCGTAAGCCGGCCGATGCCGATATTCTGGTGCCCGGGGATACCATCTCGCTGATCGGCACCACCTCGATGCATATTCCTTATGACGAAATTGACGACAACCGGGTAACGACCGCGGAAGTCGAAACCCTGCTGCGCGAAGGTGAAAAGCTGGCGCCGGTCATGGGCCGCACCCGGATCCTCCGCGCCTACTCCGGCGTGCGCCCGCTGGTGGCCAGCGACAACGATCCCAGCGGACGCAGCGTCAGCCGCGGCATCGTCCTGCTCGACCATGCTCAGCGCGACGGCATGGAAGGCTTCATTACCATCACCGGCGGCAAGCTGATGACCTATCGCCTGATGGCCGAGTGGGCCACCGACGCCGTCTGTCGTAAGCTGGGTAACACCACCCCCTGTTCCACGGCCGAGAGCCCGCTCCCCGGGTCGCAGGAGCCGACGGAAAGCACCCTGCGAAAAATTATCTCCCTGCCGGGCCCGCTGCGCGGCTCTGCTGTCTACCGCCATGGCGATCGCACGCCGGCCTGGCTTGGCGACAGCCGCCAGCACCGTAGTCTGGTCTGCGAATGCGAAGCCGTCACCGCTGGTGAAGTGAAATACGCGGTGGAAAATCTGGCGGTCCACACCCTGCTCGACCTGCGCCGCCGTACCCGGATTGGCATGGGGACCTGCCAGGGGGAACTCTGCGCCTGCCGCGCCGCCGGTCTGCTGCAGCGCTTTAACGTCACCACCCCCTCGCAGTCGTTGACCCAGCTGTCGGCGTTTCTCAATGAGCGCTGGAAGGGCGTGCAGCCCATCGCCTGGGGCGACGCGCTGCGCGAAAGCGAATTCACCCGCTGGGTCTACCTCGGCCTGTGCGGACTACCACAGGAGCATCAGGATGAAATTTGACTGCGCGATTATCGGCGGCGGACTGGCCGGCCTGCTGTGCGGCCTGACGCTGAATCAGTCCGGCCTGCGCAGCGTTATCATCAGCCGCGGGCAAAGCGCACTGCATTTTTCCTCCGCGTCGTTAGATCTGCTCTCGGCGCTGCCGAACGGCGATAACGTCACTGACCTCGCGCAAGGTCTGCAGCAGCTCGCTGAACTGCTTCCTGAGCACCCTTATTCCCGGCTCGGCGCCGGGGCGGTGCTCGAATACGCAAAACAGACTGAAGCCCTGCTGGCCGCCTGCGGCGCGGTGATGCAGGGCGACGCGCACCGCCCGCACCGGCGGGTAACGCCGCTGGGGACGCTGCGCGCGGCGTGGCTATCGCCGCAGGAGGTTCCTGTCGCGCCACTCCCCCGACAGGGGGTCTGCCTGGTGGGGATCAGCGGCTTTGCCGATTTTCAGCCGCATCTCGCCGCCGCCGCGCTCGGGCAAACCGGCGTCACCGCCGTAGCGGCGGAAATCGAGTTACCGCTGCTGGATGTTTTACGTGACAACCCCACCGAGTTTCGCGCCGCCAATATCGCCCGCCTCCTCGACGATGAAAACCACTGGCCTGCCCTGCATGCGGCGCTGCTGCCGCTGGCGCAACAGCATGAGCTGCTGATCATGCCCGCCTGCTTTGGCCTCGCCGACGATCGCCTGTACCACTGGCTGCAGGCGCGCCTGCCCTGCCCGCTGCGTCTGCTGCCGACGCTGCCGCCTTCGGTTCCCGGGATGCGCCTGCACAGTTTGCTGCAGCGGCAGTTTATTCGCGGCGGCGGCACCTGGCTTGCCGGCGATGAAGTGGTGAACATCAGCCATCGACAGGGCGCAGTCGAGGCCGTCTGGACGCGAAATCACGGCGATATTGCGCTGCGTCCGCGTTTTACCGTGCTGGCCAGCGGCAGCTTTTTCAGTAACGGTCTTGTCGCCACGCGGGATAGCGTGCGCGAACCCATTCTCGGTCTCGATCTACAGCAGACCCTGCCGCGCGACGACTGGTACCAGCGCGACTTCTTTGCCTCCCAGCCGTGGCAGCGCTTCGGGGTGAAAACCGATGCCCTGCTGCGCCCCATGCTGGGCGGGCAGCCGTTCAGCAATCTTTTCGCCATCGGTTCACTGCTCGGCGGGTTCGATGCCATTCAGCTCGGCTGCGGCGGCGGGGTCTGCGCCGTCACCGCACTGCACGCCGCCAGACAGATCCACGCCCTCGCCGGAGGCCGACCATGAACGATACCCGTTTTGAAAGCTGCATTAAGTGCACGGTCTGTACCACCACCTGTCCGGTCAGCCGGGTCAATCCGCGCTATCCCGGGCCGAAACAGGCGGGGCCGGACGGCGAACGCCTGCGCCTGAAGGATGGCGCGCTGTACGATGAGGCGCTCAAGTACTGCATTAACTGCAAGCGCTGTGAGGTCGCCTGCCCGTCGGATGTGAAAATTGGCGATATCATTCAGCGCGCCCGGGCACAGTATGGCCAGCAAAAACCGACCCTGCGCGACGCTATTCTCAGCCATACCGACCTGATGGGCACCCTTTCCACCCCCTTTGCCCCACTGGTAAACGCCACCACCGGCTTAAAACCGGTACGCCGCCTGCTCGACGCGGCGCTCAATATCGATCATCGCCGCACGCTGCCAAAATATGGCTTCGGCACCTTCCGCCGCGCTTACCGCCAGCTCGCGGCCAGACAGGCGCAGTACCCTGAGCAGGTGGCCTTCTTTCATGGTTGCTACGTCAACTATAACCACCCGCAGCTGGGCAAGGATCTGATTCGCGTCGTCAATGCGCTGGGCACCGGCGTGCAGTTGTTATCACGGGAAAAATGCTGCGGCGTGCCGCTGATCGCCAACGGCTTTTTTGACAAAGCGCGTAAGCAGGCGCAGAGCAACGTCGCCGCGATGCGGGAAAACGCGCTGCCGATCATCGCCACCTCCTCGACCTGCACCTTTACGCTGCGCGATGAATACCCGCACCTCCTTGATGTCGACAACAGCGATCTCCGCGACCGGGTGGAGCTGGCCACTCGCTGGATCTGGAAACAACTGGATAGTGGCAAAACGCTGCCGCTGCGCCCGCTGCCGCTGAAGGTGGTCTATCACACGCCGTGCCATATGGAGAAAATGGGCTGGTCGCTGTATACCCTCGAACTGCTGCGGCTGATCCCTGGCCTGCAGCTGGAAGTGCTGGATTCGCAGTGCTGCGGCATCGCCGGCACCTACGGATTTAAGACTGAGAATTACGCGGTATCCCAGGCTATCGGCGCCCCGCTGTTCCGTCAGATTGAGGAGAGCGGCGCCGACATCGTCGTCACCGACTGCGAGACCTGTAAATGGCAGATAGAAATGTCCACCAGCAAACGCTGCGAACATCCGCTCACGGTGCTGGCGCAGGCGCTCGCCTGAGTCCGGCGCCAGCCTGCGCCGTCAATAGCTCGCTTTCTCCTGCGGCTGAGCGCTGGCGGATTTAAACATTGCCAGCCGGCGGTCCAGCGCCTGGGTGTACAGCATGGTATCGACCCCGACGGCGACGAAATTGGCCCCCCAGGCGAGACATTTTTCCGCCATCGCCGGGTCGACCGCCAGAAATCCGGCCGCTTTTCCCGCCGCGCGAATGCGCCGGATGCTCTGCTCAATCACCCGCTGCACGTCAGGATGGCCAGCATCGTCCGGGTGTCCCAGCGAAGCGGAGAGATCCGCCGGCCCGATAAACACCCCGTCAATGCCTTCCACCTCGAGGATAGCGTCCAGATTTTCCAGCGCGGTTCGGCTCTCCACCTGAATCAGCAGACAGAGTTCGTCATTCGCCTCCGCCATATAATTCTCCACTCTGCCCCAGCGCGCCGCCCGGGCCACGCCGGCGCCAACGCCGCGGCTACCGACGGGAGGATAACGGGTTGCCGAGACGACTTCCCGCGCCTGCTCGGCGGTATCGACCATCGGCACCAGCAACGTTCTGGCGCCAATATCCAGCACCTGTTTTATCAGGCTGCGGCTGCCCTCCACCGGACGGATCACCGGCTGACTGGCGTAAGGGGCGATGGCCTGGAGCTGATGATAAAGGTCCTGAATAGTGTTCGGGGCATGCTCGCCGTCGATCAGCAGCCAGTCATATCCGGAAGTGGCGGCAATCTCCGCCAGATAGGAGGAGGTCGAGCTCAGCCACAGGCCTATTTGCGTCTCACCGCGTAATAATCCACGTTTGAAGGGGTTTGATAACAGTGCGTTCATAGCGATTCCTTTAATCAATGCTGTACGCCGCCGCGCTGAGGAACCGCGCGGGTGAGGCTTAATGAGAAGATGGTGATCACCCCGATGATGGCCACGCCGGCCAGGGTTAACAGTCCAGCTGCGCTGCTGGCGAACAGCGTTTCGGCCTGCACGCGAACGATCGGCGCCAGAAAGCCGCCGATGGCGCCAAACAGGTTAACGAAGCCAATCCCGGCGGCCAGCGCCGTGCCGGAGAGCAGCTGCGTCGGCATCGTCCAGAAGACCGGCTGCACGGCAATCACCCCAACCGCCGCCACGCACAGCGCGATGATAGCCAGCACCGGCGCCACCAGCCCGGAAACCGCAATCCCGACCGCTGCCGCCAGCAGCGTCAGCGCGGCAATATTGCGCCGCTCGCCGGTGCGATCGGAGTAGCGAGGGATAAGCCAGGTACCGAACAGCGCCGCCACCCACGGAATAGCCGTCACCACCGAGGCAATGAAGCCGACTTTGGTGCCCAACAGCGCGGCGACCTGAGTGGGCAGGAAGAAAATCAGGCCATAGACCGCCACCTGAATGGTCATGTAGATCAGCGCCAGCTGCCAGACCCGCCCGTTACGCAGCGCATCGGACAGACGCGAGGTGACCTTTTTCTCCTCCTCTCGCGCCAGCTCGCTTATCAGGGCCTGTTTCTCCGCCGCGCTCAGGAAGCGGGCATGCTGCGGCGAATCGTCCAGCCAGAAGAAGGTGAACGCTCCCGCAGCGACGGCGAGCAGGCCTTCAATCACAAACATCCAGAACCAGCCGGGATGGCCCATAAACCCATGCATCTCCAGCAGCGCGCCGGATAAAGGCGAACCGAGGGTCAGCGCCAGCGGCGCCCCCATATAAAAAAGCCCCATAATGCTGGCGCGGTTTTGCTGGGGAAACCACTGAGACGTGAGGTAGATCATGCCGGGGAAGAAGCCCGCCTCCGCCGCGCCCAGCAGGGTACGTACCAGCAGGAATTTCGCTTCCGTATCCGCCCACGCCATCGCCGCCGACAGCACGCCCCACAGCAGCGTGGTGCAGCCGATCCATTTTCTGGCGCCAAATTTGCGCATCAGCAGGTTGGCCGGCACCCCAAGAAAGGCATAGACCACAAAGAAAATCCCCGCCCCCAGCGCATAGGCTTCGTTGCTGAGGCCAGTGTCCAGCTGGTAGGTCTCTTTGGCGAAACCGATATTCGAACGGTCAAGAAACGCCAGCACGTACAGCGCCAGCATAAAGGGGATTAAGCGGGCGCGGTTTTTCTTCACCACGCTCTCCAGCAGAGTGTTGCTCATCATAATATCCTCAGGCGTGGGCCGCCGGGCGGCCCGGGGGATCAGTGTTGATAAGGACGTTTTAGGTTGCAGTCGCGATTGAGCTCGACGCCAAAGCCGGGTTTATCCAGTACCGATTTATGAATGCGCCCCCTCTCCGGCACCGGCTCGCCGAGCAGGATCGGGTCGAACTGCGGACGCAGCGTGGCGCAGTCAGGACTGGTCATCAGAAACTCGCTGAACGGCGTGTTGGTGAAAGTGATCACCGCATGATGTGAGTAAACCGACGAGCCGTGCGGCACCACCAGCTGCCCGCGCGCTTTAGCAATAGCCGCTATCTCCACCAGCGTGGTTAAGCCGCCGCACCAGCCGACGTCGGGCTGCATAATATCGATTCCGGTCTCCGACAGGGTGCGGAAGGACTGCAGGGTGCCGTGGTGCTCGCCGCTGGTCACCATCATCCCGGCCGGCGCCTGGCGCTTCAGCTCGCGATAACCTTCATACTGCTGCGGCGGCAGGCACTCCTCGATCCACTTGAGGTTGTAAGGGGCGCAGGCATGGGCAAGTTTGGTGGCATAGTTAACGTCCTGGCTCATCCAGCAGTCCAGCATTAACCAGAAATCCGGGCCGCATTTTTCGCGCATGTCCGCCACCATGGCGACGTCTTTGCGGATCCCGGCGTCGCCATCGTGCGGCCCCCAGTGGGTGGGCATTTTGCCGCCGATAAAGCCCATCTCCTGCGCCAGATCCGGACGAGCGCCGGTGGCATAGAACTGGATTTCGTCACGCACCGCTCCGCCCAGCAGTTTGTAGACCGGCAGGCCAACCACTTTCCCGAACAGATCCCACAGCGCGAGGTCGACACAGGAGATAGTGTTCATCACCAGACCGCCGGATCCTGCGTAGTAAAGGGTGGCGTTGAGCATCTGGTCGTGGATCAGTTTGATATCGCTGACGCATTTGCCTTCGATAAAGCGGTTGAGATGTTTTTCCACGATAAAGCAGCCCATCTCTCCGGCCGTCGACACGGCAAAGCCGGTCTGCCCGTTGTCGGCTTCCACTTCCACAATCAGCGTGCCCAGCACGTTGATGCCAAACGACTGGCGGGACTGCTCATACTGTTTGTATTTGCTCATCGGGGTGGCGATATGATCGTCAATCCAGTGGTTAGCCCCCTGATCGTGATAATCGCCGCCGCCGGCGCCCTGCTCTGCGGTGGCGCCGCCGGTAAACCAGGCGCGGACGTGTTTAATTTTCGGTAGGGTCATGGTGTTCTCCTTATGATGAGGCGAGTTGTTCAAAGGGGCTTTTCCACCCCAGCAGTCGTGAAATATCTTTCGCGCAGGCAATCGCCTTACCGGCAAGGTAATCGCGATTGTCTTCATTGATTTGCAGACGGGTGCCCACCACCGAGATGGCGGCGGTCAGGTCGTTATTGGCGTTAAAAACCGGGGCGGCCACGCAGCGCACGTCCGGATAGTCCTCGCCATTATCAAAGCTCCAGCCCCGGGCGCGGATCCGCCCCAGCTCCTCCCGCAGCTGTTGAGCATTGCTGATGGTCGTTGGCGTAGCCCGCTCCCACTGCAGTTCATCGATAATCGATGCCTGAACCCCGGCGGGCTGCCAGGCCAGCAGACATTTGCCGATCCCGGAGCGGTAAAGCGACAGGCTCTTTCCTTCGTGCGAACGCACGCTAATGGTGGCGGGTGATTCAATTTTCAGAATGTAGTAGGCGTTACCGTGATCGATAATGCCCAGATGGCAGAGCAGGCCGCACTCATCCATCAGCCGGGTCAGGCGCGGCCGCGCCAGCTCGCGCAGGTCCATTTTGCTTAGCGCCTGCCCGGCCAGCTCCACCAGTTTGGTCCACAGGCAGTAGTTATCCTGATTATCCATACTGATGAAGCGCTGCTTTTTCAGCTCGCCCAGCAGCAGATAAACCGTGCTTTTCGGGATCCCCAGCTCCGCTATTATCGTCGCCGCGCTGCAGGGTCCGATGCGGCCAATTAAATTAAGGATCTCAATCGCGCGGGTCAGCGCCGGGACTTTCGTTGATTCCAACATACTGGACTCCAATCCTGAATACTGGAATCAGTGTTGCGGTTGTCCGGGCGGTAAAGTGTGAGCGACATCGCGGGGCAATCGCTTTCCCGTATGCTGGACCGTTCGCAGCGGAAAATTGCGACTTAACGCACAGAATTTTTTCAGGAGAGTACAACTGGCTGGACAACCGGCGCCCGGGAGAAGCCCGCGCGCCGGGAAACGACCTACATTGAGAGGGAATCCACCACGTTAATCCAGCCATGTTCACTGGCCAGCGGTTGGCCATTCAGCCAGCGACGCAGCAGGTTTAATGCCATCATGGCGCAGACTTCCTGGCGTACCGCCAGGCTGTGGCGGGTGACGCTAAACTTCACCCGCAGCGCGAAGGTGCCGTCGGGGGTGGCCAGGGCCACGTTAAGATGATCGTTTTCCTGGCCGCTCACCGCCAGGGCCAGGCCGGCAAAATGGTTAATGCGCCGCTCGGCCGCCCAGCGGGCCGCCTGCGCCAGCGTCTCCTCCTGCGCCGGGACCACTTCGCTGGCCAGCAGCGGCGCGCCGGCGCGGGACAGCTGGAGCGCCAGCAGACCGCCGGTAAACTGCTCGCTGAGCGTCAGGCTCAGCTGCCGCTCCTGCAGGCAGCGTGCAATCTGCGCCGGTAACCCTTCAGTGCCTTCGAAAATCAGGCTGTCGCCAGCCACTTTACGCACTTCCGGCCACAGGGCCAGCATGGCGTCACGCTGCTCAGCCGGTCCGGTCAGCTTCAGCTCAATGATCGGCATCGACGAGCGGTAGCCCATCACTACGCCAGGCGGTAACGTCAGCGGATTGAGGTTTTGCGCCAGCTCGCTTTCCGAGCGGCCAAAAGTGGTCAGCCGCAGGCATACCGGCGGTTCCGGCAGCGTAAAGCGCTGGCGCAGGCGCGGTAAAATCTCCTGCTCGACCATCACTTTGAATTCAGAGGGAACGCCGGGGGTGAAAAACATCAGGCAGCGATTGAGCTGGATGGCAAAGCCGCAGGCCGTGCCCACCGGGTTATTGATCATCTCGGCGCTGGCGGGGATTTCCGCCTGCTTACGGTTGCTTTCCGCCATCGGCCGCCCGCGTTCAGCAAAGAAGCGGGTCATGGTTTCCAGCCACTCCGGATGCAAAATAAGTCCTTCGCCTTTCGCGGTGGCCGCGGCCAGCGCGCTCAGGTCGTCGCTGGTTGGGCCGAGGCCGCCATTGACGATCAGCACATCCGCCTGTTCGCTGCGTTCGCGCAGCATCGCCACCAGCGCATCGAGATCGTCGCCGACGGTATTACGGCGCGTTAATGGTAAACCCTGATTAAAAAAGAAATCCGCCAGCCATGCTGCATTGGTGTCAACGATTTGACCATGCAACACTTCATCGCCAGTGGACAGCATTTCCACATTCAACATTGCTCACTCCTTGCCTGCCAGGTGGCAAATACTATAACGCAAAGCGGGAGGCTGACGAGGAGGAAAATCTGGCGCGGCAAGAAGAGACCGCGCCGGAGGAGATTAGAAGCTGGCGCTGGCGCCGATGTACGGGCCGTCGGCGATGGTGTTATCGCGGTTGCCATCTTTGCCCGCCAGGTTCAGATAGCGATAGCCTGCCTGGATGCTGAGCGGACGCATAATGGTCCAGCTGGCGCCGACGTTGGCTTCCTGATAGCTGTCAATGCCGCTGGAGAGGGAATCTGGAGAGTAGTAGTAGTCGCCATACAGACGGAAGCTGTCGCCGATTTTCCACTGCAGGCCGCCGCCGACCGCGGCCGCATAACCTTCATCACCCTGTTTCGGGTTGGTGTATACCCCTTTACCGCCCACGGTCGCCAGGAACGGCCCCAGCGGAATATTCAGGCCCAGGCCTAAACCCGCGGCGTCGCCGTCGTTATCGCTGTGCAGCCAGTTACCCGAAACAGCCAGACCGGTGGACTCGGTGCCGAAGCCGACCCCAAGGTTGGTGTAATGCTCGCCTGCTTCGCCGGTAACGCTGATCGCATGGGCCGCCGAAGAGACCAGCATGACGCCAGCCAGCGCCATAAAAATGCTTTTTTTCATTATTTACTCTATCCAGAAAATTAAAATCAAAGAAGTCCCGAAAAAACCTGAAAATTCTACTGCGCACTCGTCAGGAATCAATGACCTGGCGAAATGATTTTTCACAAGAGTGTAACCAGTTGCGTCTTTTTACAGCAATACCGCCGCGCATTTGCGAAAGAATGTAAATTTCACCGCATTCATATTCAGTAGAATTATATTTAATTAGGTTGTATTGATTGAATAAATCTATATTTACCTGCGCAATCGCCATTGCGCAGGCTGTTTGAAGGAAGCAGAAAAATTAATGGGCGAGCAGGGCCAGGCGCTCCGGCGCAAGCCCCGTCAGCTTCGCCACCAGCGCCAGATCAAGCCCGTTTTCCAGCATCGCCTTGGCAATACGTTGCGCAGCCAATTGTTCTCCTTGTTCAAGACCTTGCTGCAGGCCCTGCTGATGGCCGCGTTGTTCCAGAAACTGGGCAATGTTCATTAGCGTCTCCTTATGCAGCCGTCTGGGGACATTTTGCGCAAGATTACGTAAAAAGGCGACCGGATCGGCGGCATTTCCTGCCTGTAATAAATAGTGAAGCAGCGTCCTGAGCTGTCTGCGGCTAGTGTATCCCAGCGCCAACAGGCTGGCTAGTTGCTCCTGCAGTTCCATCATATCGCGTTGCCGGATATGCTTTTGCAGCAACTCAAGCATCGCGACCCGTCGGTGCTGCATTATTGTATCGTCAGGAAGCACCGTGATATCGATTAAGTGAAAATCCTGATTGTATACTTGCCGCGCGGTTTGCGGATGAGCAAATCCTTCCAGCCAGCACATGGGATACGGCCAGGGCGAGACTTGCCCATGATAAAAAAGCAGCGGGATCACCAATGGCAGTTGCGTATGTCCTTTATCCAGATGGCGCTGCATCGCTGCTATCGCATAACGCATCAGGCGAAATGCCATATGACGGTCCGCAGAGCTTTGATGTTCGATAAGCAGATAGATATATCCGTCCCCCGCCTGGGTTTGCAGCGAGTAAAGAATATCGGAATGGCTGGCGCGCAGGTCTTCATCGATAAAACTTCCGGACTCCAACTGCAGCGTTTGCAGATTGCATAATTCTCGCAAATGTTCAGGAAGGTGAATGTCCAGAAAATCCCGCGCCGTCGCCCGATGCGACAGTAGGTGTTTAAACACGGCGTCATGTGGGGAATGGGTGGTCCTTTCCATGGTGGCTCTCCATACGATAATTTTCGCTTAACTTATCACTCTGTAAAGCCAGCGCCGTATTTCCCTTGCGGTTTGCCGAGGCGCCTCGCAAACTGTTTCCTCGATACCCGGCCCGACTTACTGCGAAGGAGAAAAATCATGCGTCAAAGGACGATTGTTTGCCCGCTAATCCAAAATGATGGCCATTACCTGTTGTGCAAGATGGCTGCCGACCGCGGTGTTTTTCCCGGACAATGGGCCTTGTCCGGCGGCGGCGTGGAGCCGGGGGAAAGTATTGAAGAGGCGCTGCGACGCGAAGTCCGCGAGGAGCTTGGCGAAAAACTGCAGTTGGCCCGTATCACGCCATGGAGCTTCCGCGACGATACCCGCGTGAAAACCTATCCCGACGGGCGCCAGGAAACGATCTATATGATCTATCTGATCTTCGACTGCGTTAGCGCCAATCGCGACGTAACGATCAACGAGGAGTTTGACGATTACGCCTGGGTGAAAGCGGATGAGCTTAAAAACTACGATCTCAATGCCGCCACCCGCCTCACCCTGAGCATGAAGGGGCTACTCTGACGCCACGGTCAGCAGGCGCAGCGTCGCCTTCAGTCCGCCCAGGCTTTCGCTGCGCGAAAGCTGCAGGTGGCTACGATGCAAACGAGCAATATCGTTAACCAGCGCCAGGCCCAGCCCGGCGCCGGGAATCGCGCCCGCGTTATCGAGGCGGCGAAACGGCATCAGCGCCTGGTGTACCTGGTGGTCGTCAATTCCCGGACCGCTGTCTTCCACGCTAAGCAACACGGCGTCGCCATCGCGATGCAGGCTAAGCGTGACCGTTCCATATTCCGGGGTATAGTGAATGGCATTGTCGAGCAGGTTAGCGCACAGCTCCCCCAGCAGAACGCTATCGCCTGCCACATATACCGCCGACTGCTCGCCCTCGTAGCCAAGATCGATATGTTTGCTCCGCGCTTGCGCGATACGTGAAAAGCAGCTGTTGCGCACAATCTCCGGCAAGTTAATCACCGCAAACGCCTGCTCCCGCTGTTTTACCGTCGCCAGCTGCAGCAACCGCTCCGTTAACAAGACCGTATCGTCCAGCGTGGCGCGCATCGCCTGCAGACTTTCGCGCCACAGTTGCGGATCGTCGCTGGCCAGGGCTACCGAAGCCTGCGTTTTCAGCACCGCCAGCGGTGTTTTCAGCTGATGGGACGCATCGGCGCTGAAGCGCTCCTGGCGGGAGATCATCACCCGCAGACGGTCGATGTAGCGGTTGAACGCGACAATCAGCAGCCGCGTTTCCGACCAGGGCAGCAGCTCCGGCAGCGGCGTCAGCAGACCGGGTTCACGGCGCACCATCAGCGCGGAGAGCTGACGCATGGGCCGCAGCACGCGGCGCAGCAGCCAGGCTGCCAGCACCAGCGTCAACAGGACCAGTAACCCCTGCGACACCCAGGATGAGAAGAGTAATTGTCCGGCCAGCCAGCGGCGGGACTGCAGCGTTTCGGCAATATATATCTCCGCCATGCCAACGATGCCGCCTTCGTTGATGGGCTGCAGCAGGCGCGCCACGCGGATTGCCTGACCGCGATATTCGGTATGATAAAACCACGCCAGCGCCGGATAGAGCTGAGTTCGCGAGGTGGAGGGCGGCATCGCGGGCAGATCGTCATAGCCGGAAATGACCTTCCCCTGCGGGTCGAGCACCTTGTAATAGAGACGATCGTTCATATTGAGCTCGAAGCTGTCCAGCACCACCCAGGGCACATTCACCTCCAGTTGCCCTCCGCGAACCACCAGCTGCTCGGCCACCGTCCGCGCCGACGACAGCAGGGTACGATCGTAGGCTTGCGTCGCCGCCTGCAGCGCGCTGACGTAGCTGTTAAACGCGGAGAGTCCCCACAGCAGGACCAGCGGCAGGCCGAGAAACAGCAACAGTTGGGCATAGAGCGATTGCGGCTTACTCCATCTCATGGCGCTCGCACTCAAGCAGATAGCCTAAACCGCGCAGGGTGGTTATACGCACATTGCTCGCCTGAAGTTTCTTGCGCAGACGGTGAATGTAGAGTTCGATGCTTTCCGGACTGACGTCATCGCTGAGGCTGAACACCTGTTCGAACAGCTGCTGACGGGAAACCGGGCGAGTGCGGCGAAACATCAGCACCTTCAATAGCGCCAGCTCGCGCGGCGTCAGAGACAACATCTGGCCGCGGAGTAAAAAATAGCCTTCGTCACAATACGCCAGCTCGCCAAGCTGCTGCACCTCATGCACCTGCCCTTCGCTGCGCCGGAGCAGCGCCCGCAGGCGGGCGTCGAGCTCTTCCAGCTCAAAGGGCTTAGGTAAATAGTCATCCGCGCCGGCATTTAAGCCCTTCACCCGGTCCGCTACCGCGCTGCGGGCGGTCAGCAACAGCACCGGCAGGGTCTGCCCGCGCTTGCGCAGCCGCTGCACCACTTCAAGGCCATCGAACCCCGGCATACCGATATCCAGCACCGCCAGCGCATATTGCTCGCTTTGCAGCAGATGGTCGGCCGCACGCCCGTCAGCGACGCAATCTACGGCAAAACCGCCCTGCACCAGCGCTTTTTCCAGCCAGTGAGCCAGCTCACGATTATCCTCGGCTAATAAGAGACGCATATCACATCCTGTAACGTTGCTGCTGCATTGAAAGGGAAATGAAAGGTAACTGTTTTAACAATCATGCAACCGAATCGCCATATGTCGGTTCACATAATCAAAAAAACCTGCCCTGTACCTGCTGAGGAAGCCTATGAAAACGCCATTTTTCCGCCATCTGAGCGCCATCGCGCTGTGCCTTTGCACCACATCCGCCTTCGCCGCGGAGGCCCCGTCCCGCACCGAATGTATCGCGCCCGCTAAACCCGGCGGCGGCTTTGACCTGACCTGTAAGCTGATTCAGGTGAGCCTGATGGAAACCGGCGCTATCGAGAAACCGATGCGCGTCACCTATATGCCCGGCGGCGTGGGCGCGGTAGCCTACAACGCCATTGTCGCCCAGCGCCCGGCAGAGCCGGGGACCGTCGTCGCCTTCTCCGGCGGCTCGCTGCTGAACCTGTCGCAGGGTAAATTCGGCCGTTACAGCGTCGATGACGTGCGCTGGCTGGCGAGCGTCGGCACCGACTACGGCATGATCGCCGTGCGCGCCGATTCGCCATGGAAAGATCTGAAGTCGTTTATGACCGCGATGGAGAAAAATCCCTCCAGCATCGTGATTGGCGCCGGGGCCTCCATCGGCAGCCAGGACTGGATGAAAGCGGCGCTGCTGGCGCAAAAAGCCAACGTCGACCCGCATAAAATGCGCTATGTCGCCTTTGAAGGCGGCGGCGAGCCGGTGACCGCGCTGCTCGGCAACCATGTGCAGGCGGTCTCCGGCGATCTCAGCGAGATGGTGCCCTATCTGCAGGGCAATAAAATCCGCGTGCTGGCGGTCTTCTCCAGTGAACGATTGCCGGGCGCGCTCGCCGATGTCCCTACCGCTAAAGAGCAGGGCTACGACCTGGTCTGGCCGATTATTCGCGGCTTCTTTATGGGCCCGAAAGTCAGCGACGCCGAGTACCAGTGGTGGGTCGATGAATTCACTAAACTGCAGCAAACCGAAGCGTTCAAAAAGCAACGTGAACTGCGCGGCCTGTTTGAATTCAACATGAACGGCAAGGAGCTCGATACCTACGTTAAGCAGCAGGTCAACGACTATCGCGAACAGGCGAAAGCCTTTGGCCTGGCAAAATAATCCGCGGAGGCGCTAATGAGCGATCGTATTTTTGCCGGAGTGTGGCTGTTGTTATGTATTGGCGGTCTGTTTATCGCCTGGCAGATCCACAGCGAATACGCCTATGAACCCGTCGGCCCGCGTCCCTTCCCGCTCGGGATCATCGGCCTGATGCTGCTGTGCTCGGCGTTAATGTTGCTGCGTCGCCCGGACGCCGTCGAGTGGCCGGGACGGCATGTGCTGCAGCGTCTGCTGACCATGGTCGTGGTGCTGGTGGTCTACGCCTGGGGGTTTGAATGGCTCGGTTTTCCGCTGGCCACCGCGCTGCTGACGGCGATCATTGGTCTGCTGTTCGGCGCGACGCTGCCGGCAGCGGGCATTGCCGGCGTCGCGATGGGCGTGTCGTTATGGTACGCCTTCGACACCCTGCTCGATGTCACCCTGCCCCTTGGCATCTGGTTTAATTAACGGAGGCGTTTATGGATACCTGGATCTATCTCTCGCAGGGCTTCGCCGTCGCCATGACGCCGGAGAACCTGCTGATCGCCCTGATCGGCTGCTTTGTCGGGACTATCGTCGGCCTCCTGCCGGGGCTGGGGCCTATCAACGGCGTGGCGATTCTGCTGCCGCTGGCTTTCGCCCTGCATTTACCCGCGGAGTCGGCGCTGATCCTGCTGGCGACGGTCTATATCGGTTGCGAATACGGCGGGCGTATTTCATCAATTCTGTTGAACGTGCCCGGCGATGCCGCCGCCATTATGACCGCCCTCGACGGCTATCCGATGGCCCAGCAGGGTCGCGGCGGCGTTGCGTTGTCGATTTCCGCCGTCAGTTCCTTCTTTGGCTCAATGATCGCCATCGGCGGTATTATTTTGTTCGCGCCGCTGCTCGCCCAGTGGTCGCTGGCGTTCGGTCCGGCGGAGTACTTCGCGCTGATGGTCTTCGCCATCGCCTGTCTTGGCAGCATGATGGCGCAGAACCCGCTGAAGTCGTTCCTCGCGGCGTTAATCGGCCTGGGTCTGGCGACGGTAGGGGTGGACGCCAATACCGGGGTTTACCGCTTCACCTTCGACAGCGTCCATCTCTCGGACGGCGTACAGTTTATTGTGGTGGTGATCGGCCTGTTCTCGGTTTCAGAGATCCTGTTGATGCTGGAGAGCACCAGCGGCGGACAAACGCTGGTGCGGAAAACCGGACGGATGCTGTTTAACACCAAAGAGGCCGCGCAGTGCGTCGGCGCGACCCTGCGCTCTTCGGTGGTGGGTTTCTTCGTCGGCATTCTGCCCGGCGCCGGGGCGACCATCGCCAGCGCCATTACCTACATGACGGAGAAAAAACTCAGCGGTAACAGCGATAACTTCGGCAAGGGCGATATTCGCGGCGTGGCGGCGCCGGAAGCGGCCAATAACGCCTCCGCCTGCGGTTCCTTTATTCCCATGCTGACGCTCGGCGTGCCGGGGTCCGGCACCACCGCGGTGATGATGGGCGCGCTGACGCTGTATAACATCACCCCCGGCCCGGCAATGTTCACCGAGCAGCCGGATATCGTCTGGGGGCTGATTGCCGCCCTGCTGATCGCCAACGTGATGCTGCTTATTATGAACATTCCGCTGATCGGCCTGTTCACCCGTATGCTGACCATTCCGCTGTGGTTTCTGGTCCCGGCCATCGCCGCGGTCTCCGCCGTCGGCGTCTACGCGGTACACAGCACCACTTTTGACCTGCTGCTGATGGTGGGGCTCGGGGTGCTCGGCTACATCATGCGCAAAATGCACTTCCCGATGTCGCCGCTGATCCTTGGCTTCGTGCTGGGGGAGATGCTGGAGCAGAACCTGCGTCGCGCGCTGTCGATCAGCAACGGCAATCTGGCGATCCTGTGGCAAAGCGGGGTGACCAAAACGCTGCTGGTGCTGGCTATCGCCGTGCTGGTGGTGCCGCCGCTGCTGCGTCTGCGACGTAAACAGCGCCAGCGTCGCGCCGAAGCCAATATCGGCTAAGCCGGCGAATTGACCCATTCGCGCAGCGCCCGGCGCGAGATCTTAATCCCACCGTTCTTTAACGTTTCCGGCAGCCGCAGCCAACGCACCGGCTGCTGGAAACGCGCCAGCCGTTCCGCGCTCCATGCCGCCAGCACGCTCATTTCGCAGCCGTCATCGCATTCCACCACCGCTACCGGACGCTGGCCATATTCCGCATCGTCCAGCGGCACGACAAACGCCTGCTGTATCTGCGGATGCGCCCCGATGATCCGTTCCACCTCCTCCGGCTGGATCCCTTCCCCACCGCTGAAAAAGAGATTATCCAGGCGCCCGAGGAGAGTAAGCCGTCCATCGATGATCTCGCCGCGATCGCGGGTGGCAAACCACCCTTCGTCGTTGGTCAATGGCAACAATTGACCGTCGCGCCAGTAGCCCGCGGCCATGCTCGCCGCCCGCAGCCAGACCTCGCCGGCAACGATTTTCATCTCCCGCCCCGGCAACGGCGCGCCCACATCCGCCGCGCCGTCGGCCTCTTTAGCGCAGACGGTGGAAGCGAATTCGGTCAGGCCGTAGCCGCAGTAGGTGCGTACCCCCTGCCCCCGCGCCCGCTCGGTCAATTCGACCGGGATCGCCGCGCCGCCGAGCAGCACCGCCTTGAGGGTAAGCGCAGCATCGTCATTCAGCAGGCGCCACAGCTGAGTCGGCACCAGCGAAGCATGGGTACAGCCCTGCAGCATCTGCGCCAGCGGCTGTTTATCGCGCACCGTCAGCCGCGCGCCGGCCAGCAGCCAGCGCCACATAATCCCCTGGCCGGAGACATGAAACAGCGGCAGCGACAGCAGCCAGTCATCTTCTGCGGCAAACGGCATCAGCGCCAGCACGCCGGCGGCGCTGGCCAGATGGGCGCTGGCATGATGCACTGCCGCCTTCGGCAAACCGGTCGACCCCGAGGTCAGCGTCATTGAGGCGAAACGATCCCCACGCCACGGCACAGCATGGGTTCCCGCTGTCGCCTGCAGGGTTAACGCCGGTAAATCCCCCGGCAGCGCATCGCCGTTAAGCACCAGCTGATGCTGGACGGTCAACGCTGGCAGCAGTTCCTGCAGCAACGCCGTCGGCAGCTGCGGATTCAGCGGCAACACCCGCGCGCCGCATTGCAGCAGCGCCAGCCAGGCCAGCAGCGTCGACGGCTGGTTAAAAGCCTGCAGGGCCACCCCGTGACCTTCGGTTACGCCCTGCGCGGCAAACCCGGCCGCCAGCACGTCAACGCGGGCGCACAGGTCGCGCCAGGTCAGCGGCTGGTCATTCAGGCGCAGCGCCTGCGCCTCTCCGCGCCGCTGGCGCCAGTGGCGCCAGGGCCAGTCGCGAAAGGTCACAGCAGCGGCTCCAGCGTATCGATGCTGATCATCGGCAGGGTGCTTTCCGGCCACGCCCGCACCAGCTGGGCGCCCATCAGCGACAGGGTGTCCAGTCCGGGGATGGTCTGCGGCGTCAGCCAGGCGGCAACCCGCGCCAGCTGGGTTAACCCGAGGCTGGACTCGATCGACGAGCTGATCACCGCGCTCAGCCCCAGCGCATGGGCCGCGGCGACCTGCTGCTGAACCCGGTGTAAACTGCCGGTTAGCGTCGGCTTGATCACCACCGCGCGCACGCCAGGCTCGGCGACGAAGCGAAAATCCGCCTCACGCAGGCTTTCATCCCAGGCGATAGCGATCCCGGTTTCGCGGCTAAAGGCCCGCGAGTCCTCCCGCGTTTTACAAGGTTCCTCAAGAAAGGCAATGCGCTGGCGATACACCGGATCGACATATTTCGCAAACTGCTGCGCTTTCAGCGGCGTCCAGGCCCGGTTGGCATCCAGACGCAGCTGCAGGTCGGGGATGGCTTCCAGCAGTAGATTAACCACCATGCCGTCGCGGACCGCCTCCCAGAGCCCCACTTTCACCTTAGCGACTTTCTCGCCGGGCATCGCCGCCAGTCTGGCGAACAGCTCATCCGGATCGCCGGAGCAGAGCGGCGCCGCGCGATAATCCGCGGCCTGCGGCAGCTCGCCGCTGAGCTCCGCCTGCGCGCAGCTGATGCCAAAGGCGACAGAGGGCAGCGCAGGAAGCGCCGGCTCCGCGCCGTCGCGCCAGGCCTGAGCCCAGGGCAGCAGCGCCGCCTGCGCCTCCGCCAGGGTCTCTGCGCTGAATCCCGGCAGGGGAGAAATTTCCCCCCAGCCCTCCCGCTCACCCTCCCGCAGGTGGATGAACAGCCCGTCGCGGGTTTTTAACCGCCGTTCTCGCAGCACCACGCCCGCGTCCATCGGTATCTGCCAGCGGTAAACCTGCGAAACGCGCATTAGGGATTCCGTTTAAATTTGCTGAAGTCCGGCTGACGTTTCTGGTTGAAGGCATTGCGGCCTTCCTGTCCCTCTTCCGTCATGTAGAACAGCATAGTGGCGTTGCCCGCCAGCTCCTGCAGACCGGCCTGGCCGTCGCAGTCGGCGTTCAGCGCCGCTTTCAGGCAGCGCAGCGCCATTGGGCTGTTCTGCAGCATTTCACGACACCAGCGCACCGTCTCTTTTTCCAGATCCGCCAGCGGCACCACGGTGTTCACCAGCCCCATGTCCAGCGCCTGCTGCGCGTCATACTGACGGCAGAGGAACCAAATTTCGCGCGCTTTTTTCTGCCCGACGATGCGCGCCATATAGGAGGCGCCCCAGCCGCCGTCGAAGGAGCCGACTTTCGGCCCGGTCTGACCGAAGATGGCGTTTTCCGCCGCGATGGTCAGATCGCACATCATGTGCAGCACGTGGCCGCCGCCGATAGAGTAGCCGGCCACCATCGCTACCACCGGTTTCGGGCAGGTGCGGATCTGGCGCTGAAAGTCGAGTACGTTGAGATGATGCACGCCGGAGTCGTCCTGATAGCCGCCGTAATCGCCGCGGACTTTCTGATCGCCGCCGGCGCAAAAGGCTTTCTCACCTTCCCCGGTCAGGACAATCACCCCGATATTGTCGTCATAACGAGCATCCGCCAGCGCCTGGATCATCTCTTTGACGGTCAGCGGGCGGAAAGCGTTGCGCACCTGCGGGCGATTGATTGTGATTTTGGCAATGCCGTCGGCCGATTTGTGATAGCGAATATCGGTATAGCCTTCGGAACAATCGTGCCATTCAACAGGGGCATAGAGCATTGCTTCATCAAGAGAGATCATAGAATGTCCTTCAGTTAACTTGCCAGAATCTGCGCCAGACAGGCAATCACCGCCGCCGGGTTGTCCCGGTGCGCGTTGTGTCCGGCATGGTGAATAAGATGGAGATCCGCCGCGAGCGCCTGCGCGATGGCGCGAAACTTCGCGTCGCGCTCGCCGCACAGGTAGTGAAAGGGGAAATCGCGCGCCTGCAGGGACGCGCGCAGATCGGCCTGCCCGGCAAGGGAGGTCGCCTGCAGCATCTCGGCCAGCGTCGCGCCGTTGTTCCGGCTGCGTAAGGCGACCAGCGCCGCGCGCTGCCCGGCATCCAGTGAAGCGAAGACCGGCTGCTGATACCAGTCGGCAAAGACCTGCGCCAACGGCTCATGGCGAAAACGTTCCGCCCAGGCGCTGTCGTTGCTGCGCCGCGCCTGCCGCGCTTCGGCATCCTGCAGCCCCGGATGGCCGCCCTCAACGACGAGGCCGCGCAGGCCCGCGCGCGGCTGGCAGGCGAAGTTCATCGCCACCCGGCCCCCCAGCGAGTAACCGATCAGCCAGTAGTTAAGTATGTTGTAACTATTAAGCGTAGCCTGCAGCAAAATATTGACCCCGGCAAAGTCCTGCACCGCGATATCCGCCGAGCCGCCGTGGCCCGGCAGATCGAGATACAGCCGCGGCCAGGCGCGAAACGCGTCGCCTACTTCCCGCCACTCATGGCGGTCGCCGGAAAAACCGTGCAGAAAGACCAGCCAGGGATAACCCGGCTGGCCATGTTCGACTGCAGCGCTGAGGGTCACAGGCGACTTACCTGCGCCAGCAGCTGCTGGAGGGTCTGCGTGCCGTCGGTCTCATTGACCGCCAGCTCAATCACCGTCGCCCCTGCCCTGCGCCAGGCGCCGGCCAGCGCCTCATCCAGCGCCTGCCAGTCAGCCGGGCGATGATAGACCAGGCCGAACATCGCCGCCGCGTGGCTGAAATCAACGTCCTGCGGCATTAAGTAGAACTGGCGCCGCTCGTCCTGCGGCGTCGGCAGCATGGAGAAAATCTGCCCGCCGTTGTTGTTCACCACGATCAGCACCAGCGGCGCCGACGCCTGGCGCAGCAGGGCCAGCGAGTTGAGATCGTACAGCGCCGAAAGATCGCCGACGATAGCCAGGGTTGGCCGGGCGCTGGCGCGCTGGACGCCGGCGGCGGTGGCGATCAAGCCATCAATGCCGCTGGCGCCGCGGTTGCTGTAAACCGGGTAGCCAGCCGGCAGCTGCGCCAGGGCGTCGATCAGGCGCACCACCAGGCTGTTGCCGACAAACAGTTGCCCCTGTTCCGGCAGATAGCGCCGAATTCGCTGCGCCAGCTGCGCTTCGCCAAAGGGTTCGTTGCTGGCGACCGCCGCCTCCCACGCCTGTCGGGCCAGTTCAGGAATAGCCGTCGCCCACGGCTGGCGTTTCTCCGCCGGGTGAAGCTCAAGCCAGCGGTCAATGCTGGCGAGCAGACGACGGCCGCGGTGCTGCGCCGGATCGAGACGGCCGGGCAGATTATCCACCAGCCAGTATTCATCAGGCTCGCAGGTGGCCTGCCACTGCAGGACCCGCTTGCCGGTCAGGCTGCTGCCGAGCTGAACCACGATCTGCGCCTGCGCCAGCTCGCTCACCGCTTTGCCGTTGCCCAGCCACAGGTCAGCGCACGGCAGCGGCTGCCCGGTCTGCGACAGGACATCGCCGATCAGCGGCCAGCCGAGGGTTTGCGCCCACTCGGCCACTTTTTTCCCTTCGGCGGCGCTCATTCTGCCCGCCACGACCACGCCGCGCTTTTGCCGCCAGAAGAACCAGTCGCGCTGTTTCTCACTTTCCATCTGCAGCGCCTGACGTAACCAGGGTTTATCGCTCTGCCACCAGTTGCCGAGCTGCTGCTGCCACTCCACGCCGGTATCATCCATATCGCCATACAGCGGTTCGGCGAACGGGCAGTTGATATGCACCCCGCCGGCGTGCAGCTCGCCCAAGGCCTGGTCGAGGGTCGAGACCAGCCAGCGGGCGGAAATATCCTGCGAGGGACGCGGCAGAGAAATCGTCTGCGACGGATGGGAGGCGAACATCCCCGGCTGACGAATCGCCTGATTGGCGCCGCAGTCGATCAGCTCCGGCGGACGGTCAGCGGTCAGGAGAATCAGCTTTTCCCCGGTAAGCCCCGCCTCAATCAGCGCCGGATATAGGTTCGCGGTGGCGGTCCCGGAGGTCACAATAACCGCCACCGGCTGACGACTGGCTTTCGCCAGACCGAGCGCCAGGTGGCCAAGGCCGCGTTCGTCAAAATGGGTATGATGGATAAAGGCGCGGTTTTCCGCCGCCGCCAGGGTTAAGGGTGTCGAGCGCGAGCCCGGCGCAATGCAGATATGCTGCACGCCGTGGCGCGTTAAAGCTTCCAGGATCACCGCCGCCCAGCGTCGGTTAAATGCGCTTACTGACATGAAATTGTCCGGTATCAAATATTGATGCTAAGTATAGATAAGGCAAAGTGACGGCGTTTTGATATGCATCGTCATTCCCGTCTTATGGACACAGCAGCGAGCGCAGCCCGGCCGCTTTGTTGTCAATCTCCTGCCACTCCTGCTGCGCATCGGAGCCGCTGACGATCCCCGCCCCGGCATACAGTCGCAGAGTGTCGTTGTCCACTTTCGCCGAACGCAGCGCCACGCAAAACTCGCTTTGCGCCAGCGACAGATACCCGGCGGAACCGGCGTACCATTCACGGGAAAAAGGTTCATGGCGCTGAATGAATGAGAGCGCCGCCCGCCGCGGCAGGCCGGCCACCGCGGCGGTGGGCTGGAGCTGCAGCAGACAGCGGCTGTCGTCAGGCTCCGCCAGCTCGGTCCAGATGCAGCGTCGGAGATGCTGCACCTTGCGCAGCCTCACCACCTGCGGCGGCAGAACGTCCAGCGTCGAGGCCTCACTTTGCAGGCGCTGGCAGATATCCTCCACCACCAGCATGTTTTCCCGCTGATTTTTGTCGTCTTTCATCAACCAGTCGGCCAGCTGCTGCGCCTTCGCGTCATCCTGATGATTAGCGACGGTGCCCGCCAGCGCTTCGGTGCGCAGCAGCGCGCCGCGCCGGCGCCACAGCCGCTCCGGCGTGGAGCCGAAAAACGCCTGCCGGGCATTGAACGCCATCAGGAAATGAAAACAGTTAAGATTGCGGCTGCGGCTGGCGGCCATGATGCTCACGGCATCCAGCGGGGCGGCAAACTGCAGGTCGGTTGCCCGCGCCAGCACCACTTTATCCATGTCGCCGGCGGCGATGGCCTGCGTCGCCTGGTCTATCATTGCCTGCCACTGGGGATAATCGGAGGAGTGGCGCTCGCTCAGCAGCGGCGGCACGCCGCCAGGGGTCGCCTGGGCGGTGGTCAGACTGGCGAGAAAATCACCCGCCGTCACGGCATCGTCGCGCAGGGAGAGGTCGCTGTGCAGCACCAGCCGCATCACGGCCCTGCCGCCGCACCGACGCCACTCCAGACGCGGCAGCACCAGCCGGCCCTGCTGCGGGGCAAACGCATTCAGGCCGCAGATGCGCAGATCCTGCCGCCCGGCCTGGTGTAAAAAGCGGTTTGCGGCGTCGAGCGAGGGAAAGCTTTTTACCGCCCCCAGCGCCGCCAGCTCCTCGTCGCCATTGCGCTGCTGCCAGTAGAACTGCGGCCACTGCGGCTGCTGGCCGCACCATAGCAGCGGATCGAAGGCATCATTCAGCGGAAAGGCAATATCGATAATTCGCGTGCCGGGTGAGTCAGGAAAGGGCTCACTCAGGCCGTCACGTAAACGGGCCAGCGCAGTGGAAACAGACAGCACGCAAACCTCCACGGTAGTAAAACCCCACATTATAAGGGGTTCAACGGCGGAATAGCAGTACCCATGACGAGGGAGCGGGTTTTAACTCACCCGCTCGCCGGCCCGGAACAAGGTTGGGACGCGAGTGTTCAGGGGTCAGAGAGCGCGGCTTTCCCGCGCCATGCCGATGTGCGGAATGCCGTCCTCATCATAGACCTCAGTCACTGGCGTAAAACCGAAGTGGGCGTAAAAGGCTTGCAGATGCGCCTGCGCCCCGAGGTAAATCGCCTTTTGCGGCCAGTGCCGCTGACAGCTGGCCAGCGCCTGCGCCATCAGCTGATGGCCGAGCTTTTCGCCGCGCGCGGCGGGGCTGACGATAACCCGGCCAATCACCACCGGATCGTACGTCTCTTCGCTTTTAAGGATCCGCGCATAGGCCACCAGTTCGCCATCGCGCCAGCCGAGCAGATGGCGATTTTCCCCGACCAAATCATCGCCGTCGACATCCTGATAGGCGCACTGCTGCTCCACGACAAAGACTTCGCTGCGCAGCTTCAGCAGCGCATACAGCTGGGCAACGGTCAGTTCACTATGATGGAGATCCTGCCAGGTCATCATCTGCTGCTCCTTATTGATATACTGATACTTTGCGACTCGCCCTGAGGACACTGGACGATGGAATTAACTTTTTTGGGGACATCCGCCGGGGTGCCGACCCGCACGCGTAATATGACGTCGATAATACTCAATTTGCAACAGCCAACCCGCGCCGAAATGTGGTTGTTTGACTGCGGCGAAGGGACCCAGCATCAATTTCTGCATACGCCCCATCATCCTGGCAAACTGAATAAGATCTTTATTACCCATCTGCACGGCGACCATCTGTTCGGCCTGCCCGGCCTGCTGTGCAGCCGCTCGATGCAGGGGAATTCGCTGCCGCTGACGGTCTACGGACCAAAAGGAATAAAGGAATTCATTGACACCGCGCTGCGCCTCAGCGGTTCGTGGACCGATTATCCCCTGACCATCGTCGAAGTCGGCCCCGGTCTGGTGTTCGACGAAGAGGGCTATCGGGTCACCGCGTTCCCGCTCAGCCATCCGGTGGAGTGCTACGGGTATCGCATTGAGCAGCATGACAAGCCCGGCGCCCTCGACGCCGCCCAGCTGATTGCCGACGGCGTGCCCCCCGGACCGCTGTTTCACCGGCTTAAGCGCGGTGAACAGGTCACGCTGGCGGATGGCCGGACGATCGACGGCAGCCGCTACCTGGGGCCCGCTACGCCGGGTAAAACGCTGGCCATCTTCGGCGATACCGCCCCCTGCCCGCAGGCGCTGGAAATGGCGCGCGGGGCGGATGTGATGGTGCACGAAACCACGCTGGAGCAGGCGATGGCGGAGAAAGCCAATAGCCGCGGCCACTCTTCCAGTCAGCAGACCGCAGCGCTTGCCAAAGAAGCGGGGGTCGGCACGCTAATCGCCACCCACTTTAGCTCACGCTACGATGCCGAAGGCTGCCTGCGGATGCTGGCGGAATGCCGGGAGATTTTCCCGGACACCCTGCTGGCGGAAGACTTTATGGTCTACAGGGTGGCGTAACATTCCGGGCATAAAAAAACCGCCATTCCGGCGGTTTTTTTATTGAGGCAATCAACTTACATCAGCGGCGTCGCCAGCTGCACGATGCTAATCAGCGGCTGCGGCCAGATACCGAGCACCAGCACCAGCAGGGCAGAGATCAGCACCACGATACCGCCCGCGCTGTACTGCCAGTTCGACGGCGCATCACGGTTCAGCTGCTCCGGCGCGCTCAGGTACAAACTCACCGCCACGCGCAGGTAGTAGTAGAGACCGATCGCCGAGCCGACAACCACCGCGGCAACCAGCCACCACAGATGGGCGTGAACACCGACGGCCAGCACATAGAACTTACCGATAAAGCCGAGCGTCATTGGGATACCGGCCAGGGAGAGCATCATCACCGTCATCACCGCCGACAGGATCGGACGGTGCCAGAACAGACCGCGGTAGGAGAACAGCGAGTCCGCGTCCGGGCCACGGTATGGACTGGACATCAGGCTGACCACGCCGAACGCGCCGAGGCTGCTGAACAGGTAGCCGGCCAGGTAGACGCCAACGGCTTCCATCGACATTTCGCCGCTTTGCAGGGCGATCAGCGCCACCAGCAGATAGCCGAGGTGGGAGATAGAAGAGTAACCGAGCAGACGTTTGATATTGGTCTGGCTCAGCGCCATCAGGTTACCGAAGATGATAGAGGCGAAGGCGATCAGCCCCAACACCACGCGCACCGCTTCGCTGTTGCCCACCGGCATGTACAGGAACAGACGCATCACCACGCCGAAGATAGCAATCTTGCTGGCGGTCGCCAGGAAGGTGGAGACCGGCGCAGGCGCCCCCTGGTAAACGTCCGGCGTCCACAGGTGGAACGGCACCAGCGACAGTTTAAAGCCAAGACCGACGATCATCAGGCCGAGCCCTGCCAGCAGCAGCGGCTCGTGCAGGGTGTTGTCCGCCAGGCTCTTGCCCAGCGCAAGGAAGGACAGGTTGCCGGAGTTCGCATACACCAGCGCCATACCGAACAGCAGGAAAGAGGAGGCTGCCGCGGAGAGGATGGTGTATTTGATGCTCGCTTCCAGCGAACGCTTCTGGCGGAAGGCGTAGCCGACCAGGCCGAACAGCGGCAAGGAGATCAACTCGATGCCGAGGAACAGCGCCGCCAGATGATTCGCACCGGCCAGCAGAATGCCGCCCAGGGCGGCAATCAACACCAGCAGGTAGAACTCTTCTTTGTTGTCCTTGTAACCCTCAAGCCACGGGTAGGCGAAAGTACAGGTCGCGAGGCTCGCCAGCAGCACCAGCCCGGTATAGAGCATAGCGTAGCCGTCAACGCGGATCAGCGGCGTGACGTCCATCGCCCCGTTCTGGCCGACGAACCAGAGCGAGACCAGCGCGGCGTTAAGCCCGAGAACCGACAGCGTGGCATTGAGAAAATGATTGCGTCGCCACGCAATGGAGAGCATCACAACCACCACCGTCAAGCCGACGATCAGCAGCGGTAGCAGTGCGATCAGTTGTTGTGGAGTTATTGTCATGGCGAATTACGGCCTTGTAGTAGAAACAGAATTAACAAACCACTGCTGAATGTTGCTCATCGCAGCATGCGAGGTGTCGAGGATCGGCTGCGGGAAGAAGCCCAACAGCACCAGCAGCACCACCAGCAGCAGGATGATAGACAGTTCACGCAGGGACATCCCCGGCAGCGCTTTCGCCGCGATTTCGCTTTTCGCTTTACCGAAATAAGCGCGATGCAGCATCGACAGCGAGTAAACGGACGCGAATACCAGACCAAAGGTCGAGATTACGGTGATCACCGGCACCACTTTATAGCTGCCGAACAGGATCATAAATTCGCCGACGAAGTTACCCGTGCCCGGCATCCCCAGGGTGGCGACGGCGAAGAACATCGACATCGCCGGCAGCCATTTGATTTTGCTCCACAGACCGCCCATCTGACGCATGTCACGGGTATGCAGACGTTCGTACAGCTGGCCGCAGAGAATAAACAGACCCGCCGCGGAGAGACCGTGAGCAATCATCTGGATCACCGCCCCCTGATACGCCAGCTGGCTGCCGGTGTAGATAGCAATCAGCACGAAGCCCATGTGGGACACGGAGGTGTAGGCGATAAGACGTTTGATATCCGTCTGCGCAAAGGCCATCCACGCGCCGTAGAAGATCCCGATCACGCCCAGCCACATCGCGATGGGCGCAAACTCGGCGGAGGCGTTCGGGAACAGCGGCAGCGCAAAGCGCAGCAGACCGTAGGCCGCGGTTTTCAGCAGGATCCCCGCGAGGTCGACGGAACCGGCGGTCGGCGCCTGGGAGTGGGCGTCCGGCAGCCAGCCGTGCAGCGGCACCACCGGCATTTTCACCGCGAAGGCGATGAAGAAGCCGAGCATCAGCAGGTATTCCACGCCGTGGGACATCGGGGTTTTCAACAGCTCTTCATAGTTGAAAGTCCACACGCCGGTGGCGTTGAAGTGGACGAATGCCAGCGCCAGAATGGCGATCAGCATCACCAGGCCGCTCGCCTGGGTGTAGATGAAGAACTTAGTGGCCGCCGTGATACGCGTTTTACCGTCAGAGGCTTTGTGGCCCCACAGCGCGATCAGGAAGTACATCGGCACCAACATCATTTCCCAGAAGAAGAAGAACAGGAACATGTCGATGGCGAGGAACACGCCGATGACGCCGCCCAGGATCCACATCAGGTTGAGGTGGAAGAATCCCTGGTATTTTTCGATTTCGCGCCAGGAACAGAGCACCGCCAGCACGCCGAGCAGGCCGGTCAGCACCACCATCAGCAGCGACAGGCCGTCGATCGCCAGATGAATGCTAATGCCGAAGCGTGGGATCCACGGCAGCACGAACTCAGACTGCCACTGCGGAATACCCGCGGATTGCGTCAGAGAATAGCCGCCCTGCATCCACAGCTGCAGGCCAAGCGCCAGCGTCAGTCCCATAGTAATCAGCGCGATCCAGCGCGGCACTTTCACGCCAAAGCGTTCGGTCTGCCAGCACAGGAAGCCGCCGATAAAGGGGATTAATATCAACCAAGGCAATAACATGGTGATTTTTATTCCTTATTTAAGTCCGGTTCAGGCTATCTTACTCGTCATAGTGAACTCCGGCTGTGCTCACAATCCTCACGTACTTTAATACGCTCCGGTTGCTCCGCGCAGGCGGCGTCCACGTTGACTTCGCCGATAATGCCTGTCCTTTACGACCTGATTTTCAACGAATTCTCACAGAAAATTCACTTCGGTTTGAGGCTTGTTTTGTCGGGTGGCGCTAACGCTTACCCGACCTACGGTCCCGTAGGCCCGGCAAGCAGCGCGCCGCCGGGCAACACAATGGTTCTCAAACTCAACGCAATACCATCAGCAGCGCCAGCACCACCACCGCGCCGATGCTCATTGACGCCACATACCAGCGCAGATAGCCGTTCTCGCTCACCAGCAGGCCTTTACCTGCGAAGCGGGAGAGGATCGCCGGGATGTTCATCAATGCGTTCAGCGGATCGCTCTTCAGCAGCCAGGCAATGCCGAGGAATGGCTTAACGAAGACTTTGTCGTATAACCAGTCGAAGCCCCAGGCATGGAACCACCAGGTACCGAAGAAGCGGCCAGGCGCACTGTTGGCGATAGAGGTCACCAGGGTGCGTTTGCCCAGCCACAGCCATGCGGCGATCAGGATGCCGGCAATGGCGATGATCCCGGAGGCAATCTCCAGCGTCATCACGTTGCCATGCGCCAGTTCAGTGGTCTGCGGCAGGACGCCTTCCAGCGGCGGCACGATCAGCGCGCCAACGAAGGTGGACAGCACCAGCAGCACAATCAGCGGCAGATGATGGGTGATCCCCTTCCCTGCGTGCGCGTGAATTTGCTCTTTACCGTGGAACACGATGAAAATCATGCGGAAGGTGTACAGCGAGGTCATAAAGGCGCCGACCAGGCCCGCCACCATCAGGTTGATATGGCCGTTGGCCATCGCCCCCGCCAGAATCTCATCCTTACTGAAGAAGCCTGCGGTAATGAGCGGCAGAGCGGACAGCGCCGCGCCCCCCACCAGGAAGCAGACGTACACCAGCGGAATAGATTTGCGCAGGCCGCCCATCTTGAAGATGTTCTGTTCGTGATGGCAGGCGAGAATCACCGAACCCGACGACAGGAACAGCAGCGCTTTAAAGAACGCGTGGGTCATCAGATGGAAAATCGCCGCATCCCATGCCTGCACGCCCAGCGCGAGGAACATGTAGCCAATCTGACTCATGGTGGAGTAAGCGAGAACGCGTTTGATGTCGGTCTGCACCAGCGCGGCGAAGCCCGCCAGCACCAGCGTTACCGCCCCGACGATCCCGACCAGATGCAGCACTTCCGGCGTCATCAGGAACAGACCGTGGGTACGGGCGATCAGGTAGACGCCCGCGGTAACCATGGTGGCGGCGTGGATCAGCGCGGAGACTGGCGTCGGACCCGCCATCGCATCGGCAAGCCACGTTTGCAGCGGCAGCTGGGCGGATTTACCGACCGCGCCGCCGAGCAGCATCAGCGTCGCCCACTGCAGCGTGGTGCTGCCGTTAGCGAAGTGCTGCGGCGCCAGCTCAACCATTTCGCGGAAGTTGAGGGTACCCAGTTCGTTATAAAGAATGAACAGCGCGAAGGCGAGGAACACGTCGCCGACGCGGGTCACCACAAACGCTTTCATCGCTGCGGCGCCGTTCTTCGGATCGGTGTAGTAGAAACCGATCAGCAGGTAAGAGCAGAGACCCACCCCTTCCCAACCCAGGTACATCAGCAGCAGGTTATCGGCCAGTACCAGAACCACCATGCTGGCGATAAACAGGTTGGTGTAGGCGAAGAAGCGGGAATAGCCCTCTTCACCGCGCATATACCAGGAGGCGAACATATGGATCAGGAAGCCGACGCCGGTCACCACGGAGAGCATGGTCAGCGACAGGCCGTCCAGCACCAGGTTGAAGCCGATGTTGAAATCCCCAACCGACATCCAGGTCCACAGCGGCACGCTGACCGCCTGTTTGCCGTTAGCGAAAAAGTCAACGCCGACGTAGGCGGTGACCAGCGCCGCCAGGCCTACCGAGCCCATGCCAACGGTGGCGGAAAGGTTTTCCGACCAGCGCCCGCGGGAAAAGGCCAGCAGCACAAAGCCAATTAATGGCAAAAGAATGGTTAAGGCAAGCATGTTCATCCACGCAACTCACTTACTGAATCGATGTTCAGGTTCTGGCGGCGACGATGGAGCTGCAGCAGCAGCGCCAGACCGATACTCGCTTCCGCAGCCGCGAGGCTGATAGCGAGGATATACATAATCTGACCATCAGTCTGGCCCCAGTAGCTGCCCGCCACCACAAAGGCCAGCGCGGCGGCGTTAATCATGATTTCCAGGCTGATCAACATAAACAGCAGATTGCGGCGGATCACCAGCCCCGTCAGACCAAGCACAAACAGGATGGCCGCGAGGATCAGTCCATGTGTTAAGGGGATCATGCGTGTTCCTCCGTTTTTCTTTTGTCGCTGTCGTTCACGCGGTTGCTCAGCACCTCGCCGGCGCGCTCTTCGCGGCCGATATGGAAGGCGACCACCAGGCCCGCCAGCAGCAGCATGGAGGCCAGCTCCACCGCCAGGACGTACGGCCCAAACAGCGCAATACCCACTTCTTTGGCGTTGATCGCCGCGCCGTCGATACCCTGGTCGTTAATCCCCAGGATGGCGTAAACGATAACCACCAGCAGCACCGCGGAGAGGATGGCCGGGCCAATCCAGATCCCCGGCTGCAGCCATTTGCGTTCCTGTTCGATTTCGCTGCCGCCCAGGTTGAGCATCATCACCACGAAGACGAACAGCACCATAATGGCCCCGGCGTAGACGATAATCTCCAGCGCCCCGGCGAAGTAAGCGCCCAGCGAGAAGAACACCCCGGCAATCGCTAACAGCGAAATGATCAGGTACAGCAGCGCATGCACCGGATTGGTGTGGGTGACGACCCGCAAGGTTGCGAGGATGGCGATCAGGCCACAGATATAAAAAGCGAATTCCATTGCCCTCTCCTTACGGTAACAGGCTCTTGACGTCGATCGGCTTAGCTTCGTTTTCCGCTTCGCCCTTATCTTTGCCGTCGATTGCCATACCCGCCATCCGGTAGAAGTTATATTCCGGGTATTTGCCCGGACCGGAAATCAGCAGATCCTCTTTTTCGTACACCAGATCCTGACGCTTGTATTCACCCAGCTCAAAGTCCGGGGTCAACTGGATCGCCGTGGTCGGGCACGCTTCTTCGCACAGACCGCAGAAAATGCAGCGTGAGAAGTTGATGCGGAAGAACTCAGGGTACCAGCGGCCGTCTACCGTCTCTGCTTTCTGCAGAGAAATACAGCCCACCGGGCAGGCTACCGCACACAGGTTACAGGCGACGCAGCGCTCTGCACCGTCCGGATCGCGCGTCAGCACGATCCGGCCGCGATAGCGCGGCGGCAGATAGACCGGCTCTTCCGGGTACATCCGGGTTTCACGTTTGGCGAAGGCATGCAGGCCAATCATCCAGATACTCCGGACCTGGGTGCCGAACCCCACCAATAATTCTTTTAAGGTCATGTTCAATTCACCCCTTATTGCGCCTGCCAGAGAATGACAGCCGCCGTTACCAACAAGTTGACCAGCGTTAACGGCAGGCATACCTTCCAGCCAAAGGACATTACCTGGTCATAGCGCGGACGCGGTAATGATGCGCGGATCAAAATGAACATCATCATGAAGAACGCGGTTTTCAGCGCGAACCAGATGAAAGGAGGTAACCACGGGCCATTCCAGCCGCCGAAGAACAGCGTGACGATCAGCGCTGAAACGGTGACGATACCGATGTATTCACCGACGAAGAACAGACCGAACTTCATGCCGGAATATTCAATGTGGTAACCATCGGCCAGCTCCTGCTCCGCTTCCGGCTGGTCGAACGGGTGACGGTGACACACCGCCACGCCGGCGATGGCGAACGTCACGAAGCCGAAGAACTGCGGAATAACGTTCCACAGATGCGCCTGGTTGTTGACGATATCGGTCATGTTGAATGACCCCGCCTGCGCCACCACGCCCATCAGGGAGAGGCCGAGGAACACTTCGTAGCTCAGGGTCTGCGCGGAAGCACGCATCGCCCCCAGCAGCGAGTATTTGTTGTTGCTCGACCAACCGGCGAACAGCACCGCGTATACCGCCAGGCCTGCCATCATCAGGAAGAACAGGATCCCGATGTTCAGATCGGCCACCACCCACGTCGGGCTGACCGGCACAATGGCGAAGGCCAGCAGCAGCGAAGTAAAGGCGATCACCGGCGCCAGAGTAAAGATCACGCGATCCGAGAAGCGCGGAACCCAGTCCTCTTTAAAGAACATTTTGATCATGTCGGCGACCAGCTGCAGCGAACCGCCCCAGCCCACCCGGTTTGGCCCGTAGCGGTTCTGGAACAGACCGAGCAGACGACGCTCGCCGAAGCTCATGAACGCGCCGCAGGTGACCACCACCAGCAGAATGACCACGGCCTTCAGGATGCTTAACAGAATGTCGATAAGATCCGGCGTTAACCAGCTCATGCTTGCGCCTCCTGCAGTGAATCAATACGCGATCCGGTCAGTACCGGCGCAATGCCCGGCATGCCCATCGGTAAGCCAACCTGTCCTGCGGTCAGACCTTCAGAGATAACCAGCGGCAGACGCAGGGTCTGGCCTTCCACGCTAAAGGAGAGCATCGCCCCGGCGTTGACGCCAAGCTTCGCGGCATCCGCCGGGTTCAGCTTGATGTACGGCTCAGGCATCCGGCTCTGGAACACCGGCGCGCGCTGTGACAGCTCATCGCTGCCAAACAGGTGGTAGTACGGCGCGATACGCCATTTCCCGTCTTCCGCCTGGAAGCTGGCCGGCACCGCCGTGAAGTATTCCAGCCCGCTGGCGGACGCTTCAAACAGACGGACGCCCGGATCGCCGTGGCGCAGTTTCCCGCCCACTTCATCCTGGAACTTGTTCCATGCCTGCGGGGAGTTCCAGCCCGGCGCCCAGGCGAACGGGATCTGCGAACGCGGGGCGGACGGCTGGTTGTTCCCTTCCATGGAGAAGGCGAACATGGTGTCTTTATCCTGCGGCTGACGCGGTTCGTGGACGCTGATGTTGGCGCGCATCGCTGTGCGGCCGCTGTAGCGGTGCGGTTCACGCGCCAGCTTCTGACCGCGAATGCGGAAGGTCGCATCCGGCGCGGCGTCTTTAATGCCCGCCAGCTGCGGCAGGGCGGCAATCGCGGCATCGATGACGTGGTCCAGCTGCGTCCAGTCAACCTGACGGTTGTTAACGGTGCTGTGCAGGGAATGCAGCCAGCGCCAGCTTTCCAGCATGACGGTTTTCGCGTCGTAGTAGGCCGGGTCGTAGACCTGGAAGAAGCGCTGAGCGCGGCCTTCGTTGTTGACCACGGTACCGTCGCTTTCCGCAAAGCTTGCCGCGGAGAGCACCAGGTGCGCTTTGTCCATAATCGCCGTGCGCTGATGGTCAACCACCATCACCAGCGGCGCTTTGGAGAGCGCTGCGTCGACGCGGGCGGCGGAAGCATGACGGTGAAGGTCGTTTTCCAGCACGATAACCGCGTCTGCGGCGCCGCTTTCCAGTTCGTCCAGCGCCTCTTCAAGCGAGCCGCCGCCGATCATACCCAGACCGACGCTGTTCACCGCGCGGGCAACCATCGTCACGCCGACGTCGGCGCCGCGGCCTTTCAGGGCTTTCGCCACGTTAGCGGCGGCCTGGATGATCTCCATGCTGCCGGCGTTGGTCCCGGAAATAATCAGTGGTTTTTTCGCCCCGGCCAGCGCCTGGACGATGACATCGACTTTCCCCTGCAGTTCACGGCTCAGGCCGTCAACCACCGGCGCGCTGTCGTCCAGCGCATGGGCGATGGCGAAGCCGAGACGCGCCTGATCTTCCACCGGCGCGCGGTAGGTCCACGCGGCGATGTCATCCAGGCGGGTGTCATCGATGTTGGTGACGAATAGCGGGTGTTTGGCGCGCTGGCCGATGTTGAGGATCGCGGCGATCTGCCAGTCGGCCACTTTCTGCGCCGCCGCCATTTCGCGTGCTTTCCCTTTCACCGCCTGACGCACCGCCAGCGCGACGCGCGCGCCGGTCTGGGTAATGTCTTCCCCCAGCACCAGTACCGCGTCGTAGGATTCGATATCGCGCAGGCTTGGGGTGTGGATCCCACCTTCGCGCAGCACTTTCAGCATCATCTGCAGGCGCGCTTGTTCGCCTTTGGCGATGCCGGTATAGAAGTTGTCGGCGCCCACCAGCTCGCGCAGCGCGAAGTTGCTTTCAATGCTGGCGCGCGGGGAGCCGATGCCGATCACTTTCTTCGACTGGCGCAGAATATCCGCCGCGCCCTGCATCGCCTGCTCGGCGTTCAGGGTAATCAGATCGTCGCCGCGGCGCTGAACCGGCTGACGCGGACGGTCTTTCAGGTTCACGTAGCCATAGCCGAAACGACCGCGGTCGCAGAGGAAGTAGCGGTTAACGGTCCCGTTATAACGGTTTTCGATACGACGCAGTTCGCCATAGCGTTCGCCCGGACTGATGTTACAGCCGATGGAACACTGCTGGCAGATGCTCGGCGCAAACTGCATGTCCCATTTACGGTTATAGCGCTCGGAGTGGGTTTTATCGGTGAAGACGCCGGTCGGGCAGACTTCCACCAGGTTGCCGGAGAATTCACTCTCCAGGGTGCCATCTTCCGGGCGGCCGAAGTAGACGTTGTCGTGGGCGCCATAGACGCCCAGATCGGTGCCGTCGGCATAATCTTTGTAGTAGCGCACGCAGCGGTAGCAGGCGATGCAGCGGTTCATTTCGTGAGAAATAAACGGCCCCAGATCCTGATTGCGGTGGGTACGCTTGGTAAAACGATAGCGGCGGAAGCTATGGCCGGTCATCACCGTCATATCCTGCAGGTGGCAGTTGCCGCCCTCTTCGCAGACCGGGCAGTCGTGCGGGTGGTTGGTCATCAGCCACTCCACCACGCTTTCGCGGAACTGCTTCGCTTCGCCATCGTCGATAGAAATAAAGGTGCCGTCGGATGCCGGAGTCATACAGGACATCACCAGGCGACCACGCGTGTCTTCCGCGTTCTGATATTGCTTCACCGCACACTGGCGGCAAGCACCGACGCTCCCTAGCGCCGGGTGCCAGCAAAAGTAGGGAATATCAAGCCCAAGAGAGAGACAAGCCTCCAGCAGGTTGTCCGCTCCGTTGACCTCGTATTCTTTGCCGTCTACATGAATCGTAGCCATTAGCGTGCTTCCAAAAATAAAAAAACCTTTAGATTACCAGCGCGTCTTAAGCAGGTTCGGCTGAATCCCGTTGATTGCATGGGTATTGCTGAACTGCTGCTTAATGCCAGCCTCGAATTCTTCGCGGAAATATTTAATCGCGCTCTGCAGCGGCTCAACCGCGCCCGGCGCGTGCGCGCAGAAGGTTTTACCCGGGCCCAGGAATCGACACAGTTGCTCAAGGGTTTCGATATCGCCAGGCTGGCCTTCGCCGCGCTCCAGGGCGCGCAGGATCTTCACGCTCCACGGCAGCCCATCGCGGCACGGCGTACACCAGCCGCAGGACTCGCGGGCGAAGAACTCTTCGAGGTTGCGCACCAGCGAGACCATGTTGATCTCGTGGTCAACGGCCATCGCCAGCGAGGTGCCCAGACGGCTGCCCGCTTTACCAATGCTTTCGAACTCCATCGGCAGATCGAGGTGCGCTTCGGTGAGGAAGTCGGTCCCTGCCCCACCCGGCTGCCAGGCTTTAAACTTCAGGCCATCGCGCATGCCGCCGGCGTAATCTTCCAGGATCTCGCGGGCAGTGGTGCCGAAAGGCAGCTCCCAGACGCCCGGGTTCTTCACGCGGCCGGAGAAGCCCATCAGCTTGGTGCCGGCATCTTTACTGGTGGAGATGTTCTGGTACCACTCAACGCCGTTGGCCAAAATCGCCGGCACGTTGCACAGGGTTTCCACGTTGTTGACGCAGGTCGGCTTACCCCACACGCCGGAGCTCGCCGGGAACGGCGGCTTGGAGCGCGGGTTAGCGCGGCGACCTTCCAGGGAGTTAATCAGCGCCGTCTCTTCGCCGCAGATATAGCGCCCTGCCCCGGTGTGGACAAACAGCTCGAAGTCAAAACCGGTGCCGAGGATGTTTTTCCCCAGCAGGCCCGCCTCGGTGGCTTCGGCAATCGCGCGGCGCAGATGCTGGGCCGCTTCGATATACTCTCCGCGCAGGAAGATGTAGCCGCGGTAGGCCTTCAGCGCAAACGCGGAGATCAGCATGCCTTCCACCAGCAGGTGCGGCAGCTGCTCCATCAGCAGGCGGTCTTTATAGGTGCCCGGCTCCATTTCATCGGCGTTACACAGCAGGTAACGGATATTCATGGACTCGTCTTTCGGCATCAGGCTCCACTTCAGACCGGTGGAGAAGCCCGCGCCGCCGCGCCCTTTCAGGCCAGCGTCTTTTACCGCCGTGACGATTTCGTCCGGCGCCATGCCGGTCAGCGCTTTTCGCGCCCCTTCATAGCCATTTTTGCTGCGATACTCGTCCAGCCAGACCGGCTGCTTGTCGTCGCGCAGGCGCCAAGTGAGCGGATGCGTTTCCGCAGTACGAATTACGGTTTTCATTTGTACTGCTCCAGCAGGTCAGGAATTGCCTCCGGCGTCAGATGGCTGTGAGTGTCCTCATCAATCATCATGGTCGGTCCCTTGTCGCAGTTGCCCAGGCAGCAGGTCGGCAGCAGGGTAAAGCGGCCATCAAAGGTGGTCTGCCCTGGCTTGATGTTCAGCTTCTTCTCGATGGCGGCCTGAATTCCCTGATAGCCGGTAATGTGGCACACCACGCTGTCGCAGTAGCGGATCACGTGACGGCCAACCGGCTGGCGGAAAATCTGGCTGTAGAACGTCGCCACGCCTTCGACGTCGCTGGCCGGGATGCCCAGCACATCGGCAATGGCGTAGATCGCGCCATCCGGCACCCAGCCGCGCTGTTTCTGAACGATTTTCAGCGCTTCGATGGACGCCGCACGCGGGTCTTCGTAGTGGTGCTTCTCGTGCTCAATAGCCTCACGCTCTGCCGCACTCAGCTCAAAAGCCTCGGTTTGTGGTTGTTGATTCTCGTGCATAATTAGCGGTCCACGTCTGACATAACAAAATCGATACTACCCAGATAGACGATCAGGTCGGATACCAGGCTGCCGCGGATCGCCGACGGGATCTGCTGCAGGTGCGCAAAGCTCGGCGTGCGGACGCGGGTACGGTAGCTCATGGTGCTGCCGTCGCTGGTCAGGTAGTAACTGTTAATCCCCTTGGTCGCCTCAATCATCTGGAAGGATTCGTTGGCCGGCATGACCGGGCCCCACGATACTTGCAGGAAGTGGGTGATCAGGGTTTCGATATGCTGCAGCGTGCGCTCTTTCGGCGGCGGCGTGGTCAGCGGGTGATCCGCTTTGAACGGCCCTTCCGGCATATTGTCGAGGCACTGCTGAAGAATGCGCAGGCTCTGGCGCAGCTCTTCGACTTTCAGCATCACGCGGGTGTAGCAGTCAGAGACGCCGCCCCCGGTCGGGACTTCGAAGTCGAAGTTTTCATAGCCAGAATAAGGACGCCATTTACGCACGTCGAAGCCGATACCGGTGGCGCGCAGGCCTGCGCCGGTGGTGCCCCACTCCAGCGCCTCTTTAGCGGTATAGGCTGCCACGCCGACGGAACGGCCCTTCAGAATGGTGTTGCGCAGGGCGGCTTTTTCATAGGAGTCCAGACGCTTCGGCATCCACTCGAGGAACTCACGCAGCAGACGATCCCAGCCGCGCGGCAGATCGTGCGCGACGCCGCCGATGCGGAACCACGCCGGGTGCATACGGAAACCGGTGATCGCTTCCACCAGATCGTAGATTTTCTGCCGATCGGTAAAGGCGAAGAAGACCGGGGTCATCGCGCCGACGTCCTGAATAAAGGTAGAGATATACAGCAGGTGGCTGTTGATGCGGAACAGTTCGGAGAGCATTACGCGGATCACGTTGACGCGATCCGGCACGGTGATCCCGGCCAGTTTTTCCACGGCCAGCACGTACGGCATCTCGTTGACGCAGCCGCCAAGGTATTCGATACGGTCGGTGTACGGGATGTAGCTGTGCCAGGACTGGCGCTCGCCCATCTTCTCGGCGCCGCGGTGGTGGTAACCGATGTCCGGCACGCAGTCGACGATCTCTTCGCCATCCAGTTGCAGAATAATGCGGAACGCACCGTGCGCGGAGGGGTGGTTCGGACCGAGGTTGAGGAACATGAAGTCCTCGTTGTCGGTGCCGCGCTTCATGCCCCACTCTTCCGGTTTGAAAGTCAGCGCTTCCATCTCCAGATCCTGTTTGGCTTTGGTCAGCTCAAACGGATCGAATTCGGTGGCGCGCGCCGGGTAGTCTTTACGCAGCGGGTGGCCTTCCCAGGTCGGCGGCATCATGATGCGACGCAGGTTCGGGTGGCCATCGAAGGTAATACCAAACATTTCCCAGGTTTCACGCTCATACCAGTTGGCGTTGGGGAACAGTTTGGTGAAGGTCGGCAGATGCAGATCGTTTTCAGACAGCGCCACCTTGAGCATGATGTCGCGGTTGCGGTCGATGGAAATCAGGTGATAGAAAACGGAAAAATCCGCGGCGGGCAGGCCATCGCGGTGCGTGCGCAGACGTTCGTCCATGCCGTGCAGGTCAAACAGCATCACGTAAGGCTTCGGCAATTTCTTCAGGAAATCACCCACCTCAAGCAGCTGCTCGCGCTTGACCCATACCACCGGTACGCCGGTACGGGTTGGCTGAACGGTAAAGGCATCCGGCCCAAAGCGGTTGCGCAGTTCGCCGATCACCGGGTCATCAAGGTGATCGCGGGTTTGCCAGGCTGGTGCGGCGTCATGCGCGGTTAAATCGGTCATATTGTTCACCATTGCAAAAGGTCCGTGGTGACTGCCGGGCGAGACTTCGCGCTGTTGTAGATTGATTTGCGAAGTGGTTCTCCCGCCCGCAGGCGCAAATTAAATCTCGTCCGGCGTCCGCAGATTGGTCACTGCAATACGTTCGCCGCGTTTACGCTCGCGTTCCGACTGCATATTGGCGCGATAGACGCCCTGATCGCCAACCACCCATGAGAGCGGACGACGTTCTTTACCAATGGACTCCTGCAGCAGCATCAGCGCCTGCATATAGGCCTCCGGACGCGGCGGGCAGCCCGGGATGTACACATCGACCGGAATAAACTTATCCACGCCCTGGACGACGGAATAGATGTCGTACATTCCGCCGGAGTTCGCGCAGGCGCCCATGGAGATCACCCACTTCGGCTCCAGCATCTGATCATAGAGACGCTGAATAACCGGCGCCATTTTGGTGAAGCAGGTTCCGGCGACCACCATCAGGTCCGCCTGACGCGGAGAGGCGCGCAGAACTTCGGCCCCAAAGCGCGCAACGTCATGCACCGCAGTGAATGACGTCACCATTTCCACATAACAGCAAGAAAGGCCGAAGTTATACGGCCAAATTGAGTTCTTACGGCCCCAGTTCACCATGTCATGCAGCGCGTGTTCGAGTTTCCCCATATACACGCTTTTGTTGACTTCCTGCTCCAGGGGGTCGGTAACGATCTCCTGTTTCTGCAGGGGGTAACGGTCGTTCTCACCGTTAGGATCTATGCGGGTGAGCGTATAATCCATCTTATTGCCTCGCTTTTACTGCATATGACGGTTAGTGGGACTGTCTGTTTCCGGGTTAACCAGCGTGCGACGGGAACGCGCAGGCGTCCAGTCCAGTGCGCCGATGCGAACGAGATAAACCAGACCAGCCAGTAGCACTAAAATGAAAATTGCGGCTTCCACAAAGCCGACCCAGCCGCTCTCGCGGATGGAGGTCGACCATGCGTAGAGATACAGGGCTTCCACGTCGAAGATCACGAAGAACATGGCAACCAGATAAAACTTCGCAGAAAGACGTAAGCGGGCCGAACCAACGGAGTCGATCCCCGATTCAAACGGCGTGTTTTTGCTACGCGCGCGCGCGCGACCGCCAAGGTACCAGCCGCCGACGAGCATCAGGCAGCACAGACCGATAGCGATGATGAGAAATATAGCGAATGCCCAGTGATGAGCGATGACTTCAGTGGATGTTGACATACGCATTGCTTAACCAAAAAAGTGTAGCGCCAAAACCCTCTGCTCTTACTGGCAGATGAACGCCACAGCGTTTCACGGGAGGAATAAAAAATAACCGTGCAAAAAAGCGTCCCTGGAAGATGTGAGAAGCCCAGATGCCGTGGCTTTTTACCCCTTTCTTTAACCTTTTGTCAACTTTAACAAAAGTTTTCATAACATTAATTTACATTGGAATCTTTTCATTAACATTAAATGCCCTTTTATGCGAAATAACCTTGCATACTGTTCGGTTTTAGTGTTGTTGAATCGTGTCCGTTTCCGTCGTAAATCAAAAATCCCTGCTATTTTGACAGGATTTAGCCTCGATTCCTCCCCCCAAAGAGGGGTATTTTCTTGATCTGCGACACGGTTTTGTTAATTACCCCAGGAAATCGGCAACAATCCATCCGGTTTTTTAACATTAGCAGGAAGTGTTGAAAGTGCAGGAAAAAGTCGGCAAGCTGAGCGTCCGGTCACGCCAATGTGCTGATTTTTCTGCAAAGAAATAAAAAAAAGATTCAAAACATCAATAAGAGTGCAAAAAAAAGAGCCACCAGACGAGAAACCCACCCCTGAGGCTCTTTTTGGACACTTACATTCTGTTACCAGTTTTTGTGATCTTTGTTAGCAAAATAACCTCACAAAATGAAGGCGCTTCCTCCCTCTTCCGGAGTAAGTGCCGGCCCCGCGCGCCAGGGATCGCTCTCCTGGCTCAGAGACTGAAAAATCGCCTGCGGTAGTTCGCTCACCGTCTGCGGATTGCAGCTGACGACGTACCGGGTATCCGGCAGGACCGGCAGGCCATCGCTAATGCCGGCCACGCGCAAATCCGGGCTCATCATTTCGACCGGACGCGCGGTGACCCCCAGTCCGGCTTTCACTGCCGCTTTCACCCCGGAGAGCGACGAGGCGCCGTGGGCCAGATGCCAGGAGACGCGGGCAGCCTCCAGCGCGGCGATGATGTCCTCACGGAACGGGCCAGGCTCTTCGAGCAGGATCAGGGGGATCGACTCCCCTTTCGCCAGCACGTAGTCCGCCGCACAGTACCAGAGGGTAGGCGATGTTCTCAGCGTGAAAGCGGTAAAACCGGGAAGCTGATGGGTGGTTAATGCCAGATCGACCTCTCCCCCGCTCAGCATCGCCATGATGACGGCGTGGGGATGGACTTTAATCTCCAGCGTCATTCTGGGATAGAAGCAGCCGATGCGGTTTAACAGAAACGGCAGGATAGTATCAGCGGTTTCTTCCGACGCGCCGATAGTCAGTCCCCCCTGCAGACTGCCATACATCAGCGACATGCAGGCTTCATCGTTAAAGCGCAGGATTTTGCGGGCATAGCCCAGCAGCTGAATGCCCTGCTCGGTCAGCAGTTTATTGCGTCCGTGACGAGCGAAAAGCTCCTTGCCAACCAGCTGCTCCAGGCGTTGCATTTGCTGGCTGACCGCGGACTGGGTACGGCACACTGCGGCGGCGGCGGCGGCGAAGGTGTTCAAATCAGCGACGGCTACAAAGGTGCGCAGCAGATCGAGATCGAGGTTGAGTATCGGACGTGTTGTATTAATCATCTTTCTTCACTTACAGGTGGCTAACGCTGACCTGCCTTGTTGATGCTTTACGCCAGGTTTCCGGCTATTCCCTGAGCCTTGTGCTCACCGTCAGATGGCGGATAAACAACTGGACGAACGTTATTACATGCCAAAGTACTCATCTGAGCAAATGCGCAGAACACCGGAGTAATATATTGTTCGTATTCCTCATTATTATTAATTACCACGGCCAGCAAGGCGTCATACGTCGCCCCGGGAAATCGCACAGTGGTGGTGAGAAAGCCTCTCTTTCGCCGGACGTCTTTTTTGGCGAAAAACGAACAATAAAATTCTGTAATAACAATATATTAGATACCAGTTCAGCCGTAAATCATACCGACTAGCACTGATATTAACGGCGATATTCTAACCGATTCCCATCCTTTTTATAAGCCTTAATAAGGATTAACTGAGTTAATTTTAAATTTTTTTCAACATTTAATATAAATTAACAAACCTCAGATTATTACCTGTCAAAAATAATAATAATGCGCTTGCGCACAGTTTTTTATTAAAATTACTTAACATCAAGATTACAAATCAACCGCTATTACATTAAGGATAGCGTTTTTTTGCGGCCATCCATTCTTCAGCCCCCCGTTTACCCGACAAACAAACCAGATAAATGATGGTAAAAAAGGCACCACCTCAACATAGACGACCGAAAAAATGCCATGAAAAGGCATAAACCACAGGAAAAATCAGCAAGCAGCAGATAAATCAATTACGCTTAAAATCCTGCGTTAACAAAATCTTCTCCTGCAAAGCCTTCAAAACAGCGGGGAGGCGGAGTACATTGTTCCGTGCTGACTTCCACGGCAGGGAGTGGCGATAACAGCTAAAAGGTCAAGATTCATGTCCCCCATCGAAAAATCCAGCAAGTTAGAGAACGTCTGTTATGACATCCGCGGCCCGGTTCTGAAAGAAGCGAAACGTCTTGAAGAAGAAGGCAATAAGGTTCTGAAACTGAACATCGGCAACCCGGCGCCCTTCGGCTTCGAAGCCCCTGACGAGATCCTCGTCGACGTCATCCGCAATCTGCCTACCGCCCAGGGTTACTGCGATTCGAAAGGATTGTACTCGGCGCGTAAAGCCATCATGCAGCATTACCAGGCGCGGGGAATGCGCGATGTCACCGTGGAAGATATTTACATCGGCAACGGCGTGTCCGAACTGATTGTCCAGGCGATGCAGGCGCTGTTAAACAGCGGCGATGAGATGCTGGTTCCCGCCCCGGACTACCCGCTGTGGACGGCGGCGGTGTCCCTTTCCAGCGGTAAAGCGGTGCACTATCTGTGTGACGAATCCTCTGACTGGTTCCCGGATCTTGACGATATCCGCGCTAAAATTACGCCTCGCACCCGCGGGATCGTGATCATCAACCCCAACAACCCCACCGGCGCGGTCTATTCCAAAGAGCTGCTGCAGGAGATCGTCGAGATCGCCCGCCAGCACAACCTGATTATTTTCGCCGATGAGATCTACGACAAGATCCTCTACGACGAAGCCCAGCATCACTCGATCGCCGCTCTGGCGCCCGATCTGCTGACGGTGACCTTCAACGGACTGTCGAAAACTTACCGCGTCGCCGGCTTCCGTCAGGGCTGGATGGTGCTGAATGGCCCGAAAAAACACGCGAAAGGCTATATCGAAGGACTGGAAATGCTGGCGTCGATGCGTCTGTGCGCCAACGTGCCGGCCCAGCATGCTATCCAGACGGCGCTGGGCGGCTACCAGAGTATCAGCGAATTCATCATTCCCGGCGGGCGTCTGTATGAACAACGCAACCGCGCCTGGGAGTTGATCAACGATATTCCGGGCGTCTCCTGCATGAAGCCAAAAGGCGCGCTGTACATGTTCCCGAAAATCGACGCCAAACGCTTCAATATTCACGATGACCAGAAAATGGTGCTCGATTTCCTGCTGCAGGAGAAAGTGCTGCTGGTGCAGGGTACTGCCTTTAACTGGCCGTGGCCGGATCACGTACGCATTGTGACCCTGCCTCGCGAAGACGACCTGGAGATGGCGATCTCCCGCTTCGGCCGCTTCCTCTCCGGCTACCATCAGCTGTAATCGTGCCGCCGCCGGCATTTGCATCCGGCGGCGATCCCTGCGCACAATGGAACCCGATGTTGTCACTGATTAAGGGTTCCTATGAGTCAGAGTCATTTCTTTGCCCACCTCTCCCGTCTGAAACTGATTAACCGCTGGCCGCTGATGCGCAACGTGCGCACTGAAAATGTCTCCGAGCACAGCCTGCAGGTGGCGATGGTCGCCCACGCGCTGGCGGCGATCAAAAACCGCAAATTCGGCGGCCAGGTCAACGCCGAGCGTATCGCCTTGTTAGCGATATACCATGACGCCTCGGAAGTCTTAACTGGCGATCTCCCTACCCCGGTGAAATATTTCAATTCGCAGATTGCCCAGGAATATAAGGCGATTGAGAAAATCGCCCAGCAGAAGCTGGTGGATATGGTGCCTGACGAGCTGCGCGATATTTTCGAACCGCTGATTGACGAGCATCACTACAGTGAGGAAGAGCAGTCGATCGTCAAACAGGCTGACGCCCTCTGCGCCTACCTGAAATGCCTCGAAGAGCTGTCGGCGGGCAACAACGAATTTCTGCTGGCCAAAGGCCGTCTGGAAAAAACGCTGGCGTCGCGGCGCAGCGCGGAGATGGATTACTTTATGCAGGTGTTTGTCCCGAGCTTCCAGCTGTCGCTGGATGAAATCAGCCAGGATTCGCCGCTGTAATTTTTCAGGCCGGGCCGCGGTCGCCCCCTACCCGGCCTGCATACCTTAAAACGGGAAGAGCACCGGGATCAGCAGGACGCAGACCACCATTACCAGCACGGTAAAGGGCACGCCAATCTTTACAAAGTCGCTGAAGGAATACTTACCCGGGCCAAGCACCAGGGTGTTGACCGGCGAGGAGACCGGGGTCATAAACGCCGCCGAAGCCGCCATCGCCACCACCATGGCAAAGGGATAGGGCGACACGCCCATCGACTTCGCCGCCGCTAAGGCAATAGGCGCCATCAGCACTGCGGTGGCCGTGTTAGAGATAAACAGGCCTATCGCCGCGCACATCACAAACAGGCAGCCGAGCATCAGATAAGGCCCCTCGCCTCCGGCAACGTCCATCAGTCCCTTGACCACCAGATCCACCCCACCGGTTTTCTGCAAGGCCAGGGCAAACGGCATCATCCCGACAATCAGAATAATGCTCGGCCAGTGGATCGCCTTGTAGGCGCTTTCGGCGTTGATGCAGCGGAATTTGCCCATCAGCAGACAGGCGATGATCGCGGCGATAGGGTTGGGGATTTCATCCGTCAGCATCAGGGCCACCATCAGCACCAGACAGAAAATCGCGTGCGGAGCCTGGCTGTGGGCCGGCGAAGCGTCATCGACCTCAACCGGCATATTGAGCACCACGAAATCCCGACCGCGCTTCGCCAGCAGGGCAATTTGCCGCCAGTTGCCGACCACCAGCAGGATATCGCCGAGCTGCAGCGGCTCATCGACTACGGAACCATCCATCGCTTTGCCATCGCGCTTCATGCCGACGATATTGAGACCAAACCGGGTGCGGAAGGCTATCTCACGCACCGTTTTGCCTATCATCTCTGAATCCGGGATCAGCGCCACCTCCGCCATCCCCACATCCAGCGCCTGATCGGCAAAATACTCGCCGCGCAGCACCATCGGCTCGAGCATTTGCTCGCCGCAGAACTGGCGCAGGTCGACATCGGAGGCGGACATATCGATCAGCAGGACGTCGCGGGCGCGAAATTCCGATACCCCGTTGACGTTAACAATCACCCGACGGAACCGCCGCCAGCGCTCAACGCCGATAACGTTGGCACAGTAGCGCTCACGCAGCTTTAAATCATCCAGCCGCTGACCGATCATCGGCGAACCGGGTCGGATCGCCAGTCGGCGGGCGCGGCCGGTGAGGTGATATTCGCGAATCAAATCGCGGAAGGTGCTTCTTTTTCGTCCATCGCGCGCGGATTCGCCATTATCCGTCTTCAGCATAAAGCGCACCGCCAGCATATAGACGATGCCCAGGATCAGCACCACCAGGCCAATCGGGGTGACGCTGAAAAAACTGAAGCCGTGCAGCCCTTCGCGCAGCAGTTCGCTGTTGACCACCAGGTTGGGCGGCGTCGCCACCAGGGTCATCATCCCGCTGATAAGCCCGGCGAAGCTCAGCGGCATCATCAGCCGCGAGGGGGAGGTATTCATCCGCGCCGAGACGCTAAGGACCACCGGAATGAAAATGGCGACCACGCCGGTGGAGCTCATAAATGCGCCCAGCCCGGCGACAGTGAGCATCAGGTAGATCAGCATTTTGGTTTCGCTGTTGCCTGCTACGCTCACCAGCCAGGCGCCCATCTTGGTGGCTACCCCGGTACGCACGAGGCCGTCGCCGATAATAAACAGGGCGGCAATCAGGATCACGTTAGGATCGCTGAACCCGGAAAAAGCTTCGGTCAGCGTCAGCGTGCCGCTGAGGACAAAGGCGACAATGACCATCAGGGCGATAGCATCCATGCGCACCTTGCCGGTAGCAAACAGCACAACCGCGATGGCCAGGAGGGATAAAACCCAAATCAATTCACCGTTCACAACGTTTCCTTGTCACAAGTGGGAGTCGACATAGTGGCATAAAAAAGCCCCGACGACGCGGGGCGAAATCATGGGTTTACGCTTTAAGACGCACATTCACCACGCCGTCGGCCTGGCGTTCAACCAGCAGATCTTCCAGGCTGCTCAGCACGAGGTCGGCTTCATCCAGACGGGGGGCATCGGCAGGCACCTTGACCGCGATGGTGCGACAGCCTGCCGTCAGCCCGGAGAGCAGCCCCGCCGGCGCATCTTCCACCACCGCGCACTCCCCGGCAGGCAGCCCCAGCCGCTCGGCGCCCAGCAGATAGGCGTCCGGCGCCGGCTTGCCGTGCTTCACTTGCTCTGCGGTGACAAACACCTCCGGCATCGGCAGGCCCGCCGCGCGGTGACGCGCGTGCGCAACCGGAATCGAGCCGGAGGTGACAATCGCCCACGGGATCCCAGCCTCATTGAGCGAATTCAGCAGGGCTAACGCCCCCGGCAGGGCGACGATGCCTTCGATATCAGTGGCTTCCATCTGCTCGAGATAACGGAATTCGGCCTGGATATCCTCCTCGCTGCGACCCGGCATAAAATGGCGAATGGAGGTAATGGCCTGCTTGCCGTGAATAAAACTGAGAATTTCATCATGGTCGATGGCGAAACGATCCCCCCACTTGCACCATGAACGCTCCACCACCGGCAAGGAATCCACCAGCGTCCCGTCTAAATCGAACAGGAAACCTTTACACTGCACGGGCACCTCCCTCAGGCATTGATGATTTGGTTAATTTCGTTACTGCTCAGATGATACTGGCGCGGGCAGGCGTGCCAGACGCTCAGCATCCGCTGATATTTCTCCCACATCGGGGTCTGCGAGTTAAAGCCATGGGTGCCGGCGTCAAAGTGGCTGTAACGGCCTTCAACATTGACCATAAAGCGCACGTAGCCGAGAAAACGCGCTTCGGTGGCGGCATCAAAGCCGAGGAAGGTGACCCGACGCTCGTCGATACCCTCCGCGTCTTTCAGGTTGGTCCAGGAGACGTGTAGCGCGTGGTACATCTCCATGATGTCGATAACGGTACGGCAGGTTTCTTCCGTCAACTGGCCGAACTCGCGGTCCAGTTCACGCATCTGCAGCCCATACCCACGCTCAATGATGGTTTGCAGACGACGGTAGCGCTCCGCATTGTCCGGGTCGAGCATCGTCATCATTTTGTACTGATTGGATAAAATCAGACGCTGCGCATTGGTCATTTCCATGTTGTGACTCCTGTAGCACGGTAGGGCGTGAAATAAAGAAGGCGCATAAATCATGCGCCTTCTTTTATATGCGTTTTCCGTAGTGAATTACAAATCATCAAGGAAAGTTTTATCGAGTTGTTTGAAGGCGCGCTTAAGCGTGTCAGCCAGCGCCTGATAATCGGGCTTGCCTTCGACAGGCGCCAGCGCCTGCCCCGCCTCCTGCAGTTTGCCGCGTACTTCGTAGAACCAGTTAAGAATGGAAGGCGGCAGCGGCGTCACTGAACGTTTACCCAACCACCATAACCCCTGCATCGGCAGGCTCAATGCAAACAGCGCGGTGGCCACGGCGGGACCCAGCTGGCCGCCCAGCGCTATCTGCCAGCAGAGGGTGAAAATGGCGATCGGCGGCATGATGCGGATGGCGTAGCGGGTGGCACGAATGATGCGGTTTTCGATAAATACCGGCGCGAGGCGCTTGTCGAGAGGCCAGGTCTTGGCGTAGTGCTGCCCGCGGTTGAACAAGCTAAAGAAGCTAACGGGGCGTTTCTCAGGGGTCGACATGGCTTTACCTCAACTTTACATATAAAACTTAAAAAATTCGTGCAAAACACCAACTATGCATGACATCGTTCAAAAGATTTTGGCAAAGGATGCCGCAATCAGGTATCCTGTGCCCGCCTGAAAGGGCGGATAGACTCTTTTGCCAGGCTAGTCAAATTATCGCATATTCTGCCATTGGCTGAAAATTATGCAAAATGGCATAAAATCAAATGTACTTATCTCATCGTGCCTGAAAACAGAACAAGGCATGATGTTAATCATAAATGTCGAGGTCATCCTGCGCTACGCTAATGACACACTGACGTTTTTTTAGCCACGTATCATAAAAAGGTACTTCCATGTCGAGTAAGTTAGTACTGGTTCTGAACTGCGGTAGCTCCTCTCTGAAATTTGCTATCCTTGACGCCGTGAACGGCGACGAATACCTGTCCGGTTTAGCGGAATGCTTCCACCTGCCGGAAGCCCGTATCAAATGGAAAATTGACGGCGGCAAACAAGAAGCCGAATTAGGCGCGGGCGCCGCGCACAGCGAAGCACTGAACTTTATCGTTAACACTATTCTGGCACAAAAACCAGAACTGTCTGCTCAGCTGACCGCAATCGGCCACCGTATCGTCCACGGCGGCGAAAAATACACCAGCTCCGTAGTCATCGACGAGTCCGTGATTCAGGGCATTAAAGACGCCGCGTCCTTCGCCCCGCTGCACAACCCGGCACACCTGATCGGCATCGCTGAAGCGCTGAAATCCTTCCCGCACCTGAAAGACAAAAACGTGGCAGTATTCGATACGGCGTTCCACCAGACCATGCCGGAAGAATCCTATCTCTACGCCCTGCCGTACAGCCTGTACAAAGAGCACGGCGTTCGTCGTTACGGCGCGCACGGCACCAGCCACTTCTACGTGACTCAGGAAGCCGCTAAGATCCTGAACAAGCCGGTTGAAGAGCTGAACATCATCACCTGCCACCTCGGCAACGGTGGTTCGGTTTCCGCTATTCGTAACGGCAAATGCGTTGACACCTCCATGGGTCTGACCCCGCTGGAAGGCCTGGTGATGGGTACCCGCTCCGGCGATATCGATCCGGCCATCATCTTCCATCTGCACGACACCCTGGGCATGAGCGTTGACGCCATCAACAAAATGCTGACCAAAGAGTCCGGCCTGCTGGGCCTGACCGAAGTCACCAGCGACTGCCGCTACGTGGAAGACAACTACCAGGAAAAAGCCGACGCTAAACGCGCGATGGACGTCTACTGCCACCGCCTGGCGAAATACATCGGCTCCTACACCGCGCTGATGGACGGCCGTCTCGACGCCGTGATCTTCACCGGTGGCATCGGTGAAAACGCCGCGATGGTGCGTGAGCTGTCGCTGGGCAAACTGGGCGTACTGGGCTTTGAAGTTGACCATGAGCGTAACCTGGCTGCCCGCTTCGGCAAGTCTGGCTTCATCAACAAAGAAGGCACCCGTCCTGCCGTGGTTATCCCGACCAACGAAGAGCTGGTCATCGCGCAAGACGCCAGCCGTCTGACCGCATAATTCCACACCGCCAGCCCTGACCCGCAATACTTCGAGCTGCAGGAAGGCGGCGACACAGCAGATCCCCGGCGCGTACAGCGCGTACGCGACCGGGGTGAGCAAGTAGAGCCAACGCACGTGCAACGTGGAGTATGACAGGTCGCTGGTGGTGCTGTTTTGTATCCCGCCTGATACTGGCGGTAACGAAAGAGGATATACCGTGTCCCGTACTATCATGTTAATTCCTACCGGTACCAGCGTAGGCCTGACCAGCGTCAGCCTCGGTGTGATCCGCGCTATGGAACGCAAAGGCGTTCGTCTGAGCGTCTTTAAACCTATCGCCCAGCCGCGCTCCGGCGGCGATGCCCCGGACCAGACCACCACCATCGTTCGCGCCAGCTCCTCCACCACCACCGCTGCTGAACCGCTGAAGATGAACCACGTTGAGTCTCTGCTCTCCAGCAATCAGAAAGATGTGCTGATGGAAGAGATCATCGCCAACTACCACGCGAACACTCAGGACGCGGAAGTGGTACTGGTGGAAGGCCTGGTGCCGACCCGTAAGCATCAGTTCGCCCAGGCGCTGAACTTTGAAATCGCCAAAACCCTGAACGCGGAAATCGTCTTCGTGATGTCGCAGGGCACCGATACGCCAGAACAGCTGAACGAGCGTATTGAACTGACCCGCAACAGCTTTGGCGGCGCGAAAAACACCAGCATCACCGGCGTTATCATCAACAAACTGAATGCGCCGGTCGACGAGCAGGGCCGTACCCGTCCTGACCTGTCAGAAATCTTCGACGACTCATCCAAAGCGAAAGTCGTGAAGATCGATCCGGCTCAGCTGCAAAACGGCAGCGCGCTGCCGGTGCTGGGCGCCGTACCGTGGAGCTTCGATCTGATCGCCACCCGCGCGATCGACATGGCCCATCACCTGAATGCGACCATCATCAATGAAGGCGACATCAACACCCGCCGCGTCAAATCCGTGACCTTCTGCGCGCGCAGCATCCCGCACATGCTGGAGCACTTCCGCGCGGGCTCGCTGCTGGTTACCTCCGCAGATCGTCCTGACGTGCTGGTTGCCGCCTGCCTGGCTGCGATGAACGGCGTGGAAATCGGCGCCATCCTGCTGACCGGCGGCTATGAAATGGACGCGCGCATCAGCAAACTGTGCGAACGCGCCTTCGCCACCGGCCTGCCGGTATTCATGGTCAACACCAACACCTGGCAGACCTCCCTGAGCCTGCAGAGCTTCAACCTCGAAGTACCGGTTGACGATCACGAGCGCATTGAGAAAGTTCAGGAATACGTCGCCAACTACATCAACGCCGACTGGATCGAATCGCTGACCGCGACCTCCGAGCGCAGCCGTCGTCTCTCCCCGCCAGCCTTCCGCTACCAGCTGACCGAGCTGGCGCGTAAAGCCGGCAAACGCGTGGTTCTGCCGGAAGGCGACGAGCCGCGTACCGTGAAAGCCGCCGCTATCTGCGCCGAACGCGGGATCGCCACCTGTGTGCTGCTGGGTAACCCGGATGAGATCAACCGCGTTGCGGCAGCGCAGGGCGTTGAGCTGGGCGCCGGTATCGAAATCGTCGACCCGGAAGTGGTACGCGAAAGCTACGTGGCTCGCCTGGTCGAACTGCGTAAGAGCAAGGGCATGACCGAAGCGGTCGCCCGCGAGCAGCTGGAAGATAACGTAGTTCTCGGCACCCTGATGCTGGAACAAGACGAAGTCGACGGCCTGGTGTCCGGCGCGGTACACACCACCGCCAACACCATTCGTCCGCCGCTGCAGCTGATCAAAACCGCACCGGGCAGCTCGCTGGTCTCTTCGGTGTTCTTCATGCTGCTGCCGGAACAGGTTTACGTTTACGGCGACTGCGCGATCAACCCGGATCCGACCGCAGAGCAGCTGGCGGAAATCGCGATTCAGTCCGCTGACTCCGCGATTGCCTTCGGCATCGAACCGCGCGTGGCGATGCTCTCCTACTCCACCGGTACTTCCGGCGCGGGTAGCGATGTAGAAAAAGTCCGCGAAGCGACCCGCCTGGCGCAGGAAAAACGTCCTGACCTGATGATCGACGGTCCGCTGCAGTATGACGCCGCGGTGATGGCTGACGTCGCGAAATCCAAAGCGCCGAACTCGCCGGTAGCTGGCCGCGCGACCGTGTTCATCTTCCCGGATCTGAACACCGGTAACACCACTTACAAAGCGGTACAACGCTCTGCCGACCTGATCTCCATCGGGCCGATGCTGCAGGGTATGCGCAAGCCGGTCAACGATCTGTCTCGTGGCGCGCTGGTAGACGATATCGTCTACACCATCGCACTGACCGCGATCCAGTCAGCTCAGCAGCAGAAGTAATCGCTCGCTGAGAGAAAAGCAAAAGGCAGCCAGATGGCTGCCTTTTTTTGTCAGGAGGCGAACAGCGTTTGCTGCCACGCGTTCGCGCGATTATTCGCGCTCGCTCTCTTCCGCGTCATCATACTCGTTACCGGCGTTGCGGGTCATCCACAGCGCCAGCGCTTTCAGGGAGTCGGGCGTGAACTCATCGCAGCGGGCGGTGATCTCTTCCGGCGTTAACCAGCACACCTCGCTTACCTCTTCTTCCTGCAGGGCAAACGGCCCGTGGGAAACGCAGCTGAACAGGCTTCCCCAGACGCGGCAGAATTTATCTTCGTAGTAGAACTGGCCGTGATCGGCGAACGGCACCCCGGCGATGCCTAACTCCTCTTCCGCCTCGCGGCGGGCCGACTCCAGCAATTGCTCATCAGCCTGCACGACGCCGCCGGCGGTGGCATCCAGCATGCCCGGATGAAAGTCTTTTGTCTCGGTGCGTCGCTGCACCAGAATTTTCCCCATTCCGTCGTGAACGACGATATAGGTCGCCCGGTGGCGCAGGCACTGCGCGCGCATCTGCTCGCGGCTGGACTGTGCTATCACCTCATTGTTTTCATTAACAATATCGACCCATTCTGTGCTTGCCAAATGATTCTGTTCCGCCATCAGGAAACCTTACTTTAAAAGCGCTCTTGCGGCGCGTCTTTATGATTGAGGGCTAAATTACGGGTAAATTGCGACCTCTGCAATAACCTGATTATCATTGAGTGCTAAAACCTGCAGACGCCCCTCATCCAGTAGTCCATAGCTGGCGGAATATCCCCCTTTCGGGATACTCACTGAGCCTGGATTAAACAGAGAGATCGCCCCGCGTTTTTCAGCAACCGGAATATGAGTATGGCCATACGCCAGGACATCGCCAGCGGCAAGTGGCGGCAAATTGTCCGGGCTATACAGATGACCGTGGGTCAGAAACAGGCGATAGCCTTCGCCAAGCACCTGCTGCCAGGGTGCGGTCATGGGAAAACGAAGCAGCATTTGATCCACTTCGCTGTCGCAGTTACCGCGGACGGCAATGATGCGCTCCGCCACGCTGTTCAGCCGCTCGGCCACCTCCGCCGGCGCATAGCCTTCCGGCAACGCGTTGCGCGGTCCGTGATTAAGCACATCGCCGAGGATGATCAGCCACCTGGCGCCACTTTGCGCGAAACGTTCAAGCACGCGTTCCGTGGCGGGCAGCGAACCATGAATATCGGAGGCAAACATCAGCTTCATAGGTTCCAACTCCACTGGTTACGATGCCTCTATGATAGCGGAAGCGCAGCGGGTTATCAGCCTCCGCGTTTGGCGGAAAGCGCCACGTAACGCTGGATTGAGGCCCGCTGCCACTGGAACGCCGCATAATCCGCCAGCGCCTCCGGCACCTCATCGCCATTGAGAACCAGACGATTGAGCATCAGCGCCAGGTCGGCGTCGGCTATAGACCATTCGCCGAATAAATTTTGCCCGCCGTGGGCCAGCAGTGTGGTCGCGGTGGCAAACAGTTTTTCCGCCGACCGCTTGCCTGCCTCGCTGAGCGCCGGCATTTTCACTCCGCCAAACACCACGGCGGTGGATCGCTCTTCACGAATGGGCACCAGATCGCTGCGCAGCCAGGCCTGGATCTGCCGGGCGCGGGCCCGCTTTTGCAGATCGTGTGGATAAAGGCGCTCCCACTCAGGCGGCGCGAAACGTTCATCCAGATATTCGGTAATGGCCGAAGACTCGCTCAGCGCGAAATCGTCAACCTCCAGCAGCGGTACGCGACGGGTGGCGGCATAGCCCGTCCAGCCGGCCTGCAGATGTTCGCCGCGGTTCAGGTCGATGGTTTTAAGGCTAAAAGGCAGGCTCTTTTCCTGCAGCGCGACATAGACAGACATCACGTACGGTGAGAAAAAATCGGCATCGGACCACAGGGTAATCACAGGCTGGCTCATAGCTTCCTCAGGGTTGGTAGACAGGGCAATAAACCAACATAGCCTGTCTTACAGGCGATGTCACTGCTCGGCCGCTGCGTGGCTGGCGACAGACCGACGCGCCGCTCGCGGATTTTCTCCCGGGTCGCGCAGCTTCACCTATACTCGATCAGTTTGCGACCCACGACGGCGGGAAATATTATGATCGATCTCTACTATGCGCCCACCCCAAACGGCCACAAAATCACCCTCTTTCTCGAAGAGGCGCAGCTGGCCTATCGGCTAATTCGGGTCGATATCGGTAAAGGGGAGCAGTTTCATCCGCAGTTTCTGGCGATTTCGCCGAATAACAAAATTCCGGCTATCGTCGACCACATGCCTGCCGACGGCGGCGCGCCGTTGAGCGTCTTTGAGTCCGGCGCCATTCTGCTCTATCTGGCGGAAAAAAGCGGCAAGCTGCTGAGCGGGGAGCTGCGGGCGCGCTATACCACCCTGCAGTGGCTGTTCTGGCAGGTCGGCGGCCTGGGACCGATGCTGGGGCAAAATCAGCATTTTTCCCACTCAGCGCCGCAAACCGTGCCCTACGCGATTGAGCGTTTTCAGGTGGAAACCCAGCGACTCTACGGGGTACTGAATCACCGCCTGGGATCCAGCCCGTGGCTGGGCGGGGACCACTACAGCATCGCCGACATCGCCGCCTGGCCCTGGGTGAACTGCCATGTCCGCCAGCGGATCGATCTGGCGAACTATCCGGCGGTGCATAACTGGTATGAGCGCATTAAGCAGCGGCCGGCGACGGTGGAAGCGATGCTAAAAATTCAGTCTTATTAACCCCCTGCTCGCCCGTCGCGCTTTGTTGTATGATTGCAGGACTTACACCACGGAGGAAGCCTGCAATGTCTCAACCAGACGCCATTATTCGTATTAAGAACCTGCGCCTGCGTACTTTTATTGGTATTAAAGAGGAAGAGATCGCCAATCGCCAGGACGTGGTGGTGAATGTGGCCATTCACTACCCTGCCGATAAAGCGCGCGACAGCGAGGACATTAATGATGCGTTGAACTACCGCACCATTACCAAACGCATCATCAGCCATCTTGAGAATGGTCGTTTTTCACTGCTGGAAAAATTAACTCAGGATGTGCTGAATATCGCATGCGAACATCACTGGGTCACATATGCTGAAGTGGAGATCGATAAACTTCACGCGCTGCGCTATGCCGACTCGGTATCCATGACCATGAGCTGGCGGCGCTAACCATGTCAGGGAGGTGGTATGAAGATCCTGCTTACTGGTGGTACCGGCCTGATTGGCCGACATCTGATACCCAGATTGCTGGAGCTCGGGCATAGCGTCACGGTCTCCACCCGGCATCCGGATACCGCCCGCGCCCGTCTCGATCCACGCGTCACGCTGTGGCGCGATTTCGAGGGCCATCACCACCTCAATGACATCGATGCCGTCATCAATCTGGCGGGCGAGCCCATCGCCGATAAACGCTGGACCACCGAACAGAAACAGCGCTTATGCCATAGTCGCTGGGATCTCACTCAGCGGTTGGTAGGCCTGATCCACGCCAGCGACACCCCTCCCTCCGTGCTGATCAGCGGGTCAGCCACCGGCTATTACGGCGACCTCGGCGAAGTGGTGGTGACCGAAGAAGAGCCGCCGCACAATGAGTTTACCCATAAGCTCTGCGCCCGCTGGGAGCAAATTGCCTGCGAAGCGCAAAGCGAGCGCACTCGCGTCTGTCTGCTGCGCACCGGCGTGGTACTGGCGCCGCGGGGCGGTATTCTCGGCAAAATGACCCCAGCCTTTAAGCTCGGCCTCGGCGGGCCTATCGGCAGCGGCAGACAGTACCTGGCCTGGATCCATATCGACGATATGGTTAACGGCATTCTGTGGCTGCTGGATAACGATCTGCGCGGCCCGTTCAATATGGTTTCGCCCTATCCCGTGCATAACGAGCAGTTCGCCCACGCGCTGGGTCATGCGCTCAATCGACCGGCGATTTTCCGCGTCCCCGCCGCCGCCATCCGCCTGCTGATGGGCGAATCCGCCGTCCTGGTGCTCGGCGGTCAGCGCGCGCTGCCTAAGCGGCTGGAAGCCGCCGGCTTCGCCTTCCGCTGGTACGATCTCGACGAAGCGCTAAAGGATGTGCTGAGTTAATGGCTGACACGGGGGGGCATTGGCTCCCCTGATTCCATTCTGCTGGCTAATGCCCCACGCCTGGATGGTCTCAGCCTGGCGCTGCAGCGTCGCCCTATCCCGGACAACCCTCGCCCTGAAGCGCCTGAGTTCATCGCCAGCGGGCCGGTTCGCCGGTGTTACCAGGCGGAGTAAAGTGCTAAGGTAGGCCTTTCCTTCTTTGTATTGACTGCTTTATGACGACCATCACCACGCCTCGCCTTTCGCTTACCCGCTTTGTTACCGATGACTGGCCCTTTTTTCTGCGCCTGCGCCAGGATCCGCAGGTGATGCGTTTTATGGGCGAAATGTTAAGCGAGGAGGCGTTGCGCAGCGTGTTCGCCAGTCGCTGCGCCGATCCCGGCGTGTATGTTCTGCGTAATCAGCACGGCGATGCGCTGGGCGATATTGGGCTTCGCGTCAGCCCTAAAAATCCGCACGAGGCCGACGTCGGCTATGCGCTGCTGCCCGAGGCTCAGGGAAAAGGGTATGCCAGCGAAGCGCTGCGGGCGATCTGCGATTATGGTTTCAGTACGCTGGGGGTGCGGGCTATCAATGCCTGGGTTTTGGCAGAGAATCGTGGCTCATCGCGCCTGCTGGAGAAGCAGGGCTTTGTACGCACGCAGGTGCTGGAGAAAGCCTATCATCTGAACGGCGTCGATTACGATGACTGGATCTACCGGCTGGAGCGTGGATCCCACCCGGCGCCCGCGGACGCCGGGTGAGCCGTTTATTTTAGCGAACCTTTCAGAAACTGCTGCAGGCGCGGGCTTTTCGGCGCGCCGAATAACGCGTCCGGATGCCCTTCTTCTTCAATTTTTCCCTGATGCAGGAAAATGACATGCGAAGAGACGTGGCGGGCAAAGCCCATTTCGTGGGTCACCACCACCATGGTTTTCCCCTCTTCCGCCAGCTGCTGCATAATGCGTAACACTTCGCCCACCAGCTCCGGATCCAGCGCGGAGGTCGGCTCATCAAACAGCAGCACCTCCGGCTCCATCGCCAGCGCGCGGGCAATAGAGACACGCTGCTGCTGGCCGCCGGAAAGATGCACCGGGTATTTCGCCTGCTGACGTTCGTCTATCCCGACCTTGGCCAGGTATTTTACCGCCCGTTCGCGCGCTTCCTGTTTGCTTAAGCCCAGCACCTGAATCGGCGCCTCCATGACGTTCTCCAGCACCGTCATATGGCTCCACAGATTGAAATGCTGAAACACCATGGTCAACCGGGTGCGCAGCAGGCGCAGCTGGTTCTTGTCGGCTACCTTCAGCTGGCCGTCTTTATCCCGTACCAGGCCAATATTCTGGCCGCTGACGATGATCGTGCCTTCGCTCGGTTTTTCAAGGAAGTTAATACAACGCAAAAAGGTACTTTTCCCGGAACCCGATGAACCGATGATACTGATAACGTCCCCGGCTTTCGCCTGCAGCGAGACGCCCTTCAGCACCTCGTGTTCCCCATAGCGTTTATGCAGATCGATAACGTTTAATTTATTGTCGGACATGGCGTTCTCAATGCGTTGAAGAAGGTTTGATATGCTGCAACCAGCGCTTTTCCGCTTTGCGGAACAAGCTAATCAGCACATACGAGATAATTAAATAGAGCACCGCGGCGATGCCGAAGGCGGTGAACGGTTGATAGGTGGCAGAGTTGATATCGCGGGCGATTTTCAGCAGATCCGGCACCGTGGCGGTAAACGCCAGCGCCGTTGAGTGCAGCATCAGGATCACTTCGTTACTGTAGGCCGGCAGCGCAATCCGCAGCGCGGAAGGCAGGATGATGCAGCGGTACAGTTTGACCGAAGAGAAGCCGTAGGCCCGCGCCGCTTCAATTTCGCCCGCCGGTACCGAGCGGATCGCGCCGGCGAAAATTTCGGTGGTATAGGCGCAGGTGTTCAGGGTCAGCGCCAGCACCGTACAGTTTAACCCGCTGCGGAAAAAGGCGTTCAGCAGTTCAGTGCCTTTGACGATTTCCAGGGTGTACATGCCGGAGTAAAAGACCAATAGCTGCACGTACAGCGGCGTGCCGCGAAATATGTAAGTAAACAGCCAGATGGGAAACTGGATGAACTTATTGCTCGAAACGCGGCCGATTGCCAGAAAGACCGCCAGGATGCCCCCCATGACCACCGAAGAGATCAGCAACCATAAGGTAATCGCCACGCCGGTAAAGCGATAGCCGTCGGTCCACAGCAGTGATTTCCAGTACTCCTGAATAATTTCAATCACAGGTCAGCCCTCTTCACGCCAACGGTATAGCGGCGTTCGAGCAGCAGCAGTACGCCATTAGACAGGGTGGTAAACACCAGATAAATCAGACCGCAGACGATGGCGAAGTAGAACGGCTGCCAAGTGCTTTTGCCCGCCAGCTGCGTGGCTTTGACCACATCCTCCAGCCCCAGCAGCGAGACCAGCGCCGTCGCCTTGAGGATAACCTGCCAGTTGTTGCCGATCCCCGGCAGCGCGTAGCGCATCATCGCCGGGAACAGGATGCGCCGGAACGTCTGCCCGCCGCTGAAGCCAAAGGCGGTGGCCGCTTCGATATGCCCCTTCGGCACCGCCAGGTAGGCGCCGCGGAAGGTTTCCGTAAAATAGGCGCCATAGATAAAGCCAAGGGTAATTATCCCGGCGATCATCGGGTCAATATCAAACTGCGACATGCCCAACGCGTCGGTGACGCTGTTGAGCGCAATTTGCAGGCCGTAGAAAATCAACAGCATCAGCACCAGGTCGGGGACGCCGCGGATCAGTGTGGTATAGCCTTCAAACACCAGCGCCAGAGGACGGTTGCTCGATAGCTTTGCGCCCGCGCCCGCCAGCCCGATCAGGACGGCGAGGACGACCGAGCTGAGCGCAAGCTCCAGGGTGACGAGCGCACCCTGCAAAATAACCTGTGAAAACCCATACAGCATGCTGCCTACCCTGTCTGTCATCCACCACTGCGCGTGAATCGGACGCGCAGTGGTGAGGCGTGAGAATTATTCGCCGTATACGTTAAAATCGAAATATTTTTTCGCCAGCTTGTCGTAGGTGCCGTCCTTACGCATCTCTGCAAACGCCTTATTCAGCGCTTCACGCAGTTCGTTGTCTTCCTTACGCAGCCCCATACCGGTGCCGACGCCGAACAGCTTTTCGTCTTTAATCGACGGACCGCCAAACTGGTAATCTTTACCGATAGGCTGTTTCAGGAACCCTTCGCTGGCCGCGACCTCATCCTGGAAAGCGGCATCAATACGGCCGGCGGTCAGGTCGGAATAGATATTGTCCTGTCCCTGATAGGAGACAATCTCGATACCTTTTGGCGCCCAGTGCTCATTACCATAAGTTTCCTGCGTCGTGCCCTGCAGCACGCCCACGCGCTTACCCTTCAGGGTGGCGAGGTCCGGCGTCACGGAGCTGCCCTTTTTCACCACCAGACGCGAATCAGCCGCATACAGTTTGTCGGTGAAAGCGATTTCCTGCTGACGCTTTTCGGTAATCGACAGCGAAGACATAATCGCGTCGATTTTCTTCGCTTTTAAAGAGGGGATCAGCGCATCCAGCGGGTTTTCCACAAAGGTACATTGGGTATTAATACGCTTACACAGCTCTTTTGCCAGATCGATATCAAAACCCACCAATTCCCCCTGCGCATTCTTCGATTCGAAGGGAGCATAAGTCGGATCGGTACCGATACGAATTTTTTGCGGAATAGCGGCAAAGACCGTGGAAACGCTGGAAAGGGCCAGCGCTAAAGAGAGAGACAACGCCAGTTTTTTCATAACTATCCTCGACAGACTGTCATTCTAACGGGTTTATTAGAACTATTAACACCAGTTATCGTGCCATTATTCGCCCCTTGAGGGCAAAGATTTATGCACCAGAAAGGCCATTTTTTTGCATCACAAACGCTTAACTATGCATTTTTTAGCCACAAAAGCGGCCGCCTTTGCACTAAAATGATCCACAGCGTCTGGCGATGCACCTTTTCAGGGCTTTTACACGAGCATGGCGGCAGGCCCACCCGATAGCGCGGGCCTGCGGCAGTCTTAGTCGCCGTAGACGTTAAAATCGAAGTATTTCTTCGCCATTTTGTCGTAGGTGCCGTCTTTGCGCATCTCGCCCAGCGCTTTATCAAACGCGGCTTTCAGCTCGGCGTCGTCCTTACGCAGGCCGATACCGGTGCCGTCGCCAAAGTACTTCTTGTCTTTAACCGACGGGCCGGCGAAGGCGAAATCTTTCCCGGCGGGCTGTTTGAGGAAGCCTTCGCTGGCGGCGACTTCATCCTGCAGCGCCGCATCCAGACGACCCGCGGAGAGGTCGGAATAGATCAGGTCCTGGTTTTGATAGGCCACCACGTCAACGCCCTGGCTGCGCCAGCGATCGTTAGCATAGGCTTCCTGCGTGGAGCCCTGCAGCACGCCGACGTGTTTACCTTTCAGCGCCTCCAGCGTCGGCTGGATCGGCGAGCCTTTGGCCGCGATCAGACGGGAGTCGGCGGCATAAAGCTTGTCAGAGAAGGCGATCTCTTGCTGGCGCTTCTCGGTGATGGAGAGCGAGGAGATGATGGCGTCAATTTTCTTCGCCTTGAGGGAGGGGATCAGGGAGTCAAAATCACTGCCGACCCAGGTACATTTCACCTTAATACGGGAGCACAGTTCATTACCTAAATCGATATCAAAGCCAACAAAGTCCCCTTTCGCGTCTTTCGACGAAAACGGCGCATAGGTCGCGTCAGTGCCAATGCGAATGCTCTGCGGCAGAGCAGCGAACACGCTGGCCGTGCTGCTCATTCCCACGAGTAAAGAGAGAGCCAGAATCGTCTTCTTCATACAGTACCCTTAAGTGTCGTGATGTGGTGCGTTGCTTGTTATGGTGATTGCCGAGCAATCCTGCAGTTTTTGTGCCATCTTCCCGGTGCGTGCCGGGAATAGGGTTAAATTTGTTAAAATAAAGTTGCAGAATTGTCTTAAAAGGGAAGATACCAGCATTACTGGCGAAACCGCAGCGCCTGAGCGCAAAAAGACGAAATAAATGTCGAGGATTTGATCGGGGCGACAAATTTGCACCACCGCAGCGCAAGCGTACATTTCACGCACCTATTTGGTGCAATCCTGAGCCCCTTGCCAGCGAGTAAACAAGTCTTGTTCCAGGCTAATGTCGAACTGATCGAGCACCCGGTTGACGGTCTGGTTGATAACATCATCCAGGCTTTGCGGCCGATGGTAGAAGGCCGGCACCGGCGGCATAATCACCGCCCCCAGCTCCGCGGCCTGCACCAGCAGGCGCAGATGGCCAAGATGGAACGGGGTCTCCCGCACGCAGAGCACAAGCGGACGACGCTCCTTCAGCACCACATCCGCCGCCCGCGTCAGCAGACCATCCGTGTAGCTATGGACAATACCCGAGAGCGTTTTCATTGAGCAGGGTAAAATCACCATCCCGGCGGTTTTAAACGAGCCGGAGGAGATGCTGGCGGCGATGTCGCGGGCATCATGCACCACATCAGCCAGCGCCTGCACTTCACGCACGGTAAAGTCGGTCTCCATCGCCAGCGTCTGGCGCGCCGCCTGGCTGAGGATCAAATGGGTTTCAATATCCGGCACATCCCGTAGCACCTGCAGCATCCGCACGCCATAGATGGCGCCGCTGGCGCCGGAAATGCCAATAATCAGTCGTTTCACGTTCAGTTACCCCTTGCGCGTCGTGCCGCAGACTTTGCCGGATTATAGCCGTTGGCGCAACCATTGACGCACGGTTGCCGGGCGAAAAAAAGGCCCGCCGTCCATCAGAAACGGCGGGCCCGCGACGCGCGAACGGCTTAACCCTCGTTGTGCATCTCGAGGTTTTCGACTTCGTTCTGCAGCTGGACCGCTTTGGCATCATCGTTACGCAGGGAATCGAGGTAATCGAGGTACTGCTGGTCGACATCCCGGGTGACGTATACGCCGTTGAACACTGAGCATTCAAACTGCTGAATATCCGGATTTTCCGCGCGCACCGCTTCGATCAGATCGTTGAGATCCTGGAAAATCAGGCCATCGGCGCCGATGATCTGGCGGATCTCATCCACTTCGCGGCCATGGGCGATGAGTTCGTTGGCGGTCGGCATATCGATACCGTACACGTTCGGGAAACGAATTTCCGGCGCGGCTGAGGCCAGATACACTTTTTTCGCCCCTGCTTCGCGCGCCATCTCGATGATCTGCTCCGAGGTGGTGCCGCGGACGATGGAATCGTCCACCAGCAGCACGTTCTTATCGCGGAACTCCGCACGGTTGGCGTTGAGCTTGCGGCGCACAGACTTACGACGCAGCTGCTGACCCGGCATGATAAATGTGCGGCCGACGTAGCGGTTCTTCACGAAGCCCTGACGATAAGGCTTGTCAAGGATGCGGGCGATCTCCAGCGCGATATCGCAGGAGGTCTCCGGAATCGGGATAACGACGTCAATATCCAGATCTTCCCACTCGCGGGCAATCTTTTCGCCCAGCTTGGTCCCCATATTGACGCGGGCGCTGTAGACGGAAATTTTGTCGATAAACGAGTCCGGACGGGCAAAATAGACATACTCGAACAGGCACGGGTTGCTGACCGGGTTATCGGCGCACTGACGGGTAAACAGCTGGCCCTTCTCGGTAATATAAACCGCTTCGCCCGGCGCCACATCGCGCAGGAATTCAAAGCCAAGGGTGTCAAGCGCCACGCTTTCCGAGGCCACCATATACTCGGTGCGGCCATCGCCTACGTCACGTTTGCCCAGCACCAGCGGACGAATGCCGTTCGGGTCGCGGAAGGCCACCATGCCATGACCGATGATCATCGCCACGCAAGCGTACGCGCCGCGGATCAGGCGGTTGGTCGCCGCAATCGCGGCAAAGATGTTGTCCGCTTCCAGTGGGTAGTGACGGAAGTTATCCAGCTCACTGGCGAAAATATTGAGGAGGATTTCGGAATCTGAGGTGGTATTGATATGGCGGCGTTTTTCTTCAAACAGCTTTTTACGCAGCTCATGGGCGTTGGTCAGGTTGCCGTTATGCGCCAACGTGATGCCATACGGCGAGTTGACGTAAAACGGCTGCGCTTCGGAGGCGCTGGAGCTGCCCGCCGTGGGGTAACGCACGTGGCCAATCCCCATATTGCCCTGCATACGCTGCATATGGCGGGCTTCGAATACGTCGCTTACCAGCCCGTTAGCCTTACGCAACCGGAAGCAGTTGTTGGCATCAATGGTGATGATGCCAGCGGCATCCTGTCCACGGTGCTGGAGCACCGTTAGCGCATCATAAATCGACTGGTTAACCGGCATAACACCGGCGATACCGACAATACCGCACATACGTCTTTTCCTCGTTCAGCAACGACCCAAAGTCTATACTTTAGGCAAGAAACTTGACGAGCTTTGCAGGTATTCAAAAAACCATCTGATGACGGGGGTAAAATAGGGAATAAACTGCGACTGCTGCCAGTCATCGCTCTTCGCCATCCCGGTAAAGGTGTCAAGGAAGAACAGGATAGCGGCGATGATCAGCACCCCACGTAGCGCGCCGAAGCAGATCCCCAATACCCTGTCGGTACCTGACAAACCGGTCTTCTCCACCAGCTGGCCTATCACATAGTTCACGATAGCGCCAACGATGAGCGTCACGATAAACAGCGCCGCAATAGCAATCCCATTTCGAACCCGTTCATCCTCAAAGCCCGTAAACCAGACAGACAGGTCAGCGTAGTAGTGGCTGGCGACATAAAACGCGCAACCCCACGTGACTAACGATAAAGCTTCGCGAACGAAGCCGCGGATCAGGCTGACCAGGCAAGAAAGACCCAGCACCGCCATAATGGCGTAATCAATCCAGACCATATACGTCCCACGATTTTACGCCCTGTCGTCCAGTTCGGGGCGCATTCTAACAGAAAAAGAAAACGTTTGCGTAGGGATTTCCTTGCCCTACAGAAATAAAAATGGCGCTGAAAAAACATTCAACGCCAGACTGCCTTTCGCCTCTTCAGGGCGGCTGAGACAGGGTTTGCGGGGCGTTTAGCCCCGCCGCGTTCTCTCCGCATGGCGGAAAAAAACCATCAGTTCGGGGTGAAGCCCATCACCACCCCGCTGAGCCCGGAGATCTGTTGCAGATCGCCCAGCTGGCCCTTCAGCTTGTCTTTTGACGCATCCGGGCCGACGAGGATACGGGTAATTTTACCCTGTACCGGCGTCGAAGGCGACGTATAGACTTTGAAGCCCGATGCCCGTAGCTTACCGACGATCTCGTTCACCTTATCGGCGTTCTTCAACGCGCCCAGCTGGACCACATAGGCCTTGCCGGTCGGCGCCGGCAGGGCCGCCTGCTGCTGCGGTGGTTGCTGCTGCTGAGGCTTAGCCGGCGGAGGGGTAGGCGTCGCAGCCTGCTGTTGCGGCTTCGGCTGCGGCTTCGGCTGGGGTTTAGGCTGCGGTTTCGCGGCAACCACCGGCTCCTGAACGTCATCGAAGCTGTTGCTGTTCACCGGGATACGCGACGGATCTAACGATGGCGCAGCGGCATCGCCAGCCCGCACCTCCTCCGCCGCCCCTTCCGGCGGCTGCGAAGGCAGCGCCTGAGTCGCCGCCGGCAGCATATCCGGTTCATCGCGATCGCCGGGTTTCGGCACCAGCGGGATCGCGGCAAACTCATCCTGATAATGCTTTTTCTGCCCGTCCAGCAGCCCTGGCAGGATAATCACCCCCAGCGCCACCAGCACGATTGTCCCGACTAAACGGTTCTGAAACTTACTCGCCACCGATTCTCCCCGCGTCAATCTCTTCCATTACCTGCGCTACCGTGTGAAATGAACCACACACCAGCACTGTATCTTCCGCTTGAGCGTCAGCCATGGCCGCGCGCCATGCCTGCGCCACGCTGCTATAGACTGTGCCGCCACGCAAATGTTCCACCAGCTGCTCCGCCGTCGCCCCGCGCGGACCCTCCAGCGGCGCGCAGTACCAGACGTCAACTTCCGGCGTCAGATTGGCCAGCGTACCGGCGATGTCCTTATCATGCAGCATACCAATAACCGCCAGCACGCGTCCCGTTTTCGCTAACGTTTTGAGACGCCCGGCGAGATAAGCCGCCGCGTGCGGGTTATGCGCCACATCGAGGATCACCCGCGGGGCGTCGCTGATTATCTGAAAGCGTCCCGGCAGCATCGCGTCGCGGATCCCCGCGCGCAGGATAGCGTCATCGACGGCAAGGCCGCTGGAGCGCAGCGCCGCCACGGCCGTGGCGGCATTCGGCAACGGCACCTGAGGCAGAGGCAGGCGGCTTAACGCCCCGCCCGCGTCGCGGAAGGACCATGTCTCGCCTTCCACCTCATAGCGCCAGTCGACGCCGCGGCGCTGGAGCAGCGCGCCCTTCTCGCGCGCCACTTCAGCAATGGTGTGCGGCATATCCGGCTCCCCTACCACCGCCGGTTTACCGGCACGGAAGATACCGGCTTTCTCCCGGCCGATACTGTCGCGATCCGGTCCCAGCCAGTCGGTATGATCGAGGGCGATGCTGGTGACCACGGCGACGTCGGCATCCACGATATTGGTAGCGTCGAGACGGCCGCCGAGGCCCACCTCCAGGATTACCACATCCAGCTGCGCCTGCTTAAACAACCATAGCGCAGAGAGCGTGCCGTACTCAAAATAGGTCAGCGAGATGTCGCCCCGCGCCGCTTCAATCTCCGCAAACGAGGCCGTATGCGCCGCCTCCGGCAGTTCCGCGCCCTGAATGCGCACGCGTTCGGTGTAGCGCACCAGATGCGGAGAGCTGTAGACCCCCACTTTATAGCCGGCCGCCATCAGGACCGTTTCCAGCGTGCGGCAGGTGGTGCCTTTGCCATTGGTGCCCGCGACCGTAAAGACGAACGGCGCCGGTTTGACGATATCCATCTGCCGCGCGACCTCGCTGACGCGCGCCAGCCCCAGGTCGATGGTTTTACTGTGCAGATGTTCCAGATAAGAAAGCCACGTAGCCAGGGGCGACGTGGCCTGAGGAATAGGATCTTTTTCCATGATGCCCGCAAGAATTGACGGTTAACGCGTTTGAATAAAAAAGGGCAGCGCCGCCAGGCCCTGCCCTCTGCTTTATCAGGCCTCGGGTTCCTGATCCGGTGCCGGCGGCACCACCACGCCTTCATGAGGCGTTTCCGAAGCGGCAACCGGCGCCGGCAGGTTCATCAGCTTCGCCAGAATGCTGGCCAGCTTGAGACGCATTTCCGGACGGCGAACGATCATATCGATCGCCCCTTTTTCAATCAGGAACTCACTGCGCTGGAATCCCGGCGGCAGCTTCTCACGTACGGTCTGCTCAATGACGCGAGGACCGGCAAAGCCGATCAGCGCTTTCGGCTCGGCAATGTTCAGGTCGCCCAGCATCGCAAAGCTCGCCGATACGCCGCCCATGGTCGGGTCGGTCAGCACAGAGATGTACGGTAATCCGCGCTCCTGCATTTTTGCCAGCGCCGCGGAGGTTTTCGCCATCTGCATCAGCGACATCAGCGCTTCCTGCATACGGGCGCCACCGGAGGCGGAGAAGCAGATCAGCGGGCAGTTATCTTCCAGCGCCTGCTCCACCGCGCGCACAAAGCGTGCGCCAACGACGGAACCCATCGATCCCCCCATAAAGGAGAATTCAAAGGCCGCGGCCACCACTGGCATCGCGTAGAGCGTACCTTTCATCACCACCAGCGCGTCTTTTTCGCCCGTCTCTTTTTGAGCGGACGCCAGGCGGTCTTTGTATTTTTTTGAATCGCGGAACTTCAGCACATCTTTTGGCTCAAGTTCGCTACCCAGTTCCACCAGGGAACCTTCATCCAACAGGCTATGCAGGCGATTACGCGCCGACATGCGCATATGGTGATCGCACTTAGGACAAACCTCCAGGTTGCGCTCCAGCTCGGCGCGGTAGAGTACCTGACCGCAGCTGTCGCACTTGGTCCATACACCCTCAGGAATGCTCGCCTTGCGGGTGGGAGTGATGTTGCTTTTAATTCGTTCAATCCAGCTCATTGATAACCTTTCTGCCTGAACCTGGTCGATGCCAGTTTTGTCGTAAGGGGCGCATAATGCCATTTTTGCCTCTTACAGACCATGAATGTTGCACATTAAATCATATCATCCCGGAACATGGGATAAAAAAGTGGTCAAACCGCTGCGCGTGACGCTCGTGCACCGTCACGCGCAACGCAGGCTAAACTACTTCGCCTGCTTCGCCGCCGCCCGCTTATGGCGAATAATCTCAATCACGCCCGGCAGGACGGAAAGCACGATGATCGCCACGATCAGCAGCTTCAGGTTCTCCTGCACCACCGGCAGATCGCCAAACAGATAGCCGGCGTAGGTGAACAGCAGCACCCACAGCAGCGCCCCGACGACGTTATAGGCCGCAAAATGACGATAGGACATATGCCCCATTCCCGCCACAAACGGCGCGAAGGTTCGGACTATCGGCACAAAGCGCGCCAGGATAATGGTTTTTCCGCCGTGACGTTCGTAGAAGCTATGGGTTTTATCCAGATAGCTGCGACGGAAAATCTTCGAGTTCGGGTTGCTGAACAGCTTTTCGCCGAACAGCCGGCCAATGGTGTAGTTGACCGCATCGCCGACGATAGCCGCGATGACCATCAGCAATACCATCAGGTGGACATTCAGATCGTTGGTGGGCAGGGCCGAGAGCGCGCCCGCGACGAACAGCAGGGAATCCCCCGGCAGGAACGGCGTTACCACCAGCCCGGTTTCGCAGAACAGAATCAAAAACAGAATGGCATAAACCCAGACGCCATACTGGGCGACCAGCTCGGCCAGGTGCACATCAATATGCAGGATGAAATCAATTAAAAAGTGAATCAAGTCCATGTTTGTCTTTACCCTTAATGACCCTATTAGTCCGCCAGAAACAGCGGGCCCATTGGCAGCACCGGTAAATCATAATGGGCCGGGTAATCCACCGACACCAGATACAACCCTTCCGCTTTTGCCGTTGCCGCAGCGAGCGTCCTGTCTTTTGCTGCCAGCAGTTCTGCCATCCAGCTCTCCGGCTGGTTTCCGGCCCCGATTTCCATCAGGCTGCCCACAATATTCCTGACCATATGATGTACAAAGGCATTCGCTTTGATATCCACCACCACATAAGCGCCGTAGCGGGTAACGTTAATGTGCATCACGTTGCGCCACGGGGTACGCGACTGGCACTGCACCGCGCGAAACGAGGTAAAGTCATTCTCCCCCAGCAAACACTGTGCGGCACGCTGCATGCGCGCGGCGTCGAGCGGCTGGTGAAAATGCGTGACGCCCTGACTTAATACCGCCGGACGCAGGCGATGATTATAGATGACGTAACGATAGCGGCGCGCCGTGGCGCTGAACCGGGCGTGAAAATCCGCCGGGACATGTTTGACCCAACGCACCGCGATGTCACCAGGTAAATTCGCATTTACCCCCAGCGTCCAGGCGGCATCTTTACGCTGCGCCCGGGTTTCGAAATGCACCACCTGGCCGGTGCCATGGACACCGGCGTCGGTGCGGCCGGCGCAAAAGACGGTAATGGGTTCGTTCGCCACCTGCGAGAGCGCCTTTTCCAGCTTCTCCTGCACGCTGCGTACTTCGTTTTGCCGCTGCCAGCCGTAATATTTGCTACCGTCGTACTCGATGCCCAGCGCGATTTTACAGACCGGCTGTTGCTCCATCTCAGACATCAGTACAGGTACTCCTCAATCAGCTTCTCGGCGATCTTCACCGCCATCAGCGCGCCGCCGAAGCGGACGTTATCCGCCACCGACCAGAACTGGACCTGCTCCGGCATACCGTAATCATTATGCACGCAGCCGATGGAGAGACGGGCGTTGCCGGAAGCGTCGCCAACCTGAGTGGGGAATTCGCCCTCTTCAGAAAGTTCGATCTCCTCGCCGCGGGTAAAGGCGTCACGCGCCTCTTCCGCCGCCAGCGGACGCATCGCTTCAAAGTTCACCATCTGCGCATGGCCGTAGAAGACCGGCGACTGGACGACGCTGGCGGAGATCATCAGCCCGTCATCCTGAAGAATTTTGCGCGCTTCATCGACGATACGGCGCTCTTCGCGCACGCTACCTTCACGATCCGGCAGCAGCGGCAGCATGTTGAAGGCCAGCTGGCGGCCAAAGAAATCGTCTTCATCGATGGGGATGCCGTTCAGCAGCTTGGCGCTCTGCCCTGCCAGCGCATCCACCGCTTTTTTCCCCTGCCCTGAGGCGGAGAGCAGGTTAGTAACGCTAATTCGCGACAGTCCACCCTGATCGATAAGCGGCTTCAGCGCCGTCAGCAGCTGGCTGGTCAAACTATTGGGCACCGCAATCAGATTGCGGTTACGGTAATCGCCTAACACGAACGGGTTCACGTCCGGCACCACCAGCGGTACGTCCGGCTCCAGCGCAAACAGGCCGCTGAGATCGATAACCAGACATCCGGCGTTTGTCGCATCTTCGACATACGCTGCGCTGGCTTCGACGCCTGCGGCAAAGAAAGCCAGCTGGGCCTGGGTCCAGTCAAACTCGGCGGCGTCCTTGACGATCACCGACTTGCCACCAAAACGCAGATGTTCGCCCGCGCTTTCATTGCGCGCCAGAGCAAAAATCTCCCCCACCGGGAACTGGCGTTCAGCGAGAGTTTCGAGCAGGGCTTCGCCTACGGCGCCCGTTGCGCCCAGTACGGCAATATTCCAGCCTTCAGACATGGTGGTTTACTCCAGAAATAAAGCGGCCCTGCCGGAGTATCCGGCAGGGGCATTAAGAAGACATTAACGAACAGGATGATGCACGGCGTTAAAACCGAGCTGGCGCAACAGCGTCGCCGCCTGCTCATCGCTGCACTGCACGTACAGCGAAGACCATTCGCGACGTTCCTGATAATTTTTACGCAGCTTGTCGAATTCACCGGCGACGCCCGCCACCTTCCGCAGCGGCGCATCATCGCGGCGCACATCATACACCAAATGAACCAGTCTTTTCAGCGTCGGCTGATCGAGCGGGCCATGCAGGGTGATGCGGCCAAACTCCGGGGCCGGCAGCAGGGTATCCAGCGCCACCTGCTGCGGATGACCGATAAAGGCGCTATAGGCTTCGAATACCTGCGTCGTCCCGCGCGCCTTCCCTTCAAGGGTGTAGCCGGCGATATGCGCCGTGCCGATATCCACCCGCTTGAGAAGCGCTATGTTGAGATCCGGCTCCGGCTCCCAAACGTCCAGCACCACGCTCAGGGACTGACCGGCTTCCAGGCGTTTCAGCAACGCGGCGTTATCCACCACCGGCCCGCGGCAGGCGTTGATCAAAATCGTTCCGGGCTTCAGGCGGCTAATCAGCGCCTCATCCGCCAGATGCAACGTTTTATATTGTCCTTCTTTATACAGCGGGGTATGGAAGGTGAGGACATCGGCCTGCTGGACCAGATCGTCAAGGGAGCGGAAGTCGCCTTCGTCGCCGCGGTCAGCGCGCGGCGGATCGCAGAGCAGAGTTTTGATGCCCAGCGCCTCCAGACGCTTTTGCAGCCGCCCGCCGACGTTACCGACGCCGACAATCCCGACGGTGCGATCGCGCAGCGAGAAGCCGTCACGTTCGGCCAGCATCAGCAGCGATGAAAAGACATACTCCACCACCGCAATGGCGTTGCAGCCTGGCGCCGCGGAGAAACCAATCCCCGCCTGCTGCAGCCACGCCTGATCGACATGATCGGTGCCTGCGGTCGCGGTGCCGACGAACCTGATGGCCTTGCCGGCAAGCAATGCTTCATTGACCCGGGTGACCGAGCGCACCATTAAGGCATCCGCATCGGTCAGGGCATCGGCCGGGACCGGGCGGCCCGGGATCGCCTGCACGTCGCCTAAACGGCTAAAAAGCTCACGGGCATAGGGCATATTTTCATCAACGAGGATTTTCACAGTTCAGTACCTGTCTGAGAACGAGAGTTAACCGGGGAAGTGTGCCATAATCTGGCCGCCAGGCATACTCATCACCTGGTTCCAGCACCGCGATATCGAAAGGATGAATCATGACGCACCCCCTTGCAGATATGCCAGACCGTCCTCCAGGGCGAGGCCCATCAGGCACTGCCGCCACCGGCGAACCTTCGCTTTCCATGCAGCAACGCACCGTCCTGGAGCGACTGATCACGCGCCTGGTGGCGCTGACCTCGCAGCAGAATGCGGAAGTGTGGGCCTGCGTCAAACATGACCTCGGACTGAAAGGCGACACGCCCCTGCTGGCCCGCCATTTCAGCGCCGCCGAGGCCAGTCTCAACCAGCGCCTGGCCGCCGCGCAGGACAATCATCATCATCGCCAGACCCTGGCGCAGCTCAGCGATCTGCTCGGCCAGGGCAATAACCGCCAGGCGGTGAGCGATTATATTCGTCAGCATTATGGGCAAACGGCGCTGCATGCCCTCAGCCAGTCGCAACTGGAGAACATTCTGCATCTGCTGCAGCGCGGTCAGCTGTCGATCCCGCAGCCGCAGCAGCGCCCGCCGACCCTTCGTCCACTGCTGCCGGCCGAGCACAACACGCTCAATCAGCTGGTGACTAAGCTGGCGGCCGCCACCGGCGAACCAAGCAAACTGATTTGGCAGTCCATGCTGGAACTTTGCGGCGTCAAGTCCGGGGAGCTGATCCCGGCGACGCACTTCACGCCGCTTTCGTACTGGCTGCAGGCGCGGCAGACGCTCAGCGCGCAAAGCGCGCCCACGCTTACCTCGCTGCAGGGGGCGCTCAAGCAGCCGCTGGAGGCCGCGGAGTGGCAGAAGATTGTCGACTTTGCCCGTCGCAACTGGCAGGTCACGCCGCAGACCACGCTGAGCCCGGCGCAGATCCTGGCGCTGCTGAATAAGGTGTTTGTGCTGCGGGTGGCCCGCGCCCAGGAGACGCTGGCGATCCCGCAGGAGGAGCCCGCGACCCGGCGGACATGGGCCGCTAAGCCCTGGCAGCTGGCGCTGGGCGCGGTTGTCCTGCTCCTGGTGCTGTGGCTCCTGCTGTAGCCCAGCAGGCACTGGCGGCGTTCACGGCACCCTTTCATGCCAAACGCCGCAGTGTTTACTACGGCGGTTTCTGGTCTGACAACAACCTAGCGGCGAAATGAGATGAGGGTGACGAGGATCCCCAGCGCCGCGCAGAGGGCGCCGGCAAGGAATACCGACGAGTAGCCCAGCGAAGTGGCCAGCAGACCGGTCAGCGGCCCGGTCAGGCCATAAGAGATATCCTGAAAGGCCGCATAGCCGCCGAGCGCAGTGCCGCGCACCTGCGCCGGGACACGCTTCACCACCTCCACGCCAAGCGACGGGAAAATAAGCGAACAGCCGCATCCGGTCAGCGCCGCGCCGGCCAGCGCCACCCAGACGCCGGGCGCCAGTCCCAGCAGCGTCAGACCGACCGCCTCTATCAGCAGCGAGACCATCGCCACTTTAACGCCGCCAAACCGATCCGGCATCCAGCCAAACAGCACCCGCATCAGCACAAAGGCGCCGCCAAACGCTGTCAGGGTAAATCCGGCCATCGGCCAGTTCTGACTGGCAAAATAGAGAGAAACGAAGGTGCCGATCGCCGCAAAGCCGACGCCCTGCAGGCCCAGGCCAATACCCGGCCGCCAGATCATGCCGATGACGCTCCACAGTGAAGGCCGCTCGCCGCCGTGCGCCGCCACTTTGCGCACCGTGCCGTTGATGAGCAAGGCGACAAGCGGTAGTCCCATGGTGACGCAGGCCAGGACCGCCACGCCAAAGTGGCTGTAAATTAACAATCCCAGCGGGGCGCCCACCGCCAGCGAGCCGTACATCGCCATGCCGTTCCATGACATCACTTTGCCGGAGCGGGCCGGCCCCACCAGCCCCATCCCCCAGCTCAGGTTGCCGGTCAGCAGCTGGCTTTCGCCAAACCCGAGGATCAGGCGGCCCAGCAGCAACAGGCCCAGCTTCGCGAACACCGGCAGTGGCAGCAGCGCAGCGGCCAGCCAGGCCGCGCCGGCCAGGGCGCAGGCCAGCATCCCTTGCAGGACGGAGCGTTTGGCGCCGTACTGGTCTGCCAGGCGCCCGGCGTAGCCGCGGGTAAGAACGGTGGCGAGGAACTGGATCCCCACCGCTACGCCGACCATGGTGTTACCCAATCCCAGCTCCTGATGGACAAACAGCGGGATCACCGGCAGCGGCAAACCGACGGTCATATAGGTCAAAAAGACGGCGAGCGTAATGCGAAAAAGCGAAAAATTCGCGGAAGAATGAGATGTTGTTTCAGTGACTGCGGACATGCATTACTCCAGATTCGCAGAGTAAGGCGAGCAAAGCGACACGCCCCCTCCACCTGACTATCAGGGTTAAGGCGCGTTGGTTGACGTTAAACGCTTACGCATTAGTGGAGAGACTAATGGCTCCGCCAGCAGTGTGCCTGCGGGCTCTTACCCTGTCAAGATGACAAAAAAGGGGAGCCGGTGGCTCCCCTCAGTGCATCGCGTGCCGATTAAGCGTTGTATTTACGCATCACCAGCGTGGCGTTGGTGCCGCCAAAGCCGAAGCTGTTGGACATCACGGTGGTCAGCTTAGCGTCAGTCGGTTTGGTGACGATGTTCAGGCCAGCAGCCTGCTCGTCCAGCTCTTCGACGTTGATGCTCGGCGCGATAAAGCCGTGCTCCAGCATCAGCAGGGAGTAGATTGCTTCCTGCACGCCAGCAGCGCCCAGCGAGTGACCGGTCATTGCTTTGGTCGCCGAGATAGCCGGGCTGTTGTCGCCGAACACTTCGCGGATCGCGCCCAGCTCTTTCACGTCGCCGACCGGCGTGGAAGTACCGTGGGAGTTCAGGTAGTCGATCGGGGTATCAACGCCGTGCATCGCCATCTGCATGCAGCGCACTGCGCCTTCACCGGATGGGGCTACCATGTCTGCGCCATCGGAGGTTGCGCCGTAGCCGACGATTTCCGCATAGATGTGCGCGCCACGCGCCAGGGCGTGTTCCAGCTCTTCCACCACGACCATACCGCCGCCGCCGGCGATAACGAAGCCGTCACGGTTGGCGTCATAGGTGCGGGAGGCTTTTTCCGGCGTGTCGTTGTATTTGGTGGACAGCGCGCCCATGGCGTCGAACTCGCAGGCCATTTCCCAGCACAGCTCTTCGCCGCCGCCGGCAAAGACGATATCCTGTTTGCCCAGCTGGATCTGCTCTACCGCGTTACCGATGCAGTGTGCGGAAGTGGCGCAGGCGGAGCTGATGGAGTAGTTAACGCCGTGGATTTTAAACGGCGTGGCGAGGCAGGCGGAAACGCCGGAAGCCATCGCTTTGGTGACCACATACGGACCCACGGCTTTCAGACCACGCGGGCTGCGCATGGCATCGGCGCCGAAGACCTGGAATTTCGGGGAGCCGCCGCCGGAGCCTGCGATCAGGCCGACACGCGGGTTATTCTGGTATGCTTCCGGCGCCAGACCTGCGTCGGCAACGGCCTGTTCCATGGACAGGTAAGCATAGATGGAGGCGTCGCTCATGAAGCGCACTACTTTGCGGTCAATGAGGCCAGTGGTATCCAGTTTGACGTTGCCCCATACGTGGCTGCGCATCCCTGAATCTTTCAGCTCCTGAGAGAAAGTGATCCCTGAACGTCCTTCACGCAGAGATGCCAGGACTTCCTGCTGGTTATTACCGATGCTGGAAACGATGCCCAAGCCAGTAATCACTGCACGTTTCATTAAATACCTCTGTAAGTCGCACTATTTTAAGTTTCGTGTCGCACGATAGCGTACACTTGTACGCCGAACAAGTCCGATCAGACATTTTGTGTATAAATTTGCGCCCTCAGGCACACATCGCTAAGATCGCGCTACGCCTTGTGATTCGAGTAACTTACGTGAAACAAAACGCTATACAACCCGCCAACCTGGAATTCAATGCTGAGGGTACACCTGTTTCCCGAGATTTTGACGATGTTTACTTTTCCAATGACAACGGTCTGGAAGAGACACGCTACGTCTTTCTCGGCGGAAATCATCTGCCGGAGCGCTTCTCCAGCCACCCTCGCCCGCTGTTGATCGTCGCGGAGAGCGGCTTCGGCACCGGGCTCAATTTCCTCACCCTCTGGCAGGCGTTTGACGTTTTTGTTCGCGATAACCCGGACGTTACCCTGCAAAGGTTACATTTCATCAGTTTTGAGAAATATCCGCTGAAGGCGGAAGATCTCCGCCTGGCGCACCAGCGCTGGCCAGAGCTGGCTCCATGGGCGGAACAGCTGCAGGCGCAATGGCCTTCGGCCTTCGCCGGATGCCATCGTCTGCTGCTCGACGGCGGACGGGTCACGCTCGATCTGTGGTTTGGCGATATCAACGAGCTGACCAGAGAACTGGATGATTCGCTGAATCAGCAGGTGGACGCCTGGTTTCTCGACGGCTTTGCCCCGGCGAAAAATCCCGACATGTGGACCCAGGATCTGTTCAATGCCATGGCGCGCCTGGCGCGTCCCGGCGGGACGCTGGCCACTTTTACCTCCGCCGGTTTTGTCCGCCGCGGCCTGCAGGAAGCCGGGTTTACCCTGCGTAAAACCAAAGGCTTCGGCCGCAAACGGGAGATGCTGACCGGCGAGATGGCGCAAACGCTGACCTTTCCGGCGCGCGCGCCCTGGTTCGCCCGCCCCGGGAGCGAGGCCCGCGAGGCGGCCATCGTCGGCGGCGGTATCGCCAGCGCCCTGCTCTCCCTGGCGCTGCTGCGTCGCGGCTGGCAGGTGACCCTTTACTGTGCGGACGACGCCCCGGCGCAGGGCGCCTCCGGTAATCGCCAGGGCGCGCTCTACCCGCTGTTAAGCCAGCACGATCCGGCGCTGGCGCGCTTTTTCCCGGCCGCCTTTACCTTCGCCCGCCGCACCTACGACGCGCTGCCGGTGCTGTTCGATCATCAATGGTGCGGGGTCACCCAGCTTGGCTGGGATGAAAAAAGCGCACACAAAATCAATCAGATGCTGTCCCTGGAGCTGCCCCCTGATATCGCCTGCGCGGTGACGGCGGAGCAGGCCGCGGAGCTGACCGGCGTCGAGACCGGCTGCGGCGGCATAACCTATCCAGCCGGCGGTTGGCTGTGCCCGCAGCAGCTCACCGCCGAGCTGCTGGCGCTGGCGGCGACTCGCGGACTGCACGTGCATTATGGTTATCAGGTCGAGACGTTGAGCGCGGAGGGCGATGGCTGGCTGCTCAACCGGCAGCGCTATCATCAGGCGGTCGTGCTGGCCAACGGCCACCGCATATCGGATTTTGCGCAAACCGCGCCGTTGCCGGTCTACCCCGTTGGCGGCCAGGTCAGCCATATACCCACCACCCCACGGCTTTCCGCCCTGCGCCAGGTGCTGTGCTACGACGGCTACCTGACGCCGCAGAATCCGCAAAATCAGCAGCACTGCATTGGCGCCAGCTACCATCGCGGCAAAACCGACACCACCTTCAGCGAAGAAGATCAGCAGCACAACCGGCAACGGCTGATCGACTGCTTCCCGGGCGCGGAGTGGCCGCAGGACGTGGATATTAGCGCCAGTGACGCCCGCTGCGGCGTGCGCTGCGCCACCCGCGATCATCTGCCGATGGTCGGCAACGTGCCGGACTATGCGGCGACATTGACGCAATACGCCAGCCTCCACGAACGGCAGGATAACGCCGGTAGCGCGCCGGTCTTTCATAACCTGTTTATGCTTGGCGCCCTCGGATCGCGAGGCATTTGCACCGCGCCGTTAAGCGCTGAGCTGCTGGCGGCGCAGATGAGCGCAGAACCGCTGCCGCTGGATAGCGGCACCCTGGCGGCGCTGAATCCGAATCGGCTATGGGTGAGAAAACTGCTGAAGGGAAAAGCGGTGAAGTAACAGCGCAAGGGGAGAAAAATCCCTGGGAAGCACGACATTCCCGGCCTCATCCGGGCGACCAACACGGTAGCCCGGCGAAGCACAGCGCAAACAGGGTAAATCCTGGTTGCGCCGTTAGCGTGTCGGATGGCGCTACGCTTATCCGACCTACATCATGGATCAGGCCTGATTTTTCGCCTGCTGATACAGGTTTTCCCACATGCCCTGCACCAGAATTTGGTCCGGCGGCGACAGTTCGCCAGCGCCGATGGCTTTCTCCAGGCTATGGCTGACTTTGCTGTGTACCGCTTCCGCTGAATGTTCGCCCTCACCTTCCAGCTCAGCCACCGCCAGCGTCAGGTGGCCGCGCAGATAACCGCCGGCAAACAGTTCATCATCACTGGCGTGGTCTACCATGTTGTCAATCAGCGCCAGAATGCGTGATTCAAACTCCGCGATCATCATCTTACCTCTTGTCATGTAATGTGTGGCCTTAGTGCAGGTCTTCCGGCCACGGAAAGTGTTCTGCCGTCAATGGCGGCGTTTGATAATAGTGTTGTAATGCGCGAATAAGACGCGCCGGACGTTCGGGGATCCCTTGTTCAAGCAGAGTCATCACCCGGGCATGTACCCGGCGCTGAAAGGCGATGCGATCGGGTTCAACGTCACCTTCCAGATTGTCGCAGCTGACGTTAAACGGAAATCCCGCCGCCACGCAGAACAGCCACTCCAGGGCCTGCGGTTTCACCTCCACGTCCTCAAACTGGCTTTGGGTCATCGCATCGCGGCCGTCCGGACAGTACCAGTAGCCAAAATCCACCAGCTCGCGGCGGGCTTTGCCGGCGATGCACCAGTGGGAGATCTCATGCAGAGCGCTGGCAAAAAAACCGTGCGCGAAGACGATACGGTGATATGGCGTGTCATCGTCCGCCGGGAGGTAGATCGGCTCATCGTCGCCTTTCACCAGGCGAGTATTAAAATCTGCGGCAAAGCAGCTGTTGAAGAGGTCAATAAGCTGCTGATAATGGTGTTGCTGTTGCATTAATGAATTCCCAACCACTGCAAAATCTCAGCCCCGTGGCTGTCGTAGAGAAGTTTCGCGCTCATCACCGCCGAAACGATAACGATCATCGGTCGGATCAGCGATTGCCCTTTGCTCAGCACCAGCCGGGAGCCGGCGCGGGCGCCAATAAACTGGCCGGCCATCATCACAAAGCCGGTGGCCCAGATAACCTTTCCGCCGATAATAAACAGCAGCAGGCCGCCGACGTTCGAGGTGGCGTTGAGCAGTTTGGCGTGGGCCGTCGACTTCGCCAGGTTAAACCCGGCCAGGGTGACAAACGCCAGCGCATAAAACGAACCGGCGCCGGGGCCGAAAAAGCCATCGTAAAACCCGACGCTGCCGCCGGCGACCAGCGCAAACGGCAGGCCGTAGAGCCGACGCTGTCGGTCCGCTTCGCCCAGTTTCGGCATCAGCAGAAAATAGAGACCGATGCCGATCACCAGCAACGGCAGGATCTGCTTAAGAATATCGGACTGCACGTGCTGGACCAGCAGCGCGCCGGCGGTTGAACCGATAAAGGTCATCAGAATATTCAGCTTCTGATCGGCGAGATTGACCACCTTGCGGCGGACAAAATAGAGGGTCGCCGACAGCGATCCGCCGCAGGCCTGCAGCTTATTGGTCGCCAGCGCCTGGGCCGGCGGCATACCGGCGGCCATTAGCGCCGGCACGGTCAGTAAGCCCCCGCCCCCGGCCAGTGAGTCAATAAAACCGGCCAGGATGGCGACAAAGAAAAGCACCACCAGCACCAGCGGCGATACGGAAAACAACTCGATAAAACTATCCATTACAGCACATGCTCATCCAGTAGCGCCTGGCAGGAAGGCGGCAACGGCGGCGGCGTCTTCTTCACAGGTGGGGTAGACCCGGGTTTAGGTGGCTCGAACCAGCTCTGCAGCTCCGCACCGCAGCCATCGCCGGCCGGCGGCGGCGCCTGATCTTCGCACTCCAGGCTGCCCGCCGGGCAGCGCAGACGGACGTGCATATGGGCGCGATGCTGGAACCAGGGACGAACTTTGCGCAGCCACTGGCGGTCGTTGCCCGCATCCAGACACAGCTGCTGTTTAATCGCCGGGTTGACGAAGATGCGGGTCACTTCGCTATCTTCCGCCGCCAGCTTGATCAGCTGGCTGATTTGCGGACTCCACAGCGACGGCACCACGCGTTTGCCATCGCTGGCGACCAGATCCAGAGCCTGCGGCTTCAGCAACTGGGACGAAGTCCAGCGCGTCTGCGGCAGCTGGAGGAAGATATCGACATCGAGGCCCGTCTGATGGCTGGCGTGGCCGCCGTTAAAGCGGCCGCCTGCCGGCATCCCCATGTCGCCAATCAGCACGGTCCCCATGCCTTTATTGTGCACCTGATTGCTCAGGCGCTGAATAAACTGAACCAGATCCGGATGACCGAAGTAGCGACGCTGATCGGTACGCATCACCTGATAGCCGGCGGCGTTCAGCGGCAGCGCCTCGGCGCCAACGATACAGCCATTGGAGAACGCGCCAATCGACTGCGCGCTGCCGCCAATTGGCTGGGATATCTTCTGCCATGGCGTGGCGGCCAGGCTGCCGGCGCTGGCCAGCAGCGCCAGCAGGGCGATAACGGTGTTTTTCATGGTTACCAGCGTGGAATTGTCGTCGTCACGTCGCCATTCTGCGCGCGCTGACGCATAAAGTGATCCATTAAGACAATCGCCAGCATCGCCTCAGCGATCGGTACGGCGCGTATGCCGACGCACGGATCGTGACGCCCTTTGGTGATCATCTCCACCTCTTCGCCAAAGCGGTTAATGGTATGACCGGGAACGGTAATACTGGAGGTCGGCTTCAGCGCGATGTTGGCAACGATCTGCTGACCGCTGCTGATGCCGCCAAGAATGCCGCCGGCGTGGTTGCTCTGGAATCCGGTTTTGGTGATCTCATCGCGGTTTTCGCTGCCGCGCAGCTTCACCACGTCGAAACCGTCGCCAATCTCCACGCCTTTCACGGCGTTGATGCTCATCAGCGCGTGGGCGATATCGGCGTCAAGGCGGTCAAAGACCGGCTCGCCAAGGCCCGGCGGTACGCCGTCGGCGACGACGGTCACTTTGGCGCCAATGGAGTCGCCCTCTTTTTTCAGACCGCGCATCAGTTCATCGAGAGCGTCGATTTTCTCCGGGTCCGGGCAGAAGAAAGGATTCTGTTCAACCTGATCCCAGTCTTTAATAGCCAGCGGAATGTCGCCCATCTGCGTCAGGCAGCCGCGAATGACGATGCCGAACTTCGCGGCGAGGAATTTTTTGGCAATCGCCCCGGCCGCCACGCGCATCGCGGTTTCGCGGGCGGAGGAGCGACCGCCGCCGCGATAGTCGCGCAGACCATACTTTTGTTCGTAGGTGTAATCCGCATGGCCAGGACGGAACAGATCTTTGATCGCGCCGTAATCCTGCGAGCGCTGATCGGTGTTCTCAATCAGCAGCCCGATACTGGTCCCGGTGGTGACGCCTTCGAAGACGCCGGAGAGGATTTTGACCTGATCCGGCTCGCGACGCTGCGTGGTGTAACGCGAGGTACCCGGGCGACGACGATCGAGGTCGTGCTGCAGATCGGCTTCGGTCAGCGGAATGCCCGGCGGCACGCCGTCAACGATGCAGCCCAGCGCCAGGCCGTGCGACTCGCCGAAAGTGGTGACGCGAAAGAGTTGTCCAATTGTATTTCCTGCCATCACGGCTCCATTCTTTGTCGTTATGTTGGCGTGTTGTTTTTTTTAGTCTTTATAAATACCGAAGTGCGCGCGAGCGTCAATCAGCTGCTGTTTGGTCAGCATAAAGACGCCGTCGCCGCCGTTATCAAACTCAAGCCAGGTAAACGGCACGTCCGGATACTGCTCCATCAGATGTACCATGCTGTTACCGACTTCACAAATCAGAATCCCGTCGTCGCTGAGATAATCCGGCGCATTGCCGAGGATGCGGCGCGTCAGCTTCAGGCCATCGCTTCCGGAGGCCAGACCCAGAACCGGCTCATGCTCATACTCTTCCGGCAGATCGGCCATGTCCTCTTCATCGACATACGGCGGATTAGTGACGATCAGATCGTATTGTAGCTTCGGCAGGTCGCGGAACAGGTCGGAACGGATCGGCGTCACGTGATGGATCAGGCCATGGGATTCCACATTGTGCTCGGCGACGGCCAGCGCGTCCGGGGAGATATCCACGGCGTCGACTTCGGCTTCCGGGAAGGCATAGGCGCAGGCAATGGCGATGCAGCCGCTGCCGGTGCACATATCAAGGATATGCTGCGGCTTATGGGTAATCAGCCCGGCAAACTGGTTATTGATCAGTTCGCCGATCGGGGAGCGCGGCACCAGCACTCGCTCATCGACGTAAAACTCATGGCCGCAGAACCACGCTTTGTTGGTCAGATAGGCGACGGGAATACGCTCGTTCACGCGGCGAATCACCCGCTCTACAATGCGGTGTTTCTCGCTGGAGGTCAGGCGCGCAGTGCGCATATCTTCCGGAATATCCAGCGGCAGATACAGCGAAGGCAGCACCAGCTGTACCGCCTCGTCCCATGGGTTGTCAGTCCCGTGACCGTACCAGATATTAGCAGCGCTGAAACGGCTTACCGCCCAGCGCAGCATGTCCTGAATGGTATGCAGCTCATTGACTGCCTCATCAACAAAAATTTTATCCACGACATCCTCCAGGGCACACTCTGCTATAAATTCGGCGGCTAGTGTGCCATGAAGACGGCGATAAATCAGCATTCTTGCGTGGGGTGGCGGGGGAAAAAACAGGTTTTCCTTGCCCGAAGGGATATTGAGTCGGGTAAACTAGCGCAAAGTATTAATGAGAGCGGACAATGAAAAAGAAGACATCGCTTAGCGAGGAGGATCAGGCGCTGTTCCGTCAGCTGATGACCGGCACGCGGAAGATCAAACAGGACACCATCGTTCACCGCCCGCAGCGCAAGAAAATCACCGAGGTTGCCCCTAAGCGTCTGCTGCAGGAACAGGCCGACAACAGCCACTATTTTTCCGATGAGTTTCAGCCGTTACTGAATACCGAAGGCTCGACAAAATATGTCCGCGCCGACGTCAGCCATTTTGAGCTGAAAAAGCTGCGCCGTGGGGATTATTCCCCGGAACTGTTTCTCGATCTGCATGGGCTCACCCAGCAGCAGGCCAAACAGGAACTGGGCGCGCTGATTGCCGCCTGCCGCCGCGAGCATGTGTTTTGCGCCTGCGTGATGCACGGGCACGGGAAGCACATTCTCAAACAGCAAACCCCGCTGTGGCTGGCGCAGCATCCGCACATCATGGCTTTTCATCAGGCGCCAAAAGAGTACGGCGGTGACGCCGCACTGCTGATTCTGATTGAGGTCGAGGAGTGGCAACCGCCGGAGCTGCCTTGACGGCGAGCTCCGGGGTCGTCAGATGGCGTTGGCCATCTTGAGATTGCAGGGGCTTTTCTGCCAGAGGTATTCACCCTTGCCGTCGGCGTCCAGATTAACGCAGGCGATAGCCGAGGTGGTGAACATCGGGGGCGTTTCCCCCGGGCACAGCTCTGAGACCAGGTACCCCACCAGCGGCAGGTGGGAGACGACCAGCGCCGTCGCCACGCCTTCATTTGCCAGCGCCTGCAGATAGGCGCTCACCATTCCCACATCGCCGCACGGCGTGAGTTCCGGCATCACGTCGACATGTTTCGGCAGGTTCATGCACTCCCCAACAATATCCAGCGTTTGTTCCGCACGCAGATAGGGACTGACAAGAACGCGCTCAATATCCACTTTTTGACCTTTCAGCCAGGTTGCCATCTGACGAGACTCATCACAACCGCATACGGTTAATGGACGAACCGAGTCGCTGGCTGCATCGAGGGCAGCGTCGCCGTGACGCATAATAAAAACTTGCATATTGCACCGCTTTTGTTAACCAGAAGCACCGTAGTTTGGCCTGCGAAGACAATACGCAGGTGACCCGGTGGCCGGGCATTGTGCCTGATCCATTCAACGAATGAAACGCTGTTTTTTACCTCAATGGCGTAAGTATAGTCAATGATTGTTTACAAAACAGCCAATCAACAGCGTCATCCGCAGCCGGATTTACCTTCTTTGACCATAACTTAGGTCATCCGTTCATCCGCTGGCCAAAAGGTGGTCCCCTGTTCGGCCATGCGTAATAAAGTGTCACAGGGTGTAAAACGTGGGCCGTACTGGGCGGCCAGGCGCTGCAGGATCGCGGCAACTTCACCCGCGCCGATAGTATCCATATACCGGAACGGGCCGCCAAGAAATGGCGGAAACCCTATACCAAATACGGCGCCGATATCACCATCGCGCGCGCTACGGATAATCTGCTCATCAAAGCAGCGCGCCGCCTCGTTAAGCATCATCATCACACAGCGCTCCGCCACCTGCTGCGTGGACAACCGCGACTGGGGGCGGTCGATGCCCAGCAGCGGATAGACTGCCGGGTCGGGCCGTTTTTTGCTTTTACGCCCTTTTGTCTCATAAAGATAGAAACCACGATTATTTTTTCTACCTTTGCGATCGTCCTTCAAAATCGCGTCAATGATGTTTGCAGGCGGGCTGAAACGCTCTCCAAAGGCATTCTCCAGCACGGGAATAATTTTGGTGCCGGTATCAATACCTACTTCATCCAGCAGTTGAACCGGTCCCACCGGGAAACCAAATTTCACCAGCGCCTTATCAATCACCTCAACCGGTTCTCCCTCCACCAGCAGGCGCATCGCTTCATTTATATACGGCGCGAGGATGCGGTTTACATAGAAGCCCGCTTTGTCCGCCACCACGATCGGCGTTTTCCCCTGACGTTTAGCCAGTTGCACCACCGTGGCGATAGTCTGCGGATCGGTTCCTTTATGCGGGATCACCTCAACCAGCGGCATTTTCTCCACCGGACTGAAAAAGTGCAGGCCGATCACCCGCTCAGGGTGGCTGGCATGGGCGGCTATATCGCCTATCGGTAACGACGAGGTATTCGAGGCAAAGATAGTCTGCGGCCCGCCGTTTTGCTCCACTTCACTGACCATCCGCTGTTTCAGCGCCAGGTCCTCGAATACCGCCTCAATCACCACGTCGCGATGGGTAAAGCCCTGATAGTCGGTAGTGCCTGTGATCAGCGCCAGTTGACGATCGCGCTCACTGGGGCGCAGTCGACGCTGGCGAACCTGTTTGTTCAGCAGATCCCAGCTGTACTTTAAGGCGTGGTTGATCCCGCCCGGCTGAATATCTTTGATTCGCACTGGCAGTCCGCCTTTACAGGCAGTCACATAGGCGATCCCCCCACCCATCAGGCCGCCGCCCAGGACGGCAACGCTTCTCAGCGGAGCGGGTTCCGCCTCAGCGCCACGGTCTTTTTTCAGATCGGTACTGGCAAAGAAGATCGATCGCAGCGCCTGCGACTGCGGGGTCATCGCCAGTTCGCCAAACGCGCGGGCCTCTTCGGCGTAACCGCTGCTGCAGCCATGGGCCAGACCATTCTCGACGACCTGCAAAATTCGCTTCACCGCCGGGTAGTTGCCCTGGGTCTTGCGCTGCGTTTGCTTGCCGACGTACTGGAATAACAGATGGCGACCCAGGGGGCCCGCCAGCACGCGTTCGCGAACAGGCACCTCGCGGCTGGCCGGGCGCCCCTTCAGCGCCAGCTCCACCGCCGCCTGCAGTAAAATTGTCTGCGGAACCACCTCGTCCACCAGACCGGCCTTCAGCGCCTGGCGCGGCCGTAACTGCCTGCCGGTGAGCATCATATCCAGCGCCGTGCTGACGCCGATCAGCCGCGGTAAACGCTGCGTCCCGCCGGAACCCGGCAGCAGGCCAAGCTGTACCTCCGGCAACCCGAGTCGGGTTTTTTCGTCATCGCTACAAATGCGGCCATGGCAGGCCAGCGCCAGCTCCAGTCCGCCGCCCAGACAAGCGCCATGGATGGCGGCAATGACCGGAATCGACAAGCCATGGATCTCGGCCATAATCTGCTGCCCCTGGCGCGCCAGCGCTTCCGCCTCCTGCGCGCTGCGGCAGCGGGCAATCATGTTGATATCTGCGCCGGCGATAAAGTTATCGGCTTTGGCGGAGATAAATACCACGCCGCGCACCGACTTATCGTCGCGTATCTGGCGTATCAGTCCCCGCACCTGATTGCCGAACTCGGCCTTCAGGGTATTCATTTTTTCACCCGGGGCATCGATGGTAATCACCGCGATGTTGTCCGCACGGACCTCAAGCTTAAAAGCGGAAACCGTATCCATTATTCAGCCTCCACAATCATCGCCGCGCCCAGACCGCCTGCCGCGCAGGCCGTCACCAGACCAAATCCCCCTCCCCGTCGCCGCAGCTCATGCAGCGTCTGGGTGATCATCCGCGCGCCGGTGGCGGCAAAGGGATGACCGTAGGCGATAGAGCCGCCGAGGACGTTAAATTTACTCTCATCCACCTCACCGGTGGCCTGCGCGCGGCCCAGCACCTCGCGGGCAAAGCGGTCGCTTGCCAGACACTGAAGATTGGCCAGCGTCTGCGCGGCGAAAGCTTCATGCATATCGATAAGCGTGAGATCCGCCAGCGTCAGGCCAGCGCGCTCCAGCGCCAGCGGCGTGGACCATGCGGGCCCCAGCAGCATATCCTGCCAGACGTCGATGGCGGTAAAGGCATAGCTGCGCAGATAACCCAGCGGCGTCAGCCCCAGCTCTTTGGCCCGCGACTCGGTCATCAGGATCACCGCCGCCGCGCCATCCGTCAGCGGCGTGCTGTTGGCGGCGGTAACGGTGCCATGTTTACGGTCGAAGGCCGGGCGTAACTTTTGGTAATCTGCGAGGGTTGAATTTTTACGGATGTTGTTGTCCTGCTCCAGCGGCTGGCGGAAGGGGGGCGCATAGGCGGTCATCACCTCCGCGGACAACTTTCCCTCTTCCCAAGCTTTAGCCGCCAGCTGATGTGAACGATGCGCCAGCGCATCCTGTTGTTCCCGGCTGATCCCCCAGCTTTTCGCCATCTGTTCGGCGGTATCGCCCATCCGTAAGCCGGTTGAATATTCCGCCACCGCCGGGGGGACCGGTAGCAGGTCGCGCGGCCGCAGGCGGGAAAACAGCTTCAGTTTCTGGCTCAGCGTGCGGGCTTTGTTCGCATCGACCAGCGCGCGGGCCAGCGTTTTGCTGACGCCGACAGGCAGCACAGAGGAGGAATCGGCACCGCCGGCGATACCGGCGCGGATGGTGCCGGCCATCAGGCTTTCAGCGACATTCGCCACGGCCTGGAAGCTGGTGGCGCAGGCGCGACTGACGCTGTAGGCGTCGGTGTGCACGCTCATTCCGGTACCGAGCACAATTTCCCGGGCGATATTCGGCGCCTCCGGCATCTGCACGACCTGACCGAAGACCAGCTGTTCAATGGCTTCCACAGGAATGTCGCTGCGCGCCAGCATTTCGCCAACCACCATTTTTCCTAAATCAACGGCAGGAACGCCATGAAATGCCGTCGCCTGACGCGCAAACGGCGTGCGTAACCCTGTGACAATGGCAATGCGATCGCCCTGACGGGTGATAAGCGGTAATGCCTGACTCATAACTCTCCCCTGTTAACCAAGACAACCAAGTGGTCTGACCTGATAGCATTGTTAACTAATTTTTTACATTAAGCCAATCGGGGAAGCGAAAAATTGCGAGCCAAAACACATTGAACAGAAAAGATAACGCCCCTTTCACGGGGCGCTAAGCGGAGGGATTAACGCAGACCCAGCTGGAAGATGAGGGATTCGGCTTCACAGCTAAACACAAAATCGATATCCAGCTTTACGCCGCCGTCAACGTCGGCGAAGACGGGATTAATTTTGCACGGTTCAGATTCCACACTGCGGGCTTTTTCGCTCAGCGCGGCGAGCATTTGCTCTGCTTCCGCGCGGTTGGCGAATACGCGGCTGTATGAGGCGGTGCAGTCGGTGTTGTCGACAATGGTCCCAACATCCATACAGCAGCAAACCGGGGTTTCATCAGCGCTACATTTACTCATCGTAGATTTCCTCTGGATATGCACCTGCGGTGCCAGACAATTAATGTGCCTATTTTACGCCCGCCCTCCGGTTTGCCTCCAGCCGATAATCGCTATCACCGCGTTAAGTGACAGAAATCACACTTAAAAATGATCTAAAACAAAAATCACCTTTTCTCCGTCGCCTTCCCCCCGACAATTTTGCCAGCTGGATCGCGTTTCTGTTATCACAATTGAAAAACTTCATAAACAAACTTGCAACAACTCATCTGGTCAGACCTATACTCAGCGCACTGGTCTGATTTCTCTGTTGTACCGCAGACCCTACACTTCCGCGCTTCTGTTACGGCATGTAACATAGTTTAAAAAAAAATAACTCAATGAGGTTATGGGCATGAGCCAGAAAACCCGCTTTACCCAATCTGCCCTTGCAGTGGCTGTCGCACTTGTTTCCACCCAGGCCTGGTCAGCAGGCTTCCAGCTCAACGAATTCTCTTCATCAGGGCTGGGTCGGGCCTATTCCGGTGAAGGGGCTATCGCAGATGATGCAGGCAATGCCAGTCGTAACCCGGCATTAATTATGATGTTTGACCGTCCGACTATGTCGGCGGGCGCCGTTTTTGTCGACCCGGGCGTCAATGTCTCCGGCACTTCCCCCACCGGCAAAAGCCTGAATGCGGACAATATCGCCCCGACGGCGTGGGTACCCAACTTCCACTTTGTCGCGCCGATTAACGATCAGTTCGGTTGGGGGGCGTCCATCACCTCCAACTACGGCCTGGCAACAGAGTATAACGATGATTATGCGGCCGGCAGCATGGGCGGTAAAACAGACCTGACTACGGCTAACTTCAACCTGAGCGGCGCCTATCGCCTCGACAGCAACTGGAGCTTTGGCTTAGGTTTCGATGCGGTCTACGCTAAGGCGAAGATCGAGCGCTATGCAGGCGATCTGGGCCAGATTGTCGCTGGCTCTGGCGCGCTGCCGCCGGCGCTGGCAGGTCAGGTGGCGAAGATCCCAGCCGACACGCAGATCGCCCATCTTAACGGCAATGCGTGGGGCTTTGGCTGGAACGCCGGTATCCTCTATGAGCTGGATAAGAACAACCGCTACGGTTTAACCTACCGTTCCGAGGTCAAGATCGATTTCGACGGTAACTATCGCAGCAGTCTGCCAGCGGCCTATAACCAGATCCTTGGCAACTTCGGTCTGCCGGCGGGTACTAACGGCCAGACCACCGGCGGTTCACTGACCCTTAACCTGCCGGAAATGTGGGAACTGTCGGGCTATAACCGCGTGGCGCCGCAGTGGGCGGTCCACTATAGTCTGACCTACACCAGCTGGAGCCAGTTCCAGGAGCTGAAAGCCACCGGCAGCAACGGCCAGACGCTGTTCTATAAAGAGGAAGGCTTTAAGGACGCCTACCGCGTAGCGCTGGGGACGACCTATTATTACGACGATAACTGGACCTTCCGCACCGGTATCGCCTTCGACGACAGCCCGGTACCGGCCAACAATCGCTCCATTTCCATTCCGGACCAGGATCGCCTGTGGCTGAGCGCGGGTACCACCTACGCGTTCAACAAGGATGCGTCGGTTGACGTCGGGATTTCCTATATGCACGGGCAGCATGTGGAAATCAAGGAAGGCCCGTATACCTTCCGCTCCGAAGGGACCGCCTGGCTGTACGGCGCCAACTTCAACTACCGCTTCTGATAAGCAGCGCGCAACAAAAAAGGGTGAACATCATGTTCACCCTTTTTTTATTCGCAGATTACTGTGAATCGATATCTTTCAGTTCATCCTGAATGGCCTGGGCGTTCGGATTGTCCGCCGGGGTCAGCTTACCGCCGTTGGCGATAAAGTCATGACGCTGGAAGTAAGCCTCACGCACCAGAATGTAAGGATCGGAAGACTGACGCAGCAGGCCGTCGGAATCCAGCAGCTGAGCGCGTGTCTCAATCCCTTCTACCGCCCATTTGCCGATCGACATCGGCCAGGTCAGCCAGGAGAGCACCGGATAGAGGCCATCGGCCATATCGCCGCCTTCGTCACGCAGGGTAAAGCTGCCGTAGAATGGCAGTTGCACATACGGGCCATAGCCGACGCCATAGTGGCCGAGCGTGCTGCCGAAACGATGCGGTTCAACGCGCTGCAGCTGCGGATTAGCCATCCCGGCGACATCGATCAGACCCCCCATCCCGAGGATGGTGTTCAGGAAGAAGCGGGTAAAGTGGACCATACCTTTATACGGGTCGCCCTGCAGGAAGGAGTTCACCATCACCGCCGGCTCTTCCAGGTTGCTGGTGAAGTTGCTTAAGCCATTGCGCGCCGGCTGCGGAACATAGTCACGCCATGCCACCGCGACGGGACGAAGCACGTAAGGATCAACCACGTTAAAGTTGAAGTCAAACATCGTGCGGTTAAACCCTTCTAACGGGTCTGAGCGCCCCTGCGGCCGATCGCCAGAGCTGGAACTGGCACATCCCACCAGCAATGTGGCGCCAAGCGCAAGCGCCGACAGGCGATAATTCATAGATGTCTCCCTGGTTTTTATGGCTATCGCGAGTTGCCATCCATGACGGAAAGACAACGTTTCCGCCCGTACAGATGTGAGCGATTGTAACAGCACGTTGAACGATGTCTATATCACCCAAGTTGTTGATTTGATCATAGCCTGGGAATAACGAGATCGCGGGGCTCCTATTCTAGCGGAGCGACAAAAATCTGACGTTACCATTTTTGCGATTTCAGAGTATGCCCAGCCAGACGCCAGGTAAAGCCGCTACGCTATTACAATACAGAGTGATAGCGAGGGCCACGAAATGGATGAACTTGATGATAACAAATTAAAGCCAGCGGACGACGAACGTGAGGTCGAAAGTGAAGAAAAGCAGCGCGGGGAGGAGATAGAAGTGGATGAAGACCGTCTTCCCTCGCGGGCGATGGCGATCCATGAACATATTCGTCAGGAAGGGGAAAAAGAGATGGAGCGCGATGCGCTGGCCCTGCTGTGGTCTGCGATTGCGGCCGGTCTGTCGATGGGCGCCTCGTTGCTGGCGAAAGGGATTTTTCACGTCAAGCTGGAGGGGATCCCGGGAGGGTTTTTACTCGAGAACCTCGGGTATACCTTCGGCTTTATTATCGTGATTATGGCCCGCCAGCAGCTGTTCACGGAAAATACGGTCACCGCCGTACTGCCGGTGATGCACAATCCCACCCCCGGAAACGTCGGTTTACTCATGCGGCTATGGTCTGTGGTGCTGGCGGGCAATCTCATCGGCACCGCGGTGGCCGCATGGGCCTTCAATTATATGCCTGTTTTTGATGAGCCGACCCGCCAGGCCTTCGTCAGCATCGCCGAAGATGTGATGAAAAACAGCCCGACGGAGATGTTCGCCAATGCGATTATTTCCGGCTGGCTGGTCGCCACCATGGTCTGGATGTTTCCCCTCGCCGGCGCCGCCAAGATCGTGGTGATCATTCTGATGACCTGGCTTATCGCCCTGGCGGATACTACCCATATCGTGGTGGGCTCGGTGGAGATCCTTTATCTGGTGTTTAATGGAAGCCTGCCCTGGAGCGACTTCATCTGGCCTTTCGCCCTGCCGACGCTGGCGGGTAATATCTGCGGCGGGACCTTCATCTTCGCACTGCTGAGCCATGCGCAGATCCGTAACGACATGAGCAACAAGCGAAAAGCGGAAGCTCGCGCGCAGGCCGCTGCAAAAGCCAAAAATGCCGACCGGGCATAAAAAAGCGCTCAGAATGGCGAGGGTTTAAGCAGTCAGACGGTATAGCTCTTACTCAGGCGGGCGAAAAACGCTATACTCGTGCCGCCTTGTCCCCTTAGTTAAATGGATATAACGAGCCCCTCCTAAGGGCTAGTTGCAGGTTCGATTCCTGCAGGGGACACCATAACCAGCCGCAATAGTCTTCTCCCTCAGCCCCCATTGCGTTACATCAACATTCCGTGCGAAAACATAAACCTACACTCTCCTTTCCCTATCGCTTGTAAGCATCCCTGTGAACCAAACCATTCACTTTTAGAGATCTTCCGTCATATTGATGATGTCCTTTGAGGAGCTCGCCACGCGTAAAGCACGATTCACCGAACACCAGATCATCGCCGTTCTCAAGTCCGTTGAAGCCTGACGTACCGTCAGGGATGTCTGCCGCGAAGCCGGTATTTCTGAAGCCAACTATTACAACTGGAAGGCGAAGTAGGCGGTATGGAAGCCTCAGATATCAAAAAGATGAAAAACCTGGAGGAAGAAAATCGCCGTCTCAAACAAATGTTCGCCAATCTGAGTCTGGAAAATCGTGCGTTAAAAAACGTAATCGAAAAAAGCTTTAAAACCAGCGATAAAGCGTGAACTCGTCAGCTATCTGACGGCGCAATTTGCCATGAGTTTACGCCAGGCCTGCAGGACGTTATCGCTGAGCAGGGCAGTGTATTTTTATCAGCCCGATACCCGGCGTGATGAGCCGGTGATCCATGTGCTAGCTGAACGCTATCCGCGCTACGGCTTTAAGAAGCTGTTCCAGCTGCTGCGCAGGCAGGGCCATACCTGGAACCATAAACGTGTTCACCGGATTTACTGCCTGCTGAAACTGAATTTTCGCCGTAAGGGAAAGCAACGGCTGCCAGTACGTAATCCAGCACCATTGACGACGCCGCAAGCGTTAAAACAGAGCTGGTCCATCGATTTTATGCACGACGCGCTGGTGTGCGGTAGACGCTTTCGGACCTTCAATGTGGTGGATAATTTTTAACCGTGAGGCACGGGCGATAGAAATCAACCTTAATATCCCGGCTCAGCGAGTCGTCCGGGTGCTGGACAGGATCGTGATAAACCGCAGCTACCCGCTGAAGATGCGGATGGACAACGGGCAAGAACTGGTCTCATTTACGCTGGCACAAAGGGGCGAAGAACATAGCGTACAGCCGAATTTATCAAGCCGGTAAACCAACACAGAATGCGTTCATCGAACGGTTCAAACGGACATACCGGACAGAAGTTCTGGATTTTTACCTGTTCAGAACACTGAATGAAGCACGGAAAATGACAGAGCGCTGACTGATGGAATATAACAACCAGCGGACTCATGAATCCCTGAACAACCTGACGCCGGAAGAGTACCGGCTGATGGCAGAAAAAACCGGGAATCTCAAAAAGTGCGTGGAACTAAAACGGGTGTGCTTACACAATTGTGCGGGGTTTGTCCGGGTCGAGGTCGTCACGAGTCAGCACCAGTCGCCAGCGGTTATCCTTATAATCCGGCCGGTTAAACAGCCCCACCACCGCCACGAACTGAGCGTCTTCATCCATAGGCACATTGAGCGTCACGCAGCCCTTGGGCATCACCAGCAGCGATTTTAACGCCAGTACGTTGTCTTTAAGTACCGTATCGGCATTACGCAGCAGCGTCTGGTAATCGGCGGCATCAACCGCTTTACGATCCCTGAGCTAACAGGTCTAACACTAATAAAGGACACTATAAATTTTATGTAGACAATTTCAGATAACCAAGGCGAGTAATGTTGTAAATTTTTTAGTTAATGACGGCACTCCAAAAATTCAATAGTATCAACCGAAAAATTACTTCGTTCGAGATATTGTTTTTTTTCATCTTCCCTCAAACTATTCCAAAATGGTTCCCAATATACATCCCACCAAAACGCCATCTCTCCTTGCAGACTACCATAATCACCAAGGTTTTTATCAGGGAATACCGTTTCTGGCCCTGGCGGCTCTAAGCCTTTCTCACAAAGACATTTGACAAATTCATTATCATTAGTGATAAGCCTTACTATATCCTGTCCAAACTCTTTAAATTTATAACAAATGAGAACTTTATTATGATCTACAATTTTCTTTTTCCTCTCATTTATTTCCACTTTTTCATTAAAAAACAACCTAATTAAACACTCAATAACTGATAGATCTTCAGGATTAATCATAAATCGCGCTGAGTGAGCATATATATTGTTTTTTTCTAAAGAAACAAATGAAGGATATACATCCCATCCCTTTGGCAAAGCACTAAATTGTACAAAAGGAAATTCATCCTGGAATTCATTCTTTTTTCTAAACAAACTAAATAAATTAATTTTCATCAATATAATCCGCCACCCAATCGGCTCCAAAGTAGCCTGCAGTTCCGAATATAATTCCGCCAACGAGTCCTGTCAGAACCGCCCCTGGCCCTGTCTCAATACCAACCGCCGCACCTGCCACTGTACCTATTTTTGCTCCGGCAACTGCCATCCCCCATCCTCCTGCTTGTCTGATGACCTCAGCAGCTATCGGTTTCACGCTACCGTTTTTAAGCGATTTTTCAGACGCCTGCTCTAGATCATAGGCTGTGAAGACAATCCCTGTTACCTGTACCACACGAGCACCGCGCGTAAAATACTTTGTGTATTTTAATGTTTCTGGAGTAAAAACTGCAGCAGCTGGTATTTTTTCACCGTGCAGCAATACTTCTTTATCTATATCCTTAACATAAGTTGCTATTTTATCAATGCGTTTCTCCAGGTGGGGATATTGTTTCTTATAATCGTCAAGACTCCTAAGTATCTCTTCTGTAGTAATTAATTTTGCACCTGATTTAACAGCTTTATCAATATCAACGATAATTGTTTTACCTTCAAATCTTGGGGATCCTTCCGGAAATGCAGAACTAGTAGAGATATACGCTGATGCATTATCCCCCATCACATGCTCTGCTACAGAGTAGGGAGCAGAAAAATTCTTTGGAATTAAACCATATCGTTCCGGATTAGTCTCTGAAAGTATTTTCGCTTCTGACAAATCCATTTTTGAAAGGTAAGAATCAGAGTTTGAAGCATATATTTTTCTAACTAAAAAACCGTCTTTACCTGGCTCATCAACAACAGTAAAAAAAAACGCTCGAGCGGGCATTAACAAACCAGTTACGTCGTACGTTGAATGTGGAGTTTCATTAGTTAACGTTGAATACTCAGTCATCTACCATTTCTCCAGAGCCTGGACACCTAACCAGATGGTAAGTTTGGATGATTCCTTTGAAAAAACGCGTTTGCATAGACCTTGATTGTCGGTGACACCTTTAAATGTTTCACCACTTTCGCTAGAGATAAAATACGGAACATTGGCCATAGGCTTACCACTATCATTCAAGATCCGGAATTGTTCATCGAAGAATCCATCCCTGATTAAATCTTCAACTAATGGCATCGATATTGGTGACGTTGGTGTTGAATTTGCACCAGCCGCCATCGTCCGCTTCACCTTCCTTATATACGTCGCTGTCGTGCCATACTCGACCTTCCCGGCCTCAAGCCGCAGATAGCTTCCTCCGCCGATCAGCGTGATGCGTTTTTTTCCTGCAAAGGAGATGTCACTCGCTGAGCTCAGCGTCAGCTTCTTCTCCGCAAACAGCCTCATATTGCCGTTCTGCGCCTGCGCCTCCGCGGGGCCTTCCCCGGATTTCAGGCTCAGCTGTCCGGTGCGGGCAAACAGGCCGAGCTTTTCTCCGGCCAGGGCGGTCATGTTACCCATGACGCCGGTGCTGATGTCCCCGCCCGCACTGATGGCGACGTTTTTGCCGGCGGCCAGTTGCAGATGTTCGCCGCTGGTCAGAGCCATCCCTTCCGGGGCGGACATCAGCAGCGCCTTATTGAGAGGCTTCAGCCGCTGCTCAAACATCCGTATCTGGCTGTCAACATCCGCCTTCAGCGCCTGCGCCTGCTCCGCCGCGATTTCCAGCTGCTGTAGCTGCTGGTTGAGCCGGTCTATTTCCTTCAGCGCAGCGCTCATATCCAGTGCGTCACCCTGCGCTTTCGCCTGCGCATCCGCGCTGACAAACAGTCCCTTTCCTGCTCTCAGGGTTCCCCACTCATCGGTGCGCAGCTCTGCGCCCGTGCCGCGACGTTGCCCCTGCGCATCCACCAGGTGCCCGCTGTTGAGCTGCGTCCTGCCGTATTCCGTGGCGAGCTTGATGTGCTCCTGACTGCGCTTGTCTTCCATCCGCAGCTTGTTGTTCGCCGGGGTGCGCAGCACGTTGCGGGTGTGATTGTCACGGGTGATGTGGTCCGGGTGCGCCGAGTCGTGCAGCGCATACGCGATATACGGCAGGTCTATATCGCCGTTGCTGTACGCAATCGCCACTTCGGTCCCGTCGGTGAGGGGGGTGTGCCAGCCCAGCGTTTCACCGGCATAAGGCTTGGCCATCCGCAGCCACAGGTAGCCGTAACCCGGTTCCGTACCCTCCCGGTCGAAGTCCGGCTTCACCCGGTAGCGCCCCTGCTCGTCCAGATGGGCGTAGATATCGTTCTTTTCCCGGCTCTCAATCCGGGCCGGAAGTGTGCCGTGGATTTCCGGTCGCGGGATTTCCGCCGGGCGGAAACAGTATCGTTCGGTATAAGGCATGCCCCATACCGACACATGCAGGCGGGAATCACGGGCGCCACGAAAGGTCACCAGCGTGAGGATAACGCCTTGTTTCAGGGCCGTAATGACATTCCCCTGCGGCTCCAGCACCTGCCCGGGCGCGAGATGTGAAGCGTTGCTGAACAGGTGAATGCGTGCCGACCTGTTGAGCTCCCGCTCGTGGTGAAGTCGGGCCCAGAACGCGCCGGATTCGGTTTCCGGCTCCGGGTCGCTGTCATCGCCCGCTTCCCGGTACGGCTCCTGGTAGCGGTAGTGTTCGCCCGTCGTCACCGCATCACTGCGCACGCTGACCACCGTATCCATCGGCGTGGTGGCGGTGCGGTAGTTGTAATCCCGCGTGACGACGGTGCCGGTGGCGATATTGTGCCAGGTCCGCACATCCCAGACCGATTCTGCCGCGCCGTCGAACAACCCCGATGGCTCGCTGTACGGCAGGCGCACATCAAACTGGTAGTTAAGCTGGCTGTCGGCAAAAATAAACGTATCCAGACCGCGCACATCGTCCATCTCCGTACGCCAGTAAATCCCCACCTCAGACAAAATACGCTGGATGAATTGCAGGTCCGTCTCCTGCCACTGGGTGATAATTTCACGCGGCGGGTAGGTGCGCTCCAGGCGGAAGTCAAAATCAGGTCCCTCCAGCCCGTGTTTACGCAGCACCTGCTCAACCACCTCAGGAACGGACTGATTCTGATATACCGCGCACTGTCGGGTGTATCCCAGAAGCGCCAGGCGGGAACTGAGCGTAAGCCGGTAACGGGACTGGTCCCTGGATGTGGAAAGCCATTCCAGGCGGGTCACCATGCCGTGGATATTTTTGCCGCCACGCATGCGGAAGGAGGCATATTTCATCAGCACCTCTTCCGGGGGGATGTTCGCCTGCAGCGTGGTGAACTCGATGTCCCATCTGAATGGTTCGCTCAGTGCTTCCCTGCCGTAAAAACGCAGAACATCCGGCTTCACTGAACTGTCATTGATATCCAGAAAATATCGGGTCTGTCCGTCAAAAAGCGCTGACCAGTTATCCATCACGTCACTCCTTCACCGGCACGAGGCTGAGCCAGCCATCAGCCAGTTCAATCGTGCGGGGTTTGTCCGGGTCGAGGTCGGCACGGGTCAGCACCAGGCGCCAGCGGTTATCCTTCTGATCCGGGCGGTTAAACAGTCCCACCACCGCCACGAACTGAGCATCTTCATCCATGGGAACATTGAGCGTCACGCTGCCGTTGGGCATCACCAGCAGCGCTTTTGACGCCAGCATATCGTCCTTAAGTACCGTATCGGCCTTGCGCAGTAGCGTCTGGTAATCGGCGGCATCAACCGCTTTACGATCCCTGAGCTGATAGACTCTCACCATGGTCGCCAGCGGCGTCTGTGCGCCATCGGCGTTAATGGCCGTACGCGGGGTAAAATCCAGATGCAGCGTTTTAATTTTCCTGTAGAAGATGGATTTCGTGATGCTGACCGTACCGTCCGTGACGGTCTGCGTCAGACCGCAGCCTGAGAGCAGACCACAGGCAATAAGCGTCAGCGCCCACCAGCGGGTTATTGTTGCCATTCAAAAGTTCCTTTATTGAGAGTGGGAGTACGTGATTATTCGAAGCGGTAGTGCCCGTCTTCAGCGGACGGTAACGCAGAACATTGCAACCCTTCATAGCAGCCCAGACTGACGGTCAGACTCTCCCGACTATTGCTGAGCTTGCCAGCTTTCAGCCCCAGCAAACCGGTGCGGCCCAGCTGGATACGCCTGCCTTTGCCAAGGCGGGGCTCAGGCAGCAATCGTACAGGTACGGTGAGACGCAGTCGGGCGTCACTGCGGTAGCCGAGATAGACGCGCAGCAGGACCAGCAAATCGGTATGGAGGACACCACCGGGTAACCAGCCTTCCGCCTCGTCCGGATCCGCTGTCTCCAGCGTCACCAGTACCCGGCTGCATGCTTCCCTGGCCGTTTTACCCAGCGTGGCCCGCTGCGAAAGACGGATACGGTTTCCGCCCCCCAGCCCACTGCGGTTATCGATACGAACCTTAACCGGATCCGGTTCGGTGATTATTGCCCGGGTATTTGGCGCCAGCAGGCTCACCACAGCCCGGATGCCTTCGGCGTTACGCGTGGGCAAACGCATGGTGCCCAGCAGGGCCAGAAAGCGGGACACCGGCGTTGCCACCTGCTCAGACGTACCCGGTATACCGAGTCCCACCAGCCCCAGCAGACACTGTGATGTGGCATCTCGCCCACCGGCCTCGAAGGTTGCCGGATACGCGTATTTTCGCCAGATCCGGTAATACTGCGTAGTGATCCGGTGGCTGAAAATGTCCAGGAATGAAGTGACCGCCTCGTGTCCTTCACGGCGCTGCGCGATATCGTCCAGCCAGGACGTCGGCAGAGGGGAGTCCACCCCATACACACCAAGAAATGTCGTGCGGACCGTTGGGGGCAATGTCGGATGGTCTTCGTCGGTCTCCACCGCTTTCAGGGTACTGACCGGGAACCCCATACCTGGCCAGGGCCTGAATCGTACCGGGTCGTCGCCCGGATGGCTGGTAGTGCCCAGTTTCGGCGCGTCCGGATTTTCCTGTTCCAACAGCTGGCAGAAACGATAAAAATTGGCCCGCCAGATATCTTTGTTAAGGGCCAGCGTCAGCCCGGTACGTGCTGGCTGTGATTCTCGCGCCATCTCAGTCGTTTCCCTGTCGGTTGCAGCACCAGCGTGAGCTGGTTAAAGAGGTGAATATCGGCATAGCGCGCGAAGAATCGGTGCAGCATCTCGCCAAAGAGATTTACATCGCCCTCGCCTGCAAAATTATCCGTATTCAGCGTGACCTCAATGCCAACGCCCCTGAGCATAAAGCCCTTCTCAAAACGGCGGATCAGGGTGTGCTTCACAGCGACGATGGCTTCAAGCCGACGGCGATTCATTTCATCGTCGGTCCAGTCATAGAGCGCCAGCGTGCCCCGCAGCACTTCCGGATTGTCCATCATGCTGAGGAAGTTTGATCCGAGGTGACTCATCACCCGCCAGTGAAAACGATCGTTTGCCGGGGGATATAACGGCATTGTCGGTGCTGTGACGTTCAGTACCCTGACGGGCACTTTGCCGGTTTTGACCACCCTGTCCAGCAGAGTGCTTTCCAGTGCCTTACGCGGAAGCTGGCCGTTGGTACCGGTTATTCGCATCGAAAGGGATTCTGGTTTATCGGACAGCTGCTCCAGCTCGAACGAGCGCCCCCCGAGAATTAACCAGGTGTCATACAGACCAGAGGGGCCGCGTTTCACGCGAGTGTGGAAATAACGCTCAGGAGCATCGTGGCGCATCATACCGCCCCGGTGCCGAAAGCTGGTGAACGGCACATAAGGATGTTTGCCATTCTTCACCGCGCCATGGATGTTATCGACGCTGTAAATCTCGGTGTGACCATCCTGAAGACGCAGCGGCCTGAGCAGGTATTCGTTCTCCAGCGGGTTAAGCGTCAGCGGGTCGGCTTCCAGGGTGAAGAGGTTGATGACCGGCGCACAGTGCAGCCGGAAGTTTTCCGTTTCAAAAGGCAGATCGGATGACCAGGCTTCACTGAGCACGATGTCGATTTCAAACCAGGTGCTGGCCGCAGTGAGCCCGATGGCCTCGAGGCCGCGCATTTCCACAAACATAAACTTCGGACGGAAGCTGAAATACTCCAGCAGTAGCTGGTAACCGCTGAAGGCTGTATCGGCTTTCTTCCACAGGCCGTCATTGTCATCAAAGCCCATGGGTTTGCACCAGCCATCAAACTGATGACGTTCGGTGTATGTCCCTGCATGGCGGGCATACATGGCGTGGACTCGACGGGTCATTGCCAGATGCAGCGCAGAGCTAACCGGACTCTCTGCGTTGAGGAATATGGCGACCTTGTCGATCCCGGCTTTACGCCAGTCCACTTTTTCAGGGCATTCGAAGCGCAGACGGATAGCAGAGCGGCCATCGGTTTCCGTATGCAGGCGGGCGTCAGCAAGGTGCAGCGGTTGTAGCGGCACATCGCGGGTTGTCCGGTACTGACAAGCTGTTTTATACGGCCCGACAGGACGTGACAGAACGGAGAAGCCTTCCGCCAGCATTTCGGCCTGACGCAGACTACGCCAGTCAGGGGAGAACTCAACGATGGCCAGCGACGGGATGGTGCGCATATAGTGCGGCCACAGCAGACTCACCAGCCCTTCGGTGAGCTCTGGCAGATCATCATCCAGCTTTTCACGCAAACGGCCCATCAGGAAGGCAAAGCCTTCAAACAGACGTTCCACATAGGGATCGCGGGCGCCAGGTTTATCCAGATTAAGCATTGCTGCTCGGTCCGGATGAGCCCGGGCAAACTCTTTACCGGCTTCTCGCAGGTAGCGCATCTCTGCTTCGTAATAGCGCAGGGTTAAATCATCCATGAACGGCATTCCTGAAAATTATTAAAGAGTACATTAGCCACAGAGCGCCATGGCACGGGCCGGGTCGATGGCGATCAGGCGCGCCAATAGCGTATCCATCTCAGGCATCAGACGGGATTTATCAGATTCGCTGCGACCGGCTTTCAGGCGCAGCAGCTTCATGCGACGAGCCTGGACTTCAAACAACAGTGCGGGTTCCCAGTCTTCCAGCGTCAGCTGTGGTGCACTGGTGGTCAGTTCGCCAAGCAGGTGAAGCGCCATATCGTTTCGACCATACTGCTCTGCCACCCGGGCCATCAGCAGGCGTATCAGCCAGCGATGGCGTGGTGTGTCCATTCCTGGTCGGGACTGGAGCCAGGCAAGCGCCGCCTCGGGTCCTTCCGCGTCGCCTTTTGCCATAGCTTCGGATTCAAGAAGCAGCACATCATCAGCCTGGCCATTAACGACGGTTGCGGGTTCATCGCCATACAGCAGGCCTTCTTCATTCACTTTTCCAGCGATCCAGGCGGAGGTGACTTCATCAGCGAAGGGAGTACCGTCATTCCATGCCAGGCCTTCAAGTCCCGGAAGGCGCTGAAGTAGCAGTCGCAGATCAAGAAGAACGGAATCTGTCCAGGCATCCCACGGGTGACCGGCATGACTGAGCCCCTGCCAGAGATACCATTGAAGATCGAGCTAGAAATGATTCACGCCCTCGCAAAACATCTGACTGGTCTGCTCAACCAGTTCAGTCCAGTTTTTTTGAAGCCAGAGCCGCTTTAGTTGAGCCCGATACTCGACCTTCGGCGGTAACAGGCGGGTGCGCCCGCTACTGTCCAGCGGAGGGATCTGATCGACCGTGTCCCAACGCACGGTCTTTATCAGCCGGTAAGAGGCCAGCCAGCCCTGCGGCTGCTCGCTCAGCCAGCGGGAAAGTAACTTTGCCTGGTCGAGTAAATCGCGGCCCGATTTTACCGCTGACAGTTGTGGTGAATCCGAGTGGGCCGGTTCGCGTCCGTGCTCCTGAGTACTGCTGTTCTGGGGGACCAGTGCTTCCATCCCCCCCGAACGTGCCAGGCGGTTTTCAAGAGTGGTACAAAGCCCTGCAAAAGACGGTTTCTCGGCTTCCGGCCAGTCCGCCACTGTGGATTCAAGCAGGCTTATGGCGCCCGCCGTAAGACCGGCATCATTGCGGTCTACCTCAGGCCATAACAGCAGTGCATCAATCACTTTTGCACTGTTCAGCCACTGCAGCGCAGCTTTACGTGCTGCGGGACGCTGAGGATGACATGCCTGCCCGTAGCGAGTCAGCATTGCGACAAGCAGCAATAAACCTTCAGCCAACCCTTTTTCACCGTCGCGGCTGAGTCGGGCCTGCACATACCAGGTCACCACACGAATGTCTTTTGCGCATTCGTAAAGACACTTTCGGGCCAGCTCGCACAACCGCGCTGAATCGGTACCCGATATCTTATTGATCTCTTCACGCATCAGCAGAAAATTATCATCGTATGCGGGATCGTCCCCGGTTTCAGACCCCGGGGTGAACGGGTGCAGCCAGTTATCCCATAATAATAGGGCGCTGGAGGCTTTTCCGATAAGATGCTGCTGCTCTTCCTGATTTGTGGTACATGCCGATAACAGTGCCTGGGGTGAACTCATGTTTTTCCTTGTCTCATCTTTATTCGACCTCTTCAGCGCTGGCTGCAACCGTAAATATGGTTTCAGGCAGCGTGAAACCCTGAAGCTTCAGTAACGCCAGAGGACCGTCGCCCAGCTCGTTGCGCATCACAAACTTCAGTGGATTCCCATCGGGCGTGATCCACATCAGCTGCATGCGGCTCGCATCAAGAGGCGTGATTAGGGCTTTGTCCAGCAGGCGAATGAAACCCCAGTTACCCTGGTTGTTTGCATAGAGCTGCATACCGCTGTTGACGCTTCGCCAGCTGAGCGATACGCCGGGGTAGTAAGTATTCCCCGGCCAGGTGAATTTCTGCCAGCTTTCCATCTGGTTGAAAAAGTCCAGATTCTGCTCATCGAGGATTAACTGCACTCTGGCAACATCCCGTGTAGGTCGCGCCATCAGTTCGAAGTGAACACCCGCATCGCCCTGAGAGAACACGATATCTGACAGTTCCGCCAGCTGATTAATCGCCCGGAGGAAATCCGGACTGACAACCATCCCCTGACTTGTGGAAGGGTTAACGATCCAGCGATTCCCCTCCAGGTGGATGATCCCGCCAAGATTAGTTTTCAGGAAAGTAGTGATTCGACCCGAGTCGCTACGCAGGAACTGAGCCAGTAACGGCAGCGAGGCATCGCTGCCGGTGGCTTTAAAGGGGTATCGTCCCGCAAAGGCCTTATTCCACTGTTCGACAATAGTTGTCTGCCAGCGGGCATTGAGGCTACGTGCAGCCGGGGCAAGTACCTGCCGCCAGGCCAGATCCAGCGGTTGCACAAATAACGACTGGCCAAATCCATTCCACTCCTGACCCAGACTCGCCGCAACCAGACTGCCGTAATCGCGGGTATCGGTCAGATCGATGGCTTTGCCCTGGAATACTGTCTGGGCCAGCATCTGCGACATAGCCTGCGGATCCGGGGCGCTGGTGACCTGCTGAAGCTTGAGCCGCACCTGGGTTACGCGAGCCAGCCAGGACTGGAAACTGAGGTTACCGTTGGCACCTGTGCCGTCTTTACCTTCCATCAGCCCCATCAGCGGTCCAAACACGCCATCGAGCGGACCTTTAGGGCCCTGTGCCTGTTCAATAAACTGTCTGGCATTTTTTTTCTGACCGATCAGTTTTTTCGCTGAGTCCACTATCGAGTCGGCAAGTCGTTCTCCCTTCCCCCCCGTTTTCCCCTGCCAGGCCAGCGTGTTCATTAGGGCAACCAGCGGTGACTGGCGGACATCGCCTATCAGATTGAGCTGGGCAATCGCTTCGGAAAGTGACGTAGCTTCCTGCCACTGAATGCTGTTGACCATGTTCAGCCAGGCGTTACCAAAATCGGTAAAATAGCGTTCAGTCAGGCGGGCCTTTAGCGCCTCCGGGGAGATATCGCTCCTTGTCTGGTGCGTCTTATCCGTCAGTACCCAGTCAATTTCATCGCGGCGTGTCTTGACGACCTCGTTAATCGCATCCTGAACCTGCTCTTCCCAGGCCTGACGCGTAAACATTCCCGGGACGACTTCGTCAGTGCTGAATACCGTTGAGGCATCAGTGTCGCCGGTCATATCTGCAAGCGTTAAATCAGGCCAGTTGCTGGCCACGCGCTTCAGCATGTCCTGATATAACCCGGACTCAGCGTTCCGCTGGCCAATCTGCTTGAGCAGGATCTGACGGACCGTGCTGATTAATTCCGCGTCAGGCTTAATTTTCCATTCCGGATGAGCCGGGAGGTTCTGTGCGTAGAAACCCAGCAGTTTCGGTGCCAGGTCCTGCCATGTGCCATCCGCCACATTCTGACGCTTCGGCCAGGCTACCAGTACGTTTTTTGCCAGCCAGTCTGCGTCTGCTTTGTCAGGACGGGCCAGCATCAGATAACTTTTGAGCACGTCATAGGTGTGCTGTGTGCCCTGCGTACGGGCATCACTGGCAGGAGGCAGTTGCACAAAAGCATTCAGCAACTGCTTGAGATAATCTGCGGTGGCATCCCTCATCAGCTGTGCGTTGTTTATCGCATACAGCGGCCAGAGAGCAGCCAGCGTTTCACTGTCCTGATTAAGACCAAAGCGCGTGTACCATGGGGCGCCGGTCGCCTCACGATGTTGCCGACGGGCAATGGCTTGCTGTAGTACAAGCTGGTTGTGCAGGCGTTCAGCCAGTGGTTTTGCGGTATCCGCTGCCTGCCTCGCCGTTTCCTGTGCCTCATAAATCTGGGTACGGTTAACGATCAGGGACAGCAAGGTACCGGCCCCCCACAGGACAATCAGGGAAAGCAGAATTAACCTCAGCATCTTCAGCCAGTCGACGCCCAGCTTCCTGCCGCTGACGGCATCACAGTCATCAATGACGGCTTTCCATGTCGGCGTGTCGAGGCGCGTGTTCGGCACCGTTCCGGCAACGGCCATCTCAGAGCTGAACATGACTCCGCGTAAACGCCAGGCCGCAGATCCCTGCATCAACCCGCTGAGCAAAACGGTCAGACTGGCTTTCAGTTCGTGTTGCAGGCGGAAAGATAACTGGAGCAGGCCGTTATGAACCGGATTGTTCAGTATCTGTGCCATGCCGGCTTTTTGCAGGCGCTGAGACAGCGTAGTCAATGCCTTATCCGCCTCTTTTACAGTGCCTTCCGGTCCGAATATCACCCCTGTCGCAGCCGTGTCCGCGTCCTGCTGAGCACCTTTGGCTTTGTCAGTCAGCCACAGCCAGACAGGCGCCTGCCAGCCCAGCTGATGATCGGCTTTTTGGCGGCAACGCAAGAAAGCATCCCGTTCGCTATCTGTCGGGAGGGCTGAAGTACTCATCACCTGAATAATGCCATCAACCGGCTGGCGAGATCGCAGGCGCTTCAGTTTTGAAAGGAAGTTCTCATCCGGAAGTGACTGCGCATCACCGCCATAAATCAGTACGTTGCCGTCGCCTTCCTGCCAGAGGTCATGACGCAGACCCGGTGCCGCTTTCTCGACGTCGTCCGGGTTGCCCATCACCAGCAGGAGTCGCACTTTACGCTGCCAGCGGCGTCCATAGCGAAAGCGCAGGTGTTCAGACACGGCGTCTTCGCTGAAGACCAGCTCATCGTCATCTTCTTCACTGAGAATGGTGTTTGCCACCGGAGTGATACTCTCAGCCTTTTTCTGCCCCCACTGGAAATACAACCCGGATTTACCGGCGAAGTCGAAAGCCTTCTCTGTCAGCCAGCCGAGTAAAAACATCGCCGCAACCATAATGGCGCAGAATGTGAGTATTTGTTGACTGTCATACGGCCCGAAGCCGGTGGCTGAGGCCACATTTTCCGGAAAGGCATAAAACAAAAATGCCACGATGGCTGTCAGGAAAAAGGCGACAGTCACAATGGAGCCGATGAGTGTTTTTACTTTTACCTTAGACATTCTTAGTCGATTCCTTGCGAACTTCTTCTTTGGTGATGACGGCGACCCAGATGTCGTCCTTGTCAGCGACGGGTTGGGCGGCGATAACCTGGGGGCCTCGTTGTTCAAAAGCCGCATCGGCAAGCGTGATGGCCAGCCATGGCGCAGCATGGCCGGTATATCCCAGCACGGGATCGATACTGGAATTGTCTTCTGAAAGGCTAAATTCCACTCCGCTCTCTTCGCAGGCATTATTCCAGCCGCTGCCCGACGTCAATGTGGGACCGGAGATCCAGCCTCCTTTGAGTTCATTGGGCAGGGTCTTCGACCAGATCAGCGCCCGGGTAAGTGTCTTTGTGAGCGTTGTTTCTGTTCCCCTTTCGGGGCGATGAAGGCGAAGCGCATCCGCCCAGGCATGGGCTTTGCGGTTGCTCAATACCACCATTGAGACAGCATCAGCATCTTCTTCCCGGGGAGACGCCGGTAACGACAGCGTGATGGCAACCAAAATGCCCGGAGTATCCCATCGCTTATCCAGCCAGGCATCAAACGCCCCCAGCCCTTTTCCGGCCATCAGGCGAAAAATCCTGCCCGTCTTGTGTGAGAGCTTGGCTTTAAGCTGCTCTTCAAACAGGGGATAAAGATCGTTATCACAATCCAGCACCAGCCAGCATGGCAGCTCGGGCGGAAGCGGCTTAACTATCCCCTCTACACGTGTGGTCAGTTTATTAACCGCTGCTTTCAGGGCCTTCGTTAAATCAGTCTGATATTCTGGTAATGCCGCGTATCTGACCGGTTTGTCACATCCTCTTGGGCGAGAGAATTCGATAACAGGAGCTGCGACTTTCATTGCCTTCAGCAGGTCATCGACTTTGTTTCCGGCCGGACTCTGAATATAAGTACCGAGGATCCAGGCGCAGCGCTGACCGCGCAGAATTTCACTGTCGATGAGTGCTTCCCGCTCGGCATTGCGTGATTCCGCACCGACCTGTTCTGCTTTATAGGCAAATCGGCGTAAGCCGAAAATAAGCCCCCAGGTGCAAAATGGAAGACCCAGAGCGGTGAACCAGAAGACAAATCCGGTTCGCTCTGACGTCCAGCACCATAGCGTGAGCGCTATGCCCCCCAGCATGACAAACGCGAGGAATAGCAGCCAACGACCGGTGCCGGGACGTGCTACCTTAGGAGCCTTTTCAGGGATGGCATCCAGCCAGACGGGCATAATCAGGCAACCTTTGCTGCGGCAAATGAACTGATCAATGTGCAACCACAGGCACATTTGTGACCGTGAAAGGCAACCGGGATACCATGATCAAGGTAATCAGGGTTGCCTTCTACGATGGTTGTAGGGCCATGTCCCGGAACCGGGCAGGACACTTTGTCACCTTTACGGGCAACGCCAATACCGCCGAATTTCATCGTATCGGAAGCGGTCAGGACCGAGCCGCCGTGAGTGGTTTTATCGCCTTTTCTGATTATCTGAAGCATTTTATTCCTCTCCAGGGATAGGTATCCCCATGTTAATTGATGCTACTTTGTTAGCTTTTAGTGTGAAATCCAGATACATATCACCTAGCGTGTAACTGATTTTTTCAGGTGTAATTTGTGCCTGATTCGCAGGATAGGCTTTAAACACTTTATCAGCAGGGTCGCCAACTTTTATTCCACGTAAGGTAGAATACGCTGGCGTTTCTACGTTAATTGCCGAGATTATATAATCATCATCAATTGTATATTGTCTCTTATCATAATTAGCATTTGAGGAAACCAAACTGATATCTTTATAAATATGCATTGTGTATTTATACAACCCTCCGACAGCATTAGGGAAGTCTCCTATATAAGAAGAACCTGTTTCGTCTTCATCTATGCCAGAAAGTTTATTGCTATAGAAAGAACCAATCCCAATCCATCTCTTATTTTTATAACGATAAAGTCAACAATATTAATTTGAGTGTTATTATAAAGTGTGATGGTTGGATTGAACTCTTTTAGTTCTGATTGGGGAATCCAGCCGAAAACATCTTTCCCCGACGTTGTCACATACTGCGCCAAAATGAAATCTGCATATTTTTTGAGGGCATATACATTGTCGCCTTTGATAATAAAGGTGTTTTCTTTTTGGCAGATTCGGTCAGGTGCATTATAGAGCATAACCTTTGTCTTAGCCGCTGTTGAGAATGCATTGCTTGGTATCTTGAGCCCTCCGCTGAAAGCCTGTGTGGCAGCTAAATCGGAAACTAATTCACAATGATTTTTTATAGGGTGATTGTTTTTTATGTCGAGGTGTTTTAGTTGTGATTTGTCAAGCCATCCAGTGACTGACCATGAATCATTTTTTGCATAAGAAGCAGAAACATAACCGTTGTATTCTGTATGCCCGGTTATAATGTCTCCTGGCACCAGGAAAAGATCATTTATCTTGAAAGCCTTATTCGGGGAGCTAAAGAAATAAAGCCGCTTTGTGGAAGCCACTTCAAAATAATTGTTATCCGGATTAATGTAAGTTTGCGATGCTTCAGATTTTCTTCCATAATTTTCACATTCGTCGTTCGCAAATGCAATACTTGAGTATAAATAAATTGAGATTATGAAGATACACTTCAGAATTAGGGATTCCTTCATTAAAAGTCCTTTTATCGCTTTGAAGTATGGGCTCTACCTTGAGCCAGAATGTATCATCCGTATATATATGCTGAATCAGCAATAACTGCTATGGTTTTGTCGGGTAGTTTTCAAGCGAAATAGAATGCACAATATTCGATGAGTCAAGGCAGAAGCTTAGCTTCATATCAAAGTACTGATAGAATCTGCAACCGTCTTCAGTATCTTTATGACTACCCATTCCATATTTTGACGTTACCATATTCCAGCTGTCGCCGACTTTTATACCTCGTGTGGTTTTGTATTTATCATCAATAAATGTGATCGCTGATACATACGTATCATCAAAACCTAATCTTTTCTCTATTATCTCATTGGCCTGAGATATTGTCACAATTTCGTTTTTAATTGTTAAAGTCCAAGATTCGAACCCATTATTAAAACCGTGATTGTCGGGATCAGGAATTTTTACACCAGACTCTTTAGCCCACTTATTTAATTCAGGCGTGGCCTTTCCTAAAAGAAAGGTTTCTTTGCCATTTACTATCCATGCAAAATCACCGTAAGTTAACTCATTATTCTGTTCATCACTAGAGGCAATTTCTTCGTTCTTTACCCATCCATCAACGACAGCACCATTTTTATTAACAAAGTTTACGAAACTATATTCCTTGTTTTCTCTATACTTAAGCACTTTATCATTATTGATTATAAAAGTGCTTGTCTTACAATCGCTTTTGGGTAAAGAATAAAAATAAACTCTTCCTTTTGACGTAGCTTCTTTGGGAACTGGTTCTTGAGAGAGATTGTAAGAATAAAAATTTTCGCTTGATGTGCAGGTAGTTGCAGCGATTGAACTACCTGCAAATAACAACAATGACAAACACAAACTTAAATTGAGATGCTTCATTAATTGGACCCTTTATAAACTGGGACATCAAAAATTAGTTCATTGTCGAATTCATGGTAGTCACCACAAATTTCATACATTCTTGCTGCAATATGCTCAGGCCAATTCACCGCAGTAGCATATTGATGTGACGCAGGACGGAGTGGGTTCCAACGCATTTTGTAGAGAGTGTTTTGCTTTTGATGAACAAATTTTTGCGAAATCCACTCAGCTCCGCCTCTAATTGCTAGCTCCGGAGAGAACCAGCCACGAGAATAAGCAGTTGCCTTTCCACCACCAACAGCATTGCCGTCCACGGCAGCAATTCCGTACATATTATAAACAGTTCGCGATGGTTGATGGTTGTAGGAAAACGATGAGCCTCTTCCGAGGACACTCTGACCATTTCCTGTTTCTATTGCCGCATGAGCAGCGAGATAGCATTCATTTATACCAAAATCGTTAGCAGCCTGAATAAATGCATCAGCAGTACCCTCAAGAGATCCTTTCCCTTTCAAAAATGCGTCTAACTTTTCGACGGAAACACCCATCGGCCTATCTATTTCTAAAAATTGGAGCATATTAGTATTGCTAGTTAGGTTTGAGGGAGTTATACGCTGTTCAACTTCGCTACGAGTAGCATTTCTTGATATGCCCCACTTAGGAGCAGCGCTCCCGGGAATGGCCATCTGTTTATTAATTGCTTCTTCGAGCGTATTGGAATAATTAGTATAATTAATTATATATTTTTGCTTTTGTTTTATTGCATCTATAAACATAATTGGATGCATATGCCATAATGAAGGCCCCAATTTTTCTGTGGTCACATCCTGCATCCATGCCATTTTATCAATGAAATCTTCGCTATATTTCTTCCATTCTGGAGCTTCTTTTTTCAGCGCATTGAGGAAAGGTTGCCAGATAGCATCACCTTTTTTGAAGTACCAATCGCTGGGATGTTTAACGATTGTTTTCTGGATGGTGTCACGATAGTCGGGATTATGAAGTGCTCTCCAGTACTCCATCGGAGAGTAACGGTCGCTTCCACTATCAATTTTATCCAGCAGGCGCTGATAATTATGCTTAACCAGGGCATGACTGGTTCGCGTATCACCGGTCGCAGCTTCATAGAGCGAGTTGATAAGGCTGCGGAAGAATCCAACAGGCTGGTTTTTTCCATCCAGGTAATCAAAACTGGTAGGCTCTGAGGTTTCAGTTCTGAAGCCTAGCTTCGCCAGATCATACTGTGACAGAAGTTGAGGCTCCGCCAGGCCTTTGGGCACATAGGCATTTTCTGGTCGCAGCTGCCAGTATTCTTGCTTTGTTGAGGTATCAGTTTCAGTTGTGACCTTACTCAACGGTAGAATGCCTGTCCGCGTTGTCGACGTCGAGCCCTTTGCGAAAGTGCCCTTCGCAACATCTTTTGTGAAAAGAGCAAGGCCAGGAGAATACTTCAACCAGAGCGGGTTTTTCTCCCCCACTTTTTCTGGGTTGGTCAGGAAATTCTCCAGATTATCATCCATGCTCGTGCATTCGATATGTACCTGGTATCGTGCCTCATAACCGCCATCTTTTGGTGCCTGATAGTAGCCCATGTGGCCAATCGGGTCACCGGCCTTAATAGCAAATGGAGAACTGAGACTTACTGTCTTATCGAATACCATGACTTCCTTTGCGGGAGGACGCAAATGCCGCCACCAGCCTGGACCGGCCCCCGGCGCTGGCTTAATATTGTTATTATCCACAACAACCCAATAGCGCTGACCAGGTGTGAGGGTACTACTGGTTTCTTCTGGTAATCCTTTCAGTGTTACAAGACCATATTTTCGCTTGTTATTTCCTGTGGCGTTAAGATTGCTGTCTGCTGGATCCCACTCCACCCTTGCCCCCTTAGGCATGTGTCCGGCAATTTGTGGAGAAGTTTTATCTGAAGTCAGTTTCGCCGTCAGCCAGTCCATTTCAGAATATGCTCTTAGAGTATCCTGAATGACCCACTGATTTTCTGATTCAGCTTCATAAGCTGAATACGGCGCAAGATGCATATAAAGGGTGTAGAAATGCAGCCCGCTGGATTCTTTCTCCCCTAGTTGAATAAAGTGTTTAACCAGAACAAACGAACCGGAAAAGCTCAGTGGGCCGGATTCCCATGCAAGCGTCAGATAATCCTTGCAGACACGATAAGCAACCACTACGCCGTCAGCCATGCATCGCACAGCCTGCTCGCCTTTAAAGAGGACCGGGAAATCCAGTGCTTCAAGACGAGACTTGCCACTCAGAGCACACCACGGGGTCGTTGCTTCCGTGATATGGATCCCGCCATGCCACATCCCACTTCGGCCAATCATATACTGCCCGGTGGATTCCCCCCCGACATGAGAGAGGATCTCTTCCTGATTATTGAACTCACTTCCCCGGTTATTAGAAGGGATCGGCCAGACAATCTTAATTTTTCCTTTTTGGGTAGCCGTGGCGTTCTGCTCTGATGTGGTATTATCGTCATAACGATAAAGTGTATAGCGTATGTTTTGATCACGATATATCTGGGCAGGATAGAACCCCCTTTCCTGGACAAAATCAGATACCCAGTGTGTACCATTAAACATCGCCATATGACCATGCACATGATGTGGTGCTGCCTGGATTACGACAACATCCCCCGCTTGCTGACCAGAAATTGTGAATACACCGCCAGTACGCACTGTTGTAGCGCTATCCACAATTTTAAAGTTATTTTCAAGCAACCATGGGCCATAATTTTTAGCTGATTCAATTCCTGAATTTTTTGCAGATACCCCTCCAGCTATTAATGCTTTTTTAACATAGCGGGCACATTTTGACTCGCCATATTTAAGTTTTTTATCTATGCCATTTTTAAAATTTTCAGCGTTAATTTTCGCTCTGGCTTGGGCCTGAGTGTTTAAAACACTAACTGCTACTTTCTTGTCCAGCATTTATTCTTCCCCCTCTGCTTGCCGAGGGCAATAAATACTACTATGAGATATGGGCTTAACAGAATCCATTAACCAGTTCCCTTTTTCTTTAACCAGGTTAACGGCATACAGGGATACGCCCTTACCATATCCTAATATTAGCTTCACTTGTGCGACCTGGTCATTCTCTGAAACAGTTTCCACATTAATGCTGTCTTTCCATTCTTCACAAATATCCTGAGCATCGACAAAATAATCAGCACCTGATTCATCATTATCCCGCAGACTTCTGAGATGCTCAGTTGTATATTCAAAAATAGCTTTTTGAGTTAGTTTATCAGCTGATTCCATATCAGGCATTTCAGATGCGACGAGGTAATCATGATAAAAATTTGCAACAATTTCCCGAGGCATTGAACTATCGTTCGCTGAAGCTGAGGCTATATTGGCCACGCAGAATAAACAGCAAGCAAAAATAATCTTCTTCAACATGAACGTCTCTCCGTAGATATGTTGGTATTTGTATAAGTAGTCGAGGTGAGAAATTTAGAAAATGACTACATTCTTATTGTTCCGTTACGCTGGTGATTTTCCACTCCCCATCAATTCTTTCCAGCACAACCTTAAATTTAACTTTAGGCTCGGAATCTGCTCCTAAAATAACGTTAACTGAAGAGTCATTCTTTTTCTGATATACATCAAAGGTACTTATACTTACTTTCCATGAAGGATAAACATCTTGTGATTTTGTAAAATAATCAACATCAGTATCAACCCAAGCACCATGCCAGTTACAAATATAGCGCCCTTTAAACTGCTTGCATTCGCGATTTTGTGAACATTTCCCTTCGCGTTCTTCTGCCGACACTGAATCATCAGAATCATAATTACACATCATTGAGTCATTAATGCTTTTCATTAATTCATCAGAAACATATTGGCTGAGAAATCGACTATTGTCCGATGATTCTTCTTTCAAATATGATTTATAAAAATTGTACACGATGCTTTCTGGGCTTGTTTGCCCGGATGCCTGTGTAAAATTTGATAAACAAAGCAAAAATGCAAATAAAAACACATTACGCATATGAGGAATTAATGGATCCATCATCAGCCCTTAGTCATTGAAAGATTTGCTGCTGATTTTGCTTTCCTGAGTGATATCCGTCAGCCTGAAATTGGGTGTTTCGTTGGGGAGATTTGCGCCCGATCCTGGTACCAGATAGTCAGACGTCTTCATGATAAACTCACCAGATGAACCATGCTCAATACCGTTCTTACTCAGTCTCAGGTAAGACCCGCCACCGTTCAGTGTCAGGGTTTCCGGGGTGCTGATAATAATTTCGTCTTCACTGCTGGTCACCGTCAGCTGCTTTTCAGAAAACAGGGCCATCGTGTTGTGCTGAGCCTGAATCTCGATATCTCCCTGGCTGGCAACCAGCTTCGCCCCGTCTTTATGCACAAACATACCCAGGGCTTTTTCTACCGTTACAGAAAGATTTTTCATCGCACCGATATCAAGATGTTGACCGGCATTGATCATGGTATTGCGGGTGCTGCTGAGCTGAAGATGTTCACCTGAGGTCAGTGCCACTCCCTGCGGAGCACTACCCAGCAGGACCGAAGACTGGAGGTCTTTGATTTTGTCGGTCACAAAACTAATCTGGGTATTGATGTCGCAGACCAGGGCTCCGGCGGCTTCAGCTGCGCTGTTCAGCGCCTGCATCTGGCTGTTCGCCTGGTTTATCTGGTTGATGGCAGGGGCCATTTCCAGCACCGGGCCCCGGGCTTTTGCCTGGGCATCAGCCGTCAGGAACAGCCCTTTTGCCGCACGTACAGCGCCATGCTCATCCGTTCGCAGTTCAAAACCGGCCCCGCGTTTTTCACGCTGGCCGTTAACCAGGTGTCCCAGGTTCAGCTGCGTTTTGCCGTATTCCGTCGCGAGCTTGATATGCTCTTCCTGGCGCTTATCCTCCATCCGCAGCTTATTGTTCGCCGGGGTACGCCACACGTTCCGCGTATGATTGTCACTGGTGACAGGGTCCGGATGTTCTGAATCATGCAGGGCATAAGCGATGTAGGGACGATCCGGATCTCCGCCGTCAAATACGACGGCCACTTCCGTTCCGTCGATAAGCGGGGAGTGGAATCCGTACGTATCACCGGCATACGGTTTCGCCAGCCGCAGCCACACACAGGCATCTAGGTTGCCCGATTGCCTAAATGTCCTATCAAAAACTCCATCATATCTAAGACTGATGTTGGCGTATTATGTCCTTTCTATAGCAATCAGCATTTTATGTGATTCGATTTTTAACTTGACTCAATTGGGTGAAATTTATCAATTTCATCCCCTTGGTTTGTGTACATTTCTTGGGTTCCTTTTTTAACCAAAATGCTAAATGGAGTGAGCTGAACGTCTTTACATTCCTCAAGTGCTTCTTTGGTTATAGCGAATTTATAGTATTTATTGTCAGTATCATCGCCACTGATGTTGATACATTTTTCAGGCGCTGTAGTTAGTTTGTTCTTCCTTATGATATCTGGAATAATATTAAAAACAGTTTGTTCGTCACTTGATGGACCACTTGTATATCCGGTATTTTTTAAATCTGATAGTTTGAGCCATCCATCGACCGAATCGCCATTTTTCTTGAAATATGATGCAAACAAATATCCATTAAGAGTGGTGTATCCTGAAACAAGATCACCATTAACTAAAAATAAATTATTAATCTTGCATTGTTCACTTGGTGCGCCGTTGAAGTAAAGTCTTGTCTTCGATACAACCTTAAATATATTCATAGCATGATCTACATATGCTTGTTCCTTCTCGGCTGTTTTGGACAGTTCCGAACAAAAGTCGGTAGCATAGGAATAGCAACAAAAACCATATAATAAGATGGATAGCATGATCTTAATCATTTCAAACCTCTGCTTTTCATATAACTACCTTTCATTATAGAAATCAACTTTGAAGCATAATTAGGGTCTGTGGCATAGCCTTTATCCTGAAGACCATGAGCCCATTTTTCAGGATCATCGCTTTCAAATAGTGAGGCATATCTCTTGTTTTCAGTTAAGAATCTAGTTCTGTCGGCAATACTTTCTTCAAAAGAGTTATATGCTGCAAACTTATCCTTAATTTTAATGTTACTTCCATTGATATGCTCAGTGGTCCATATCTCAACAAATTCCTGTCCACTTTTAGCCTTTATTCCAAAGAGATTAAAACTATATGTCTTATTATTTAAATCAACTGGAACCTTACGCCCATACCCCGATTCATCAATGGCCTGAGCCGTTGTTATTGCCGCTGGAATACCTGATTTTTCTTGTTCTTTAAGAGCGGCCTCATAAACAGCATCAGTAAACTGTTGTTTGGTCAGCTTGCTCCAATCTATATCAATTCGTGGTTTTAGAGCACCAAGGAACATTATTGGATGCATATGCCATAACGATGGGCCTAGCTTCTCCGTAGTGACATCCTGCATCCATGCCATTTTATCAAGGAAATCTTCGCTATATTTCTTCCATTCCGGAGCGTCTTTCTTAAGTGCATTCAGGAATGGTTGCCAGATGGAATCACCTTTTTTGAAGTACCAGTCGCTGGGATGTTTTACGATTGTTTTCTGAATGACGTTACGATAGTCAGGATTATGAAGTGCTCTCCAGTATTCCATTGGCGAGTAACGGTCGTTTCCACTATCAATTTTATCAAGAAGGCGCTGATAATTATGCTTCACCAGTGCATGACTGGTCCGGGTATCACCGGTCGCAGCCTCATAAAGTACGTTGATAAGACTGCGGAAGAATCCAATAGGCTGGTTTTTCCCATCCAGGTAATCAAAGCTGGTAGGCTCAGCGGTTTCAGTTCTGAAACCCAACTTTGCCAGATCATACTGTGACAACAGTTGAGGCTCAGCCTGACCTTTGGGGACGTAGGCATTCTCTGGCCGTAGCTGCCAGTATTCCTGTTTTGTTGATTTATCCGTTTCAGTTGTGACTTTGCTCAACGGAAGGATGCCTGTCCGCGTTGTTGACGTCGCCCCCTTTGAGAAGGTGCCTTTCGCGACATCTTTTGTGTACAGAGCAAGGCCAGGAGAATACTTCAGCCATAGTGGGTTTTTCTCCCCCACTTTTTCCGGATTGGTCAGGAATTTTTCCAGATTATCGTCCATGCTGGTACATTCAATATGCACCTGATATCTCGCCTCATATCCCCCATCCTTCGGAGCCTGGTAGTAGCCCATGTGCCCAATCGAGTCACCGGCCTTAATAGGGAGAGGTGAACTGAGACTGACTGTTTTATCAAAAACCATGACTTCTTTTGCTTGTGGAACCAAATGCTCCCACCACCCAGGGCCACTTCCTAGCGCCGGTTTAATGTTGTTATTGTCGACCAGCATCCAGACTCTTTGGCCCGATTTCAGTTTTCCGCTATCCGCATTCAGCGTCGCCAGTCCATAAGTACGTCCCCCCTGGGTGGCGGTGAGGGTAGTATCTGAGGCATCCCAAGTAACAACTGTCCCTTTGTTGACATTACCTGCACTTGCTGGCCTCTGGTCGCTGCGGCTCAAATCCATAATCAACCAGTCGGCCTCTGAATAACCAGAGAGCGTATCCTGAGTTATCCAGTGGATTTTTTTTTCACATTCATAGGCCGAATATGGCGCAAGATGCATAGACAGGGTGTAGAAATGCAGTCCGCTGGATTCTTTCTCACCTGGTTGAATATAGTGTTTAACCAGGACAAATGACCCCGAAAAACTCAGCGGACCGGACTCCCAGCCAAGCGTCAGATAATCCTTGCAGATACGATAAGCAACAATTTCCCCATCAGCCATGCAACGTATTGCCTGCTCGCCTTTAAAGGCAACCGGGAAATCGAATGCCTCCAGAGGGGCTTTGCCACTGAGAGCACACCACGGGGTCGTTGCATGTGTGATATGTATACCGCCATGCCACATCCCGCTACGGCCAATCGCGTACTGTCCGGTTGACTCCCCACCCAGATGAGCGATTATTGTTTCCAGGTTACTGAATTCTTTCCCTCGGTCGTTAGAGGGTATTGGCCAGACAATATTGATCTTCCCTTTTTGGGTTTTAGGAGAACTCTGGGTTGCACTATTGTTGTCTGAATAACGGTATAGCTTGTAGGCTATATTGTTATTTCGGTAGGCTTGGCCGGGGTAAAACCCTTTTTCCTGAACAAAGTCAGATACCCACTTTGTCCCATTAAACATAGCCATATGCCCATCTGAATGACCCGGTGCAGCCTGGATTATGACAACATCACCCGTCTGTTGGCCTGAAATTGAATAGACATTGCCAGCATGTACTGCCACTGCATCATCAACAACCTGAAAATTGTTTTCAAGCAACCATGGACCATAATCTTTGGCAGAGTTTATTCCTGAATTTCTTGAAGATAATCCCCCCTGGATTAATGCTACTTTAACATAATGGGCACACCGGGATTTCCCATATTTGAGGTATTCATCTAACCCACGATTAAATCTATTTAAGTTGTCTCTTGCGATGACCGCAGCGTTTGCGTTCAGCGTGCTAATGGCGCTTTCTTTATTAAACATATTATTCACCATTAGTTATCGTTGCAATGACCTGTGGCACTGGAAACAAATAACACTGAATCCATGAGCCATCTATCATCATTTTTGACAAGGTTTATTTTATATTTAGATTCGCTGTCACTGTGACCAAGACTCAGTTCAACAATGGCTTTTCTATTATTTAGCGATGAGATATGTGTAGTTATCTCACTGGCCCACTCAGGGCAGATTTCCTGCACATTTGTAAAATAATCAGCTCCTGAATCATCATTGTTTTTCAGATTCTGAAGGTGCTTTGTTGTATATTTATCAATGGCCTGCTGGCTTTTTTCCAACCCACGCCCAACATCTGAGTCATTCCAGGCAGTGAGATAGTCAGAATAAAAATGGCTGATAACAACTTCCGGAGAGTTATTTATATCTGAAGAACCGAAACCAAACGTTGCAAAAAAAACAAAATAGAATGGCACAGATTATCGTACGTAATTTCAAATGGTACTTCATGGTATACGTCTTTCCTTATTCAGAGTTAGTGTATCTTCTTAACGCGCAAAAGGTCAGTCGTTAAAAGATTTGCTGCTGATTTTATTTTCCTGGGTGATATCCGTCAGGCTGAAATTGGGTGTTTCGTTGGGGAGATTTGCGCCCGATCCTGGTACCAGATAGTCAGACGTCTTCATGATAAACTCACCAGATGAACCATGCTCAATACCGTTCTTACTCAGTCTCAGGTAAGACCCGCCACCGTTCAGTGTCAGGGTTTCCGGGGTGCTGATAATAATTTCGTCTTCACTGCTGGTCACCGTCAGCTGCTTTTCAGAAAACAGGGCCATCGTGTTATGCTGAGCCTGAATCTCGATATCTCCCTGGTTGGCAACCAGCTTCGCCCCGTCTTTATGGACAAACAGTCCTAACGCTTTTTCCACCGTCACAGACAGCTGCTTCATCGCACCGATATCAAGATGTTGACCGGCATTGATCATGGTGTTGCGGGTGCTGCTGAGCTGAAGGTGTTCACCTGAGATCAGCGCCACTCCCTGCGGCGCGCTACCCAGCAGAACCGCCGACCGGAGGTCCCTGATTTTGTCGGTCACAAAATTTATCTGGGTATTGATGTCGCAGATCAGGGCCCCGGCCGCTTCGGCGGCGCTGTTCAGGGCCTGCATCTGGCTGTTCGCCTGGTTTATCTGGTTGATGGCAGGGGCCATTTCCAGCACCGGGCCCCGGGCTTTTGCCTGGGCATCAGCCGTCAGGAACAGCCCTTTTGCCGCACGTACTGCGCCATGCTCATCCGTTCGCAGTTCAAAACCGGCGCCGCGTTTTTCACGCTGGCTGTTGACCAGGTGTCCCAGGTTCAGCTGCGTTTTGCCGTATTCCGTCGCGAGCTTGATATGCTCTTCCTGGCGCTTATCCTCCATCCGCAGCTTATTGTTCGCCGGAGTGCGCCACACGTTCCGCGTATGATTGTCACTGGTGACAGGGTCCGGGTGTTCTGAATCATGCAGGGCATAAGCGATGTAGGGACGATCCGGGTCTCCGCCGTCAAAAACGACGGCCACTTCCGTTCCGTCGATAAGCGGGGAGTGGAATCCGTACGTATCACCGGCATAGGGTTTCGCCAGCCGCAGCCACACACAGGCATAACCCTGTTCAGAACTGCTGCGGTCAAAGTCCAGCTTTACCCGGTAGCGTCCTTCCGGGTCGAGCCAGGAACAGGTGTCGCCTTTCTGTGCGCTTTCCACCCGGGCAGGCAGCGAGCCGGATATCACCGGGCGACTGAGCAGTGCCGGACGATAACAGACGGTTTCACTGTAGGGGATACCCTCAAACGTCAGCGTAAAGCTACTTTTGCGCGAACCGCTGGTGCGCACCGTGGTGATGACGATGCCTTCCCTGACGGCATCGGGAAGCGTGCCGTCCGTTTCCAGTACCTGACCCGGAGCCAGATGAAGGCTGGAGGAGTGCCCGCTGACGCGATACTGCGCGTTCAGAATGCGTTCGTGACGCAGGCGGGCGAAGTATGCCCCGGTCTCCGGGCTATCAGCGTCACCTGCTGTCAGGAAGGGTTCCGCATAATGGTACGTTTCCCCGGCGGTGATCCCTTCCTTGCTGAAAATGTACTCGGCACTGTCCTGAGGTTGTAGCGCTTCGCGGTAGTTGTAGTCCCGGGTGGCCACCCTTCCGCTCACAACATTGTATGCAGCCTGAATATCCCAGATGCTCTCCTGCCCGCTGTCACTCATCCCGGCCTGGTTGCGTAGCGGCAGCGTGATGCCAAACTCATACTGCTCCTGGCTGTCCTGGAAAATCACCACGTCCTGTTCAAGACGGCCGTCCATTTCATAGCGCCAGTAAATGCCCACCTCCGCCAGCAGGCGCTGGATAAACTCAAGATCGGTTTCCCGCCACTGGGTGATGAGCTCCCGGGATGGGTATTCCCGGGAGAGCCGGAACTCAAAATCAGGCCCTTCCAGCCCGTGTTTACGCAGCACCTGTTCAACCACTTCAGTGACCGACTGGTTGAGGTAGATCGCGCTCCCTTTCGTATAGTCCAGAAGGGCAATACGGGGAACGATCGTCAGTGCATAACGGGTCTCATCATTCGAGGTGGACTCGCGGCGAAAGGACTCCACTACGCCAAAAACCGTCCGTACCGGCAGAGCTGGTGTCCCGTCAAACATCGGGGTCTGGAAAGTAAATGACGCCGGTTTCAGCAATAACGACTCACAGGCAATATCTTTAGAGGAGCAGGTAACCGCCACGTCATAGCGCCATGGCTGGCTAAGTGATTCCACCGCGCTGTAACGAAGAACATCAAGGAAATCGCTGCATTCATGTACATCAACCCGATAACGTGACTGCCCTGACAGCTGTTGCACCGCGTCGGTGGCCTTCCTGATAAGTGTTCCGCTCATGACGCCTCTCCTTCTGCCTGTTCATCTAATTCCAGCACAATGCTGTCTTCCTCTTCCCAAGTAGGGTATGACTACGAAATCCCGCAGCCCGACGCATCTTTCTCTTTAAACTCGCCTTAAATCCTTTGATAAGTAGCACCAAAGCTTTCCAGCATTAATTATAATGAGACTGCAGATATGTCTTGATTTTTGCTGCATTTTTATAATCGAAATGTAATTCCTGACCATTAAACTCTCCATCAAGGCCATTAAGATTCTGATCCTTTTTTATAGAAGGATTTATAGAAAGGTTATTAAGGGAATAGTTATAATCATAAACCTGATACGCAGTTCCATTTATCTTTTCCGCAAAGTGCCGTTGCTCTCAGGAGATTAATACAATTACTTTTTTTTAGTAAAGAAAACTGTTTCCACATGAGGTTCACTACCATCGACCGCATAAGATTCCACTTTGGAACTATTGCCATTACTTTCGAGATAAAGAGCTAGCGGATAATTAACACCACCCTCTTTCTTAATATTAATACTACTATTAGCATCTAACTTTAATGGCCCTTGTACGATGTCGGATTTAGCTAATGCATAAAAAGAAAAAGTCAACGAAGACAACCCCGAAATAAAGCCACGCATAAATCACTCCTTATCAACTCTCAACAATGCGGCTACTGCATCAAACCTCTGCAGGCGATCAGAGTAACCATTCTGCCCACCATTAACTTTTTGTGTGACATCTTGGACACTCAATGTCTTGGCAGTTTTGTTTAATCCTTTACTTACCCAGAAGGAAAAATGCTGACTCTACACCATATTCAGTATTGCTTATCACTAAATCAGGTTGTTCCAACCTTGATCTTTTACACAGTAGATATAAAATCACATACTATACTTAACGCGCAAAAAGTGTTTTATTTTCTCGGCATTACCCAATGGAAAATTTTTGATATTTCCGTTCCTTTTAATTTGATAACCAGATAATTCAGAATCTATTTCTCCATCCAAATTTTTTATATACCCTCGCACCTCGTCATGTTTATATGTTTTAACCTCATAATAATATGGGTATTCGACGCCATTACTTTCATAATTCACATGCCATCGAAGAAGAGCAACAACATTTCTATGTCCATTTACTTGCATAAAGAAAATGGTCATTAATTCCACTGGAGCGTCAGAGTAATGGAAGGTATCGATTTTAGAGTTATCTAACTCACCATCCTTGGTGCGACTTAGATAAAAATCTATATCCCTTTTATCAGGTGCATACTGAAAACAAATAAATCCATTAGTGAAGGAATTATCTTTAAATGGCCCCTGAACAAGGGCATTAGGGTTATCGCCGCAAGCACAAATCACACTTGAAAAAAAGAACAATGCAAGAACCAACGTTCTTATAATAAAATTTTTCATTTTATCCTCAATTGGAAATTTCATTTTCCATTAACTTCGCTTCGCCATCTCTACGTAGACCAAGCCCTCGCTGATTCGGCCATAAACGCTTCATACTTCTCAAGCGCTCAGGGATGCTTTTTATATTTCCCTGTTCAAAATCATCACGAATCTCTCTCATTTCACGACGCCTATCGATTGGGTCCCCAGGCTTAGGAAGTGCTAATGATGGCCCACGATTATATACTAATGATAATATGGCCCCGGCACTGTCTGGAGGAAGACTTATTGCCTGGGGATAAGTATCAACAACGGTCTGACAATATCGCTCTTTTAATACCATGGCCATGTCTAATGCTTTATCTTTTTCAATTGTAATATCAGACAACTCATGGACAATTGCTCGTGCCTCGTTACCTTTCTTACCAATTGTAGAAAGTAACCTTTCAACCTGTGAGTCCGAGTAATACTCAGATAACAATGCCCTTGCCGATGAAGTAGTTTGCTGCCCCAAATCATATCCATATCCGACAGTAACACCACTTGATTGATCTCCTGCTGGGACATATGGTTTAGGCATATATGCCTCCCAGGATAATATGAATTCCGCTGATTTCTTTGAAATTCTATAAACGCCCATAGTTGTTTGGAATTCAATCACATCTGTAAATTTATCAGTAATAGTATCCAAAAACACCACCGGATGAAAATGCCACACCGCCTCATCCTTATCAAACGGCGGCACCTTGCTCATCCACTCCAGGTCCGCCTGCCATTTCTCACAGTATTTCACTTCCAGCGAGTCCAGATCCTTATAAAACCCTTCCCAGCGCCCCGTCGAACGGCCACCGCACCACTCGCTGTGATGTTTTACCACCAGACGGTTGACCACATCTTTCACCAGCGGATCACGAACTGCCAGCGCCTGTCTGATCTCCTCTGTCGTCACTTTCCCGTCCCGGTTGCTGTCCATCTCCGCCATCAGATCACGATAAAATTGTGGCACCTGTCCGTACTGCCAGGAGACCTCCTGCTCTGCTGAACGGCTTATCGCCCCAAACGCCTCCGGTACCCAGCTCTCATACGGGCTGTTCATCACGTCACTATTACCGTCTTCCTCCAGCGCCTGAAACCCGAGTTTTAACAGATCGTACTGACTTACTTCTTCAACATCACTTTGCGGCAGCCAGCCGCTTCCGCTGACCTTATACCACCATTTTTGTGCTTCATCCGCGACAGGCATTGCTGACTCACGGAGGAGCCGGCACTGCGCGCTCAGTCGCGCTGATGTCGCTGTAAAGACGGGCTGTCCCGTAACATCCTGCCGGGTAAACAGGGCGCTTCCCTTTGCTGCCAGAACGGACCGTTTATCACCTTTCACTTTTTCAGGGTTGGCTAAAAATCCAGGCATGTTTGGATCTGTACTCAGCACTTCCAGATGCACAAACCACTCTTTATCCAGGAGATTATTTCCCTCACCCGGCGATTCCATACATCCCATAAATCCGACGGGCGTTCCGGCGCTGACCTTCCATTCTTCTGTTTCGCCCGTTAGCTCCACAGAGTCGACCCCCCCTTTTTGTTTTGCCTTCTGCATCCATTCCGGCAATAATCCCTGCATTTCGCCGTCCGGCTCCATCAGCTCCGGATCCAGCGTCACCCAGTACTGTTCTTTTCCCGGAACATTTTCTTTCAGTAAACGAACCAGGCCAAAGGTTGTCAGGGTTGCGTTTCCGTTCTTCGTGACATAAAAACGCCCCGTCCGGGAGGAGACAAAACGATCGCCTGCCTTCAGGCTTTTTTTCGTTTTCGCTGGGGCAGGATATGTTCCGGCTTCACCGTTATCCGGCTCCCCCTCCGGCAACCCGTTTTGCCCGGCTTTATATTGACGTAACAGTATGCCGCTGTGCCCGTCCCTGACTTTATAGCAGGGAGATGAAGGATAATCAGACACCGGGGCCAGATGCATATACAGGCTGTAAAACGCCAGCCAGCTTTTTTCCTTTTGCGGATCGGGCTGGCACTGCGACTTCACCAGCACAAAGCTGCTGCTGTAACGCAGCGGCTGTCCACAATACGGGGCTGTCAGGTACTCGTTGTTTAACCGGTACGCCACAATAG
>NZ_JBEAJA010000035.1:0-227469 GCF_040064755.1 Klebsiella sp. GB_Kp056 | reverse complement strand
TTGCCGGGCCTACGGGTTCCGCGGCCACCGGTTGGACCGTAGGCCGGATAAGGCGTTAGCCGCCATCCGGCATAAAGACGAGTACCCGCTCTGCTGTTGACCGCCCGGCGGCGCTGCGCTTGCCGGGCCTACGGGTTCCGCGGCCACCGGTTGGACCGTAGGCCGGATAAGGCGTTAGCCGCCATCCGGCGTCTTGTCCGACTCGCGGCCCTACCGGGCTGCCTGAGAAGATTAATGCCCTTTTCGTGCCGCCGTCAGCTCGGCGATACGCACGATCACCTGCACCGCTTTCTCCATCCCTTCCAGGGTGACAAACTCATGTTTGCCGTGATAGTTGTAGCCGCCGGTAAACAGGTTCGGGCATGGCAGTCCCATAAACGAGAGCTGCGCCCCGTCGGTACCGCCGCGGATCGGCTTCATCTGCGGTTCGATATCGCAGTCCACCATGGCCTGGCGGGCAATATCGACCACGTGCGGATGGGCGATCACCTGCTCATGCATATTGTAATAACTGTCCTCGATCACCAGCTCGATATAGCAGTCCGGGTGCAGCCCCTTGCCCACCTTTTTGGCGATCTCCATCATCTTGCGCTTGCGCGCCTCGAAGTGCTTACGGTCAAAATCGCGGATGATGTAGTGCATCTCGGCCCGATCGACGCTGCCTTTGATACTGGTGAGATGATAAAAGCCTTCATAGCCTTCGGTAGTCTCCGGCGCCTCGTCGGCCGGCACTTCGGCATGAATCCGCGCGGCCAGCGACAGCGCGTTGACCATCACCCCTTTCGCAGTGCCGGGGTGCACGTTGTTGCCGACGATCTTAATGGTCACCGAGGCGGCATTGAAGTTTTCAAACTCCAGTTCGCCGACCCCGCCGCCGTCAACGGTATAGGCCCAGCGGGCGTCAAAGGCCTCGACGTCGAAATGTTTCGCCCCTTTTCCGACCTCTTCATCGGGGGTGAAGGCCACGCGGATATCGCCGTGGGGGATATTTTTCGCCTGCAGGGTCGCCAGCGCGGTCATGATCTCGGCGATGCCGGCCTTGTCGTCCGCCCCCAGCAGCGTTTTCCCGTCGGTGGTGATCAGCGTCTGCCCCAAAAGCTGATGGAGAACCGGGAACATCACCGGGGAGAGCACCTCATCGCCGATACCCAGCGCAATATCGCCGCCGCGATAGTTTTCGACAATCTGCGGGTTAACGTTTTTGCCGCTGAAATCCGGGGAGGTGTCGACGTGAGAGATAAAGCCGATGGCCGGGATATCGCCCTCGACGTTGGCAGGCAGGGTTCCCATTACCGTCCCTTTTTCACTCAGCGTTACCTTGACCAGTCCCATTTCTTCCAGCTGCGCCTGCAACAGGCGTAACAGCTTCCACTGCCCTTCCGTGCTGGGGACCTGACGAACGCCAGGCTTCGACTGCGTGTCCAAAGAAACGTACTGCAAAAAACGCTCAAGCAATTTATCCATGTAGCCACCCTCTTCTTTTGTGACAACATTATTGATAAGCCAGAAAAGACAAATATTGCGTCAGGTCATTCTTAGCCCGTAAAGCGAAATTTAATAACGGAACCGACGTTATGGTGTAAAGGTAGACTATGCAGGCGTATCAAGGATTGGCGATTACCCTCGTTTGCCGTAGAATGCTGGCCCTTATTAAAAACGTGCAACCCCAAAGGTGGTTAATCACAAACCCCGCAGCGGTCGGAAGTTTCCGTTGCGTCTACATGGGACAGAGTCAAAAATTGAATATACAACCGCGTTCGCGTTCGCCGCTGGTGCAACTGGCGGGAATTCGCAAAAGCTTTGATGGTAAAACGGTCATCGATAACCTTAACCTGACCATCAACAATGGTGAGTTTCTCACCCTGCTTGGCCCCTCTGGCTGCGGTAAAACCACCGTTCTGCGCCTTATCGCCGGCCTGGAAAACGTCGACAGCGGACGGATCCATCTCGAAGATCACGATATCACTCATGTTCCGGCGGAAAACCGCCACGTTAATACCGTATTCCAAAGCTACGCCCTGTTTCCGCATATGACGGTGTTCGAGAACGTCGCCTTCGGCCTGCGCATGCAGAAAACCCCGGCGGCGGAAATCACTCCGCGGGTGATGGATGCCTTAAAGATGGTGCAGCTGGAGACGTTTGCCCAGCGCAAACCGCACCAGCTCTCCGGCGGCCAGCAGCAGCGCGTGGCCATCGCCCGCGCGGTGGTCAACAAACCGCGCCTGCTGCTGCTCGATGAATCCCTTTCGGCGCTGGATTACAAGCTGCGTAAGCAGATGCAGAACGAACTGAAAGCGCTGCAGCGTAAGCTCGGCATCACCTTCGTCTTCGTCACTCACGACCAGGAAGAGGCCCTGACCATGTCCGATCGCATCGTGGTGATGCGTGATGGCAAAATCGAACAGGACGGCACCCCGCGCGAGATCTACGAAGAGCCAAAAAACCTGTTCGTCGCCAGCTTTATCGGCGAGATTAATATCTTCGACGCCACGGTCATTGAACGCCTCGACGAACAGCGCGTGCGGGCCAGCGTGGAAGGGCGTGAATGCAACATCACCGTCAATTTTGCGGTGGAGGCCGGCCAGCGTCTGCATGTCCTGCTGCGCCCGGAAGATCTGCGCGTCGATGAGATCCACCACAACAGCGACGCCGACGGCCTGATCGGCTATGTGCGCGAGCGCAACTATAAGGGCATGACCCTCGAGTCGGTGGTGGAGCTGGAAAACGGCAAAATGGTGATGGTCAGCGAATTCTTTAACGAAGACGACCCGGATTTCGACCACTCTCTTGACCAGAAAATGTCTATCAATTGGGTGGAGAGCTGGGAGGTGGTGCTGGCCGATGAAGAACACCAGTAAATTCCAGAATGTGGTGATCGCCACCATCGTCGGTTGGCTGGTGCTGTTTGTCTTTCTGCCCAACCTGATGATCATCGCCACCAGCTTCCTGACCCGCGACGACGCTAACTTCGTCAAGCTGGTCTTCACGCTGGACAACTACTCGCGGCTGCTGGATCCGCTCTATTACGACGTGCTGCTGCATTCGCTGAACATGGCGCTGCTGGCGACCCTCGCCTGCCTGGCGCTGGGCTACCCGTTTGCGTGGTTCCTTGCCCGGCTGCCGCAGAAGGTGCGGCCCCTGCTGCTGTTCCTGCTGATCGTTCCCTTCTGGACCAACTCGTTGATCCGCATCTACGGGCTGAAGATTTTCCTCAGCACCAAAGGCTACCTGAACGAGTTTCTCCTGTGGCTGGGAGTGATCGACACGCCGATACGCATTATGTTCACCCCGTCGGCGGTGATTATCGGCCTGGTGTATATCCTGCTGCCGTTTATGGTGATGCCGCTCTACTCCAGCATTGAGAAACTGGATCGGCCGCTGCTGGAAGCGGCGAAAGATCTCGGTGCCAGCAAGCTGCAGACGTTTATCCGCATCATCATTCCTCTGACCATGCCGGGGATCATCGCCGGCTGCCTGCTGGTCATGTTGCCGGCGATGGGGCTGTTCTACGTTTCCGACCTGATGGGCGGCGCCAAGAACCTGCTGATCGGCAATGTGATCAAGAGCCAGTTCCTCAATATTCGCGACTGGCCGTTCGGCGCGGCAACCAGCATTACCTTAACCCTGGTGATGGGCCTGATGCTGTTGATTTACTGGCGCGCGGCGCGCCTGCTGAATAAAAAGGTGGAGCTGGAATGATCGGTCGACTGCTGCGCGGCGGCTTTATGACCGCCATCTACGCGTATCTCTACATCCCTATTATTATTCTGATCGTTAACTCGTTTAACCGGTCGCGTTTCGGCATCAACTGGCAGGGGTTCACCACCGACTGGTATAGTCTGCTGATGAACAACGATAGCCTGCTGCAGGCCGCCCAGCACTCGCTGACCATGGCGGTGCTGTCGGCGACCTTCGCCACCCTTATCGGCTCGCTAACCGCCGTGGCGCTGTACCGCTACCGTTTTCGCGGCAAACCGTTCGTTAGCGGCATGCTGTTTGTGGTGATGATGTCGCCCGATATTGTCATGGCCATCTCCCTGCTGGTGCTGTTTATGCTGATTGGCGTCCAGCTTGGCTTCTGGTCGCTGCTGTTTTCGCATATCACCTTTTGCCTGCCGTTTGTGGTGGTCACCGTTTACTCCCGGCTGAAAGGCTTTGATGTGCGGATGCTGGAGGCGGCGAAAGATCTGGGCGCCAGCGAGATGACCATCCTGCGCAAAATTATCCTGCCGCTGGCCCTGCCGGCGGTGGCGGCCGGGTGGCTGCTGAGCTTCACGCTGTCGATGGATGACGTGGTGGTCTCCTCGTTCGTCACCGGTCCGGGGTATGAAATCCTGCCGCTGAAGATCTATTCGATGGTCAAGGTCGGCGTTTCGCCAGAGGTGAACGCTCTGGCAACGATACTGTTGGTTCTGTCGCTGGTGATGGTCATCGCCAGTCAGTTAATTGCACGTGATAAAACTCAGGGGACGTTAAAATGAAAAAATGGTCACGCCACCTGCTCGCGGCGGGCGCTCTGGCAATCGGCATGAGCGCCGCCCACGCGGACGACAGCAAAACGCTCTACTTCTACAACTGGACCGAATATGTGCCGCCGGGCCTGCTGGAGCAGTTCACCAAAGAGACCGGCATCAAGGTTATCTACTCGACCTACGAGTCGAACGAAACCATGTACGCCAAGCTCAAGACCTATAAAGACGGGGCGTACGACCTGGTCGTCCCGTCGACCTACTTCGTCGACAAGATGCGTAAAGAAGGCATGCTGCAGAAGATCGATAAGAGCAAGCTGACTAACTTCAGCAACCTCGATCCGCAGATGCTGAACAAACCGTTCGACCCGAATAACGACTACTCCATCCCCTACATCTGGGGGGCGACGGCCATCGGCGTCAACAGCGACGCTATCGATCCGAAAACCGTCACCAGCTGGGCCGACCTGTGGAAGCCGGAATACAAAAGCAGCCTGCTGCTGACCGACGACGCGCGCGAAGTGTTCCAGATAGCGCTGCGTAAGCTGGGCTATTCCGGCAACACGACCGACCCGAAAGAGATTGAAGCCGCCTATAACGAGCTGAAAAAACTGATGCCCAACGTCGCGGCGTTTAACTCCGATAACCCGGCGAACCCGTATATGGAAGGCGAAGTGAACCTCGGCATGGTATGGAACGGTTCGGCTTACGTCGCCCGCCAGGCTGGTACGCCGCTGGAAGTGATCTGGCCGAAAGAAGGCGGCATCTTCTGGATGGACAGCCTGTCGATCCCGGCAAATGCGAAAAACGTCGACGGCGCGCTGAAGCTGATTAACTTCCTGCTACGCCCGGATGTCGCCAAGCAGGTCGCGGAAACCATCGGCTACCCCACGCCAAACCTGGCGGCGCGCAAAATGCTCAGCCCGGCCGTGGCCAACGATAAATCGCTCTATCCGGACGCCGCCACCATCGAGAAAGGCGAATGGCAAAATGACGTCGGCAGCGCCAGCGCTATTTATGAAGAGTATTACCAGAAGCTGAAAGCGGGCCGCTAATCCCGCAGGGCGGAACCGCGGTTCCGCCCTTTTTTTGCTCTCACTTTAGCCCCTCAGCGCGCACCAGAGGATCGCCGGCAGCTTGCGCCAGCGCGGCCGATGGTAAAAATCCACTAGCCGCTGCGCCACCGCTTCCTGCCCCCGGTGAGTAATAAACCAGGGCGGCAGGGGCATCAGCGTCAGTTCGCCATGCCACAGACTGCGCGGAAACGGCCGAAACGGCGCCTCAATCACCGTGCGCTCGGTTTTCTCCAGCATAAAGCTGTTATGCACCTTGCCCTGCCCGCTCTGAATATCGTCGAGCCTGTGGCCGGGAAACGCCCCCCACGGGCAGGGAGCTAACAGGAAGGCCACCCCGCTCCAGCAGTTGATCGCCACTGTGCCATAGCGCAGCTCGGCGATCAGCGCGTTAAAACGCTTACGCCCAATCGCCTTGCGGGTGCGCGGGTGGATCACAATATTGGCCCCCAGCGTGCCCTGCAGCCGCTGATTGGCATAGCCGATCGCCTGGCGCAAAAAGCTTTCCGCGCTGTCGGCCTCAAGGCGGGTGATCGACAGCCCCGGGCCAAAGACCTCCTGCTGGCAGAAGTCCGGATCATCCTCGGTGTTCGCCACAATCAACGGCAGCGCGTCGCCGCGGGCTATCTCCAGCGGCTGACGGGCGCGCAGGCGAAAGTCAGTCAGCCGGTTTTCCGCGCCGGGGTAATAGTCCGGACGGGTATTGGCGGCGATCAGCCGGTACAGCTGACTAAGCAGGGCCGACGCCGGCTCCCAGCCCTGCTGCAGGATCAGCACCTGGCTGGCCACGCAGTTAAACCCGCCATTGTTCATCTTCTGCGTCGCCAGCTGCTGCGCCTGAAAAGCGATATCCGCCTCGCTCCACGGACCGGGGACGATAATGGTAGGGCTGACGCCGCCCAGCTCCGAGGTCACCCGACGCGGGTTCAGCGGCGTCCCGGCGGCCCGACGCTGGCGAGCCGCCTCACCATCGCCCCAGACGATAGCGTCATGGCTCTCCCGCGAGCCGGTGATATGGATCTCATCGACAGCGGGATGGGTGGTCAGCCACGCCCCCGCCTGGGCGTCGCCGGTGACGATGCGGAGCGCATCCATGGCGATCAGCGGCGCCAGAGCCTGAGCCAGCAGATCGTGCAGATAATCATTCACCGGGTTGAGCTTCAGCAGGCAGACTTGATTTTCAATAAACAGTTTGTGTAATACGTCCAGCGGCGCGATAGAGGCCACATTCCCGGCGCCGAGCACCAGCGCCAGCTTGCCCTGCCGCGCGGCCGGCGGGATATCGTATGCGGCTGCCGCGCAGCGATCGAGATTGGCCCGGGTGACCCCCGGCTGCATCCAAATTTCAGCGCGAACACCAGACAGCAACAGTCGATCCCAGAGCGTGCCGGGCACCACCCGCAGCGCCAGGCGGCCGTCCGCCAGCGTCCGCAGCGGGATCCGCCGCAGAAAGGTTTTCTCCTCCAGCTGCTCCAGGGTGGCGATAAGCCCGTTGCAGCCGACCATCAGCGCGCAGGGGCCTGCCAGCCACTCTTCGCCCGTCAGCGGATCGCCTGGCGGTAGTCCTTTGGCCCTCGCCGCCGCCTCCACCCACGCAGGAGCAATTGAAGCCAGGGCATCCTTGATCTGGCGCAGGAGCGCCAGACGACGATTCACTGAGGTCTCCGCCCAGCGCTGGCGCGCCGCCGACAAGGCGTGCAGCGCTGCGTCATACTGAGAGCAGGTCGTCAGACCGGGTCGCGCGTGGCTCATTTTCCCTCACTCATTAAAATCTCTCCATAGGCCTGGCGCAGCTGATTCTTGAGCACCTTGCCCGTGGCGCTGACCGGTAGCGCATCGACAAATATCACCCGGTCCGGGATCTGCCATTTGGGCACCCGTTTCTCAAACCAGGCCAGCAGTTCGCTCTCTTCCACTTCGCCCCCTTCCACGCGAACGCACAGCAGCACCGGCCGCTCGTCCCAGCGCGGGTGGCGGGCGGCGATGGCCGCCGCGCTGCGCACCGCCTGATGCGCGATGGCGATATTCTCCAGCTCAACGGTGGAGATCCACTCGCCGCCGGACTTGATGATATCCTTTGCCCGATCGCTGATCACCAGATAACCATTGGCGTCGAGCGTACCGATATCGCCGGTATCAAACCAGCCTGCCGCGGTCAGGGCGCTTTCGTCCTGACCATAGTACTGCTCCACCACCCAGTGCCCTCTGACCTGCAGATATCCCTGACTTTGACCGTCCATCGGCAGTGGGTCGCCCTCGACATCCACCACCTGTAGCTCGATGCCAAAAATAGGCCGCCCCTGACCGGTACGCTGTTTTTGCTGCTCCCGCGCCGGGAGTGCGTCATGTTTGCTCAACAGCGTGTTAATGGTGCCGATGGGCGATGTTTCGGTCATTCCCCAGGCGTGGATCAGCGTAATGCCGTAATCGTGCTGAAAGGCCTCCATCATCGACGGCGGCAGCGCGGAGCCCCCGACAAACGCGCGTTTAAAATCAGGCAGCCGCATGTCCGACCGCCGCATCGCCGCCAACAGACCGACCCAGATCACCGGCACGCCGAACGCCACCGTCACCTTCTCGGCGGCCAGCAGCTGCAGCAGGCTGTCGCCATCGAGGTGCGGCCCCGGTAGCACCAGCCGCGCGCCGACCATGGCGGCGATAAACGGCGTCCCCCACGCGTTGACATGGAACATCGGCACCACCGGCAACAGGCTATCCCTGGCCGAGATCCCGGCGGCGTCCGGCTGATTGCCGCTCAGGGCATGCAGGACCAGCGAACGATGGGTATTCAACACCCCTTTCGGTCGGCCGGTGGTCCCCGAGGTGTAGCAGAGCGAGGCCGGCGTCAGTTCATTGAGCGGCGGCCAGCGATAGTCTGCCATCCCCTGCTGCAACAGTTCGTCAAAAAACAGCAATGAGGGCAGCTGGCTGAGCGCCGCTTCGCTGCGGGGCGCCATCAGCACGACGTGTTTCACCGTCGGCAGCTGCGGCAGGAGCTGCGCCACCAGCGGCAAAAAGGTCTGGTCAAAGAACAGCACCTCGTCGGCAGCGTCGTTGAGGATATACCGCAGATGGTCAACCGACAGCCGCGGATTGACGGTGTGCGTCACCCAGCCGCCGGAGGCGACGGCAAAATAGATCTCCAGGTGGCGGCGATTGTTCCATGCGAGGGTGGCGCAGCGGGCGCCCGGCGGCAGCCCCAGCGACGCCAGCGCCGATGCCAGCCGCTGAGCGCGGCTGGCCACTTCCCCCCAGCTGCTGCGCTCCTTCTCACCGCCGGCGCCCACCGAGACGATCTCCGTCTCGCTGTGGTATTGCGCCGCATGGCTGAGCAGCGCGGTGGTAGTGAGATCCTGATAAATCATCGGTGACGGCATGGCGGGGTCTCCTTTACAGACTTCCGGGCGGGGGAACAGGGTCGCGGCGCGAACGTGCGGACGCCTATTGAATCTGGTCTACATTTGCCGGTCTGCACAAAAAAACGTACGGAAATCAGCGGTCACGCACAAAATTATCGCGGGTAATCGCTCAGAAAGGAGAAGCCGAGAATGATATGATGAAGGGCATTGCCCGGCGCCGGTCCGGGCGATATCGCCAGAGCGACCGCCGGGGGACTGAAGATAGCCTGGAGTACGTGATGCGCGCCTCAGAGGAAAGCGGATCAACGTCGCCCACCGTCGCGCTGGCCTTTGTCCTTCCCTTTTTCGGCTCGCCGTTGCACAAAATCTTCAATGATGCCGAAGAGCCCGTTGAGGGGTTTCCACAGCACCACCAGCAGCAGCATGGGGCCGTATATCCGCACACCGCCCGTCGCGACCTGACCGGTGAACAGCAGGGCTAAGCCATCCAGCAGCAGGCACAACGCGCTGCCGGTGCCGATCAACAGGCACAGCAGGAAGAGGATCGGTCGGCTATCGGCGTATTCAGGTAGCGCACGCAGGCTCCAGACGCCAATGATAATGGCCGCGATCAAGGCGATCGATGCAATGACCAGGGGATGATGCATGGTCTGACTCCTGTCATGACGTGACATCCTTGTCAACAGCGCTGCCGGAAGCGGTGGGCATCGCCCTGGCCCCCGGCAGGCTGATTCAGTTTACAGCGCGTTTTCCTGCAGCAGCTTATCGATAAAGGCGGGTACCACTTCGCTTGCCAGCCCGTAGTGCTTTTCGGCAAACTCGCTGCCCACCTGGCTGGGCTCGAGGTTCAGTTCAACGGTATGGGCGCCGTGCAGTCGCGCCTCGTGCACAAAGCCGGCCGCCGGATAGACGTGGCCGGAGGTGCCGATGGCGATAAAGATATCCGCTTCGGCCAGCGCGCTGTAGATCTCGTCCATCCCCAGCGGCATTTCGCCAAACCAGACCACGTGCGGACGCAGCGCCGCCGGGAACTGGCAGCAGTGGCATTTGTCCTCTGCGGTGACGTCCCCGGTCCACTCCAGCACCTGGCCGCTCCACGAACAGCGCACCTTCAGCAGCTCGCCGTGCATATGGATCACCCGGCGGTTGCCGGCGCGTTCATGCAGATTATCGATATTCTGGGTGACCAGCAGAAAATGGTCGCCCAGCAGATCCTCCAGACGCGCCAGCGCCAGATGCGCCGCGTTCGGCGCGATCTCCGGACTCTGCAGCTGACGACGGCGGGCGTTGTAGAACGCCTGCACCAGCGCCGGGTCGCGGGCGAAGCCTTCCGGCGTCGCCACATCTTCCACCCGATGCTCTTCCCACAGGCCATCGGCCGCGCGGAAAGTTTTGATCCCCGACTCCGCCGATATGCCCGCGCCGGTTAACACCACCACTCTCGGTTTGGCCATCGCTTCAGGCTTCATCCTGTCCTCCCTAAAGAAAATCCGCTGACGCAGACGGTCACGCAACTGACGTTTATTGCGACGAAAACGGCTCAATCGATGTAAACGGCGCGACTGCATAGCTACCTCTGTGGTTAATGGCTCAGATGAAGGAAGGCCGCACCGCGCATTCCCCCGGCATCGCCGTGGCGCGCGCGCTCAATGCGCGGTACCCTGGCGACCGGCAGAAGATGGCGCGGCAATCGCTGCGCCAGCCCTTCGCTAATGGCCGTAAAGTTAGATAATCCACCGCCGAGCACCAGCAAATCCGGGTCGACAATGGTCAGTATATTTCCCAGACACACCGCCAGCAGATCGAGATAGCGCTCTACATGCGCCTGGGCGCGCGGATCGTGCTGCTGCCACTGCGCCACAATCTCCGGCGAGGTAAGCGGTTGCTGATAAAAATGTTCATACAGCCAGGCGAAACCGCGGCCGGAGAGATAATTTTCAATGCAGCCCAGCTGGCCGCAGCCGCAGCGAAGCAGCGGAAAATCACGCCCGACCACCTCCAGGGCATCCACCGGCAGACGAATATGACCAAACTCGCCGGTGATATAGCTATGTCCGGTAATCGATTTACCGTTCAACACCAGGCCGCCGCCCACGCCGGTGCCGAGGATCAGCCCCATCACCAGCGGGTATTGCGTAAACTCATCGTCCCACGCTTCCGACAGCGCGAAGCAGTTGGCGTCATTATCGAGGCGCACATCGCGCCCCAGTCGCGCGCTGAGGTCGGCGCGCAGCGGCCGGCCGCTGGCGGCAGGCACGTTAGCGGCATACAGCGTACCGTCCGCCGTTTCCGGCATCCCCGGGATACCGATCCCAACCGTCCCCTGCCGGTCGAAGCGCGCATCGGCCTCGCGGACCAGCGCCTCCACCGCCTGGAGAAAATCCTCATAACTGCTTTTCGGCGTGGCGACGCGTTTTTCCCACTGCAGCCGCCGCTCCTGATTAAATACGCCCAGCGCTATCTTGCTGCCGCCAATGTCAAATCCATAGTACATTTCAGCAATTCCTCTTGTGTCGTCAGCCAGGCCGACGATGACGATAAATTACTGGCCACTCAGCACCCTCGCCGGGTCGATACGGCTGGCGCGGCGGGCGGGATACCAGCTGGCCAGCAAACTCAGCAACAGTGCTGTCACCAGCACATAAAAGACGTCCAGCCAGTGCAGTTCAGACGGCAGGAAGTCAATAAAATAGATGTCGCCGGAGAGGAATTTATGCCCAATCAGGTATTCGATGCCGTTGATGATTGACGTCAGATTCAACGCGCAGATCACGCCGATCACCACCCCGAACAGGCTGCCTACCGATCCGGCTAATAAACCATACCACACGAAAATCGCGCGAATTAAGCCGTCTTTTGCGCCAAGCGTGCGCAGCACCGCAATATCGCCGCTTTTGTCTTTGACCGCCATCACCAGCGTCGAGACGATGTTGAAGCAGGCCACGCCGATCACCAGCACCATCGCCAGGTACATAATGGCGCGGATCATCTGGATATCGCGATACATATAGCCGTAGGTGCCAATCCAGCTCTTGATGTAGACGTAGCTGTTGGTCACCTCGCCGGCGTCGCGCACCAGCTTGTTAGCATGGAAAACGTCGGTGACCTTGATGGCGATGCCGGTCACGCTGCCGCCCATCTCCAGGTACTGCTGCGCATCCTGCATCGGGATCATGGCAAAACTATGATCGAGCTGGCCGCTCAGCTGTAAAATACCGGTCACATGCAGCCTGACGCGTTTCGGCTGCAGCAGTTGATGGTCGGCGTCGGCGTTAGGGATCATGATCGACACCCAGTCCCCCTGCTTCACGTGCAGGGCATCGGCGACGCCTTTACCCAGAATCACCTGCTGTTCGCCGGCCTTGAAGCCGGCCCACGCGTTATTCTGCACAAAGGTGGGCAGCGCGCTGAGCCGGGTTTCCTGCTGCGGGTCGACCCCTTTCACCTGGATGGCGCGCATATTGCTGCCGCTCTCCACCAGGCCGGTGAAGTTAATATAGGGCGCCGCCGCGACAATCCCCTTCACCTTCTGCACCTTCGCCAGCGCCTCCTGCCAGTTATTCCACGGCTGGTTCACGGGTTCGATTTCACCGTGCGGCACCACCGCCAGCACGCGGTGGTTCAGCTCGCGCTCAAAGCCGTTCATCGCGCTGAGACCGACGATCAGCACCGCCACCCCCAGCGCAATACCGATGGTGGAGATCACCGAGATCAGCGACACCATGCCGCCGCGCCGCCGGCCGCGGCTGAAACGCAATGCAATTAATAACGATAACGGAGAGGCCATTACTCGGCCCCCATCAGGGTCAGGTCGGCGGTCAGGCGGCCATCGCGCATCTCCAGCTGGCGGCTCATCCGCTTCGCCAGCTGCAGGTCGTGGGTCACCACCAGAAACGCGGTGCGCTGCGCGAGGTTCAGTTCGCCCAGCAGCTGGAAGATGCTGTCCGCGTTGCGGGCGTCGAGGTTACCGGTCGGCTCATCCGCCAATACCAGCCGCGGTTTGTTCACCAGCGCGCGGGCAATCGCCACCCGCTGGCGTTCGCCGCCGGAGAGCTCCGACGGACGGTGATGGCTGCGGTGTTCAAGCCCGACCGCATGCAGCATCGCTTTCGCCTGACGTTCAATGTCCGCCGGCTTCTTTTTGCCAATCAGCAGCGGCATCGCCACGTTTTCCAGCGCGCTAAAGTCCGGCAGCAGATGGTGGAACTGATAGATAAAGCCCAGCTCGCGGTTGCGCAGGTCGGCGCGCGCGGCGGTAGAGAGCTTGCTCATCGGCTGGCCGGAGAAAATCACGTCGCCAGAGGTGGGCGTATCGAGGCCGCCCAGCAGATGCAGCAGGGTACTTTTGCCGGAGCCGGAGGTGCCGACGATGGCCATCATCTCGCCTTCATCAATGCTGAAGCTGACATTGTGCAGGACATCGGTTTGCACATTGCCTTCCTGATAGCGTTTGCACAGGTTGTCGCATTGCAGCAGGATTTTATTCATAACGTAAAGCCTCAGCGGGTTGAGTGGCGGCAGCGCGCCAGGAAGGGTACAACGTAGACAACAATGCCAGCGCCATCGCCACCAGGGCGATCACGACGACCTGCAGCGGCTCAATCGCCACCGGCAGCGCCGCGCCGTCAAGGAAGGCGCCGATGATCGGCATTAAATTATTCAACTGGCTGGCCAGCAGCGCGCCAAGCACGGCTCCCAGCAGCGCGCCGACGATCCCGGCGCTGGCGCCCTGCACCATAAAGACGGCCATAATCTGTCGCGGCGTCAGCCCCTGGGTCTGCAGGATCGCCACTTCGCCCTGCTTCTCCATCACCATCATCCCCAGCGAGGTAATAATGTTGAAGGCCGCGACGGCGACGATCAGGCTGAGCAGCAGGCCCATCATATTTTTCTCCATACGCACCGCCTGGAACAGTTCGCCCTTGCGCTCGCGCCAGTCCTGCCACTGGGTGCCCGACGGCAGCGTCTGCTGGCTGAGGGTATCCACTTGCAGCGGTTTATCCAGCCACAGGCGCCAGCCGGTGATATTCCCCAGCGGGTAGCGCATTAAACGGGAAGCGTCGTCGATGTTGGTCAGCATCTGATAACCATCGACTTCGCTGTTGGCGGCGAAGGTGCCGATGACTGTAAACAGACGTTGGCTCGGCACGCGTCCCATCGGCGTAAACTGGCTGGCGGAGGGGACCATCACGCGAATTTTATCGCCGCGATTCACCCCCAGCTGGCCCGCCAGCTGCTCGCCGAGAATCACGTTATATTTGCCCGCCTGCAGATCGCTCTGTTTGACGTTCACCAGGTACGGTGTCAGGGGATCGTTCTGCGCCGGGTCGATGCCCAGCATCACGCCGACCGCCACGCTGCGCGCGCTCTGCAGCACCACGTCGCCGGTGGTGATCGGCGCCACGCGGGTGACGCCCTGGAGTTTCGCCTCGCGCTCCGGCAGCTGTTGGGGATTCACCGAACCCTGTTTGGCGCTAAGAATGGCCTGGGGCATCAGCCCCAGGATGTTGTTTTGCAGTTCGCGTTCAAAGCCGTTCATCACCGACAGGACCGTCACCAGCGCCATGACGCCGAGGGTAATACCGATGGTGGAAAGCCAGGAGACGAAACGACCGAAGCGGTCGGCTGCGCGCCCGCGCATATAGCGCAGGCCGATAAAGAGTGCGGCAGGTTGGTACATGTCATCCATCTGGTTGCTGATAGCCGATTCCCGAGTATATAAGCGATTAGGGGCAGCGTAAATGACTGATACCTGACGACTTTATTAGCAATAATCCTAAAAATCAAGCAAATACAAACGGATAGATAAGTACTTACTTATTAATCTTTACGCTTATCGACAGCGCTGACCTTTCTTCACTCAACACGCGATGGCAATTCGGGTTGGCGAATCCAGACCAATCGCGGATAATCTCACTATTGAATATCAGCGAGTTGCCCTCCATATCGGCAGAGCGAATCCCTAAGAGACCATGAAACCGTCTATGCCTGAACAATATCGATACTCATTGCCGGTGAAAGCCGGTGACCAGCGCCAGCTTGGCGAGTTGACCGGTGCAGCCTGCGCCACCCTGGTGGCGGAGATGGCCGAACGCCACAAGGGCCCGGTGGTGCTGGTGGCGCCTGACATGCAAAACGCGCTGCGTCTGAACGACGAGATCAGGCAGTTCACCGACAGCCTGGTGATGGGGCTGGCGGACTGGGAAACGCTCCCTTACGACAGCTTCTCGCCGCATCAGGACATCATCTCCTCCCGTCTTGCCACCCTTTACCAGTTACCCACTATGCAGCGCGGCGTGCTGATCGTCCCGGTCAGCACGCTGATGCAGCGCGTCTGTCCGCACAGCTTCCTTCACGGCCACGCGCTGGTGATGAAAAAGGGTCAGCGCCTGTCGCGCGATGCGCTGCGCGATCAGCTCGAGGGGGCCGGCTACCGCCATGTCGATCAGGTGATGGAGCATGGCGAATACGCCACCCGCGGCGCGCTGCTCGACCTGTTCCCGATGGGCAGCGACCAGCCCTACCGCCTCGATTTCTTTGACGATGAAATCGACAGCCTGCGCCTGTTCGACGTCGACAGCCAGCGCACGCTGGAGGAAGTGGCGGCCATTAACCTGCTGCCGGCGCACGAATTCCCCACCGACCAGACCGCCATCGAGCTGTTCCGCAGCCAGTGGCGCGACCGCTTTGAGGTGAAGCGCGACGCCGAGCATATCTATCAGCAGGTCAGTAAAGGGACGCTGCCTGCCGGTATCGAATACTGGCAGCCGCTGTTCTTCAGCGAGCCGCTGCCGCCGTTATTTAGCTATTTCCCGGCCAGCACGCTGATCGTCAACACCGGCGATCTCGAGGCCAGCGCGGAGCGTTTTCAGAATGAAGCCCGCGCCCGCTTTGAAAACCGCGGCGTCGATCCGATGCGCCCGCTCCTGCCGCCGGAACTGCTGTGGCTGCGCAGCGATGAGCTGTTCAGCGAACTGAAAAAGTGGCCGCGCGTTCAGCTGAAAACCGAGCGCCTGGCGGAAAAAGCAGCGAATACCAACCTGGGCTACCAGACGCTGCCGGACCTCGCCGTCCAGGCGCAAAACAAAGCGCCGCTGGATAATCTGCGCCGCTTCCTCGACGCGTTTGCCGGTCCGGTGATCTTCTCCGTTGAAAGCGAGGGTCGCCGGGAAGCGCTGAGCGAAATGCTGGCGCGGATCAAAATTGCGCCGAAACACCTGCTGCGCCTGGAGGAAGCCACCGGCAACGGGCGCTATCTGATGATTGGCGCCGCCGAGCACGGGTTTATCGACAGCCAGCGCGGCCTGGCGCTGATTTGCGAGAGCGACCTGCTCGGCGAGCGCGTAGCGCGCCGTCGTCAGGATTCCCGTCGCACCATTAACCCTGACACGCTAATTCGCAACCTTGCCGAACTGCATATCGGCCAGCCGGTCGTTCACCTGGAACACGGCGTGGGCCGCTATGCGGGGATGACTACCCTGGAGGCGGGCGGCATCACCGGCGAATACCTGATGCTGACCTACGCCAACGATGCCAAATTATACGTTCCGGTCTCCTCCCTGCATCTTATCAGTCGCTACGCCGGCGGAGCGGAAGAGAACGCGCCCCTGCACAAGCTGGGTGGCGATGCCTGGACCCGGGCGCGGCAAAAAGCGGCCGAGAAGGTACGCGACGTAGCGGCCGAACTGCTGGATATCTACGCCCAGCGCGCGGCGAAAGCCGGGTTTGCCTTTAAACACGACCGCGAACAGTATCAGCTGTTCTGCGACGGTTTCCCGTTTGAAACCACGCCGGATCAGGCGCAGGCGATCAACGCCGTCCTCAGCGATATGTGCCAGCCGCTGGCCATGGACCGCCTGGTGTGTGGCGATGTGGGCTTCGGCAAGACCGAAGTGGCCATGCGCGCCGCCTTCCTCGCCGTGGAGAACCACAAACAGGTGGCGGTACTGGTGCCGACCACCCTGCTGGCTCAGCAGCACTATGACAACTTCCGCGATCGTTTCGCCAACTGGCCGGTACGCATCGAAATGCTCTCCCGCTTCCGCAGCGCTAAAGAGCAGGCGCAGATCCTCGAGCAGGCCGCGGAAGGCAAAATCGATATCTTGATCGGCACCCATAAGCTGCTGCAGAGCGAGGTGAAGCTGCGCGATCTGGGGCTGCTGATCGTCGACGAAGAGCACCGGTTTGGCGTGCGGCATAAAGAGCGCATCAAAGCGATGCGCGCCGATGTCGATATCCTGACCCTCACCGCCACGCCGATCCCGCGAACGCTGAACATGGCGATGAGCGGGATGCGGGATCTGTCGATCATCGCCACGCCGCCGGCGCGCCGCCTGGCGGTAAAGACCTTCGTTCGCGAATACGATGCGCTGGTCGTGCGCGAGGCGATCCTGCGTGAAACGCTGCGCGGCGGCCAGGTTTACTACCTGTTTAATGACGTCGAGAACATCCAGAAAGCCGCCGACAAGCTGGCGGAGCTGGTGCCTGAGGCGCGGATCGCCATCGGCCACGGTCAGATGCGGGAGCGCGAGCTGGAGCGGGTGATGAATGACTTCCATCACCAGCGCTTCAATGTGCTGGTGTGCACCACCATCATCGAAACCGGGATCGACATTCCCACCGCCAACACCATCATTATCGAACGCGCCGACCACTTTGGCCTCGCCCAGCTGCACCAGCTGCGCGGCCGCGTTGGCCGCTCCCATCACCAGGCCTATGCCTGGCTGCTGACGCCGCATCCGAAGGCGATGACCACCGATGCGCAAAAGCGCCTCGAAGCCATTGCCTCGCTGGAAGATCTTGGCGCCGGCTTTGCGCTGGCGACCCACGATCTGGAGATCCGCGGCGCCGGGGAGCTGCTGGGCGAAGATCAGAGCGGTCAGATGGAGACCATCGGCTTCTCCCTGTATATGGAGCTGCTGGAGAATGCGGTAGATGCCCTGAAAGCCGGGCGCGAGCCGTCCCTGGAAGATCTCACCAGCCAGCAGACGGAAGTCGAACTGCGCATGCCTTCCCTGCTGCCTGATGATTTCATCCCCGACGTCAATACTCGTCTATCGTTCTATAAGCGCATTGCCAGCGCCAAAAACGAACAGGATCTGGAGGAGATCAAAGTCGAGCTGATCGATCGTTTTGGCCGCCTGCCCGACGCCGCGCGCAATCTGCTGGATATCGCCCGTCTGCGTCAGCAGGCGCAGAAGCTGGGGATCCGTAAGCTGGAGAGCAATGAAAAAGGCGGCGTGATCGAATTTAACGAGAAAAACAACGTCAATCCGGTGTGGTTGATCGGCCTGCTGCAGAAGCAGCCGCAGCACTTCCGCCTGGACGGGCCGACGCGCCTGAAGTTCATGCAGGATCTCGAGGAGCGTAAGACGCGGATGGATTGGGTTCGCCAGTTCATGCGCCAGCTGGAAGAGAACGCCGTCGCCTGATCGCGGGGGAGATACGGCCGGTACGCCGTATCTCCCTTTTCACATATCTGGCAATCTTTACAAACATTTTGCAATCCGCCTGGATTTCCCCACACAGACTCACGCCATAATCTCATCTCCTTTTTCATATAAAAATAACCAGTTATATATTTTGGAGTTATGGTAATGAGAAACCGTTTTCCCCTGGCGCTGGCGCTGGTCGCGCTGGTTGCCGCGCTGGCGCTGCCTGCGCGCGCTAACACCTGGCCCCTTCCCCCGCCGGGCAGCCGGCTGGTGGGGCAGAATCAGTTCCATGTGGTGCAGGATAACGGCGGTTCGCTGGAGGCGATTGCCAAAAAGTACAATGTCGGCTTTCTGGCCCTGCTGCAGGCCAATCCCGGGGTAGACCCCTATGTTCCGCGCGCCGGCAGCGTGCTGACTATCCCCCTGCAGACGCTGCTGCCCGATGCGCCGCGCGAAGGGCTGGTGATCAACCTTGCCGAACTGCGCCTCTACTATTACCCGCCGGGCAAGAATGAAGTGACCGTCTACCCGATCGGCATCGGCCAACTGGGCGGAACCACCATCACACCGACGATGGTCACCACCGTGTCCGACAAGCGGGCTAATCCGACCTGGACGCCAACCGCCAACATTCGCGCGCGCTACAAAGCGATGGGGATTGAGCTGCCGGCGGTGGTGCCTGCCGGTCCTGACAACCCGATGGGCCATCACGCTATCCGCCTTGCCGCCTATGGCGGAGTCTATCTCCTGCACGGCACCAATGCCGATTTCGGCATCGGCATGCGCGTCAGCTCCGGCTGTATTCGTCTGCGCGACAACGATATCAAGGCGCTGTACAACGCGATCTCGCCGGGCACGAAGGTGAATATTATCAACACGCCGATTAAGGCGTCGGTGGAGCCGGACGGCCGCCGTCTGGTCGAAATCCACCAGCCGCTGTCTGAGCATATCGATGACGACCCGCAGACCCTGCCTATTACGCTTAACGCGGCCATGAAGGCGTTCAAACAGGCGCCGCAGACCGACGGCACGGTAATGGAGCGCGCGATGAATTACCGCTCGGGCATGCCCATTGACGTTACCCGTCATGCCGACCCTGGTCCGCAGTCGCTGTAACCTCACGCTGCAGAAAACAAAAAACCCGCCTGACGGCGGGTTTTTTGTTGGCAAGGGTCAAACAGGGGTACAACAGGGTCTTACTCATCGCTGACCGGTGAAGGGGGCCGGGCAGCGACGCATCGGGTTTACTTGTAGATAACCGCGGTACCGTGAAGAGTATTCGGACCGGTTACCGAAGTAATACGGTATGAGGTGGCGCCCATTTCATCCGCTTTCTGCGCCAGCTGGTCTTCCAGCGACCCCAGGTTAGTCCCTGCGGACGCAGAGATGGTGCCCACTTTATGCTGGCCGGCTGGGGTGGACTGCACCTCAACAGCGGCAAAGCTGGCGAAAGAGAGGGAGCTAAGCACGGCGGCAATAGCCAGAGTATTAACGGTTTTCATGATTATTATACCTATGCAGATGAATTTTATAGTAGGGTCGCAAGCATTAACTTAACGATCGATAGGTAAATAATAATGTGATCTAAGTCACACGTCAACGCATTTTTATAACGATCGTTTAACTATTTATAAAATGCTTAATTTTCATACGCATATGAATTATTTATTTTTGAACCAACAGCGCTGGCCCCGGCGATCGTTTATTTTTATAATGGCCATTCACCAAACCAACATAGGTACAACGGCATCATGACAACTGACGTTCAAAGTTGCGCCAAAAAAAGCCGTGGCCGACCGAAGGTGTTCGACAGGGATGCGGCGCTGGACAAAGCCATGACACTCTTCTGGCAGCACGGCTATGAGGCGACCTCGCTCGCCGATCTGGTCGAGGCGACAGGAGCAAAAGCCCCCACCCTGTATGCGGAATTTGTGAATAAAGAAGGACTGTTCCGCGCAGTATTGGATCGTTACATTTCGCGCTTTGCCGCGAAGCACGAAGCCGTGCTGTTTGCTGAGGGAAAAACCGTCGATCGGGCGTTGCGCGACTACTTCACCGCGGTCGCCACCTGCTTTACCAGCAAAGAGACGCCGGCCGGCTGCTTTATCATCAATACCTCCGCCGCGCTGGCTGCCTCCTCGACGGATATCGCCAACACCATCAAATCCCGCCATGCGATGCAGGAGCAGGCGCTAACCCAGTTTCTGCAGCAGCGGCAAGCGCAGGGCGAACTGCCTGCGGGCCGCGACGTGGCGCAGCTCGCGCAGTTTCTCAACTGTGTCCTGCAGGGGATGTCCATCAGCGCACGGGAAGGCGCCGATTTCGACAAACTGATGCAAATCACTGACACCACTCTCCGTCTCTGGCCGCTGGTCCTCGAGTCCTGATGCGCCCCGCTTCCGGCGGTATTCTGCCGCCGGAACCGCCCGTCGTTTCGCTTTACCCCCACAAAATAGATTGATTTTTATTACCTTTTCTCGCGCAAGATAAACGCAAATGATATTGATTGCGATATTCATTATGTGCAAAATCCTTTTTGAGTTTTTCCAGATGTTTCGCATTGTAACGAATACCGGCCGACGCCGGCCCATAACAACGACAAAGCAACTTGCTCATAAAAGGAATGGATATGAAAAAGCGCCTCTGGGTGCTCCACCCTCTGCTGCTGGCCAGCGCGCTGCCTGCGCTGGCGGCTCAGTCTGATGAAGACAGCATCATCGTTAGCGCGAACCGCACCCACCGCACCGTGGCCGAGATGGCCCAAACCACCTGGGTCATTGAGGGCCAGGAGATTGAGCAGCAGGTCCAGGGCGGGAAAGAGTTCAAAGACGTGCTGGCGCAGCTGATCCCGGGCATCGATGTCAGCAGCCAGGGGCGCACCAATTACGGGATGAACATGCGCGGGCGCGCCATCGTCGTGCTGATTGACGGCGTCCGGCTCAACTCCTCACGCACCGACAGTCGCCAGCTCGACGCCATCGATCCGTTCAACATCGAACATATCGAAGTGATCTCCGGGGCGACCTCACTGTACGGCGGCGGCAGTACCGGCGGACTTATCAACATCGTCACCAAAAAAGGGCAGCAGGATCGGCAGGTCGATCTTGAGGTGGGCAGCAAGAGCGGGTTTGCCAACAGCAACGATCATGATGAGCGCGTCGCAGCGGCCGTCAGCGGCGGGACAGACCACGCGTCCGGGCGTTTATCGGTAGCCTATCAGCGTTTCGGCGGCTGGTACGACGGCAACAACGATGCGCTGCTCCTCGATAACACCCAAACGGGGCTCCAGCACTCTGACCGTCTGGACGTCATGGGAACGGGGACGATCGAGATCGACGACAACCGCCAGCTGCAGCTGGTCACCCAGTATTATAAAAGCCAGGGCGATGATGACTATGGCCTGTGGCTCGGAAAGAATATGTCCGCGGTGACCAGCGGCGGCAAAGCGTACACCACCGATGGGCTCAATTCCGATCGTATCCCCGGCACCGAGCGCCATCTGATCAGCCTCCAGTACTCCGATGCCGACTTCTTCGGTCAGAATCTGGTGAGCCAGGTGTACTATCGCGATGAATCCCTCACCTTCTATCCGTTCCCGACGCTCAGCAAAGGCCAGGTCAGCAGTTTCTCCTCGTCGCAGCAGGATACCGATCAGTATGGGGCAAAGCTGACCCTGAACAGTCAGCCGCTGGCGGGCTGGGATCTCACCTGGGGTCTCGACGCCGATCATGAGACCTTCAATGCCAATCAGATGTTCTTCGATCTGCAACAATCGCTGGCTTCCGGTGGGCTGCACAACGAATCGATCTACACCACCGGCCGCTACCCGGGATACAGCATCTCCAACGTCGCGCCGTTCCTGCAGTCAAGCTACGATCTGAACGATATCTTTACCATTAGCGGCGGGGTTCGCTACCAGTGGACCGAAAACCGGGTTGACGACTTTGTCGGCTACGCCCAGCAACAGGATATCGCCAACGGCAAAGCGCGCTCCGCCGACGCCATCAAAGGCGGCAAAACCGATTATGACAACTTCCTGTTTAACGCCGGGATCGTCGCCCATCTGACCGAGCGTCAACAGACCTGGTTTAACTTCTCGCAGGGCGTTGAGCTGCCGGATCCGGGTAAATACTATGGCATCGGGAAATACGGCGCCGCGGTCAATGGTCATCTGCCGCTGCTCTCCAGCGTCAACGTCGATGACTCGCCGCTACAGGGGATCAAAGTTAACTCGTATGAGCTGGGCTGGCGCTACACCGGCGATAACCTGCGCACCCAGCTGGCGGCGTATTACTCGACTTCGGATAAGACCATCGTGGTCAACCGTACCGACATGACCATCGATGTTCAGTCCGACAAGCGGCGTATTTACGGCGTTGAGGGAGCGGTCGATTACTTTATTCCGGACAGCGACTGGAGCGTCGGCGGCAACTTCAACGTGCTGAAATCACAGGTGCAGACCGATGGCCGCTGGCAAAAATGGGACGTCACCCTCGCCTCGCCGTCCAAAGCCACCGCCTGGGTAGGCTGGGCGCCGGATCCGTGGAGCCTGCGCGTGCAGAGCCAGCAGGTGTTTGACCTCAGCGACGCCGCCGGCAACAAGCTGGAAGGCTATAATACCGTCGATTTTATCGGCAGTTACGCGCTGCCGGTGGGGAAACTGACCTTCAGTATCGAAAACCTGCTTAACGAAGATTATGTCACCATCTGGGGCCAGCGCGCGCCGCTGCTCTACAGCCCAACCTACGGCAGCTCGTCGCTGTATGAATACAAAGGCCGTGGCCGTACCTTCGGTCTGAATTACGCGTTAACTTTCTGACAAAAAAAGCCCCTCAGCCTGAGCGATTGAGGGGCTAATCATTACACAAATCTGTTTTTAGATTTTGTTGTTCAGGACCAGCTGGCCGTTGTTGTCCAGCGGGATCTGGCTGCCAGGATCGTGATCCATACGGATTTTCCCCTGCTGATCGCCTATCTTATAGGTCACATCGTAGCCCAGCATTTTGTCGGATTTGTCATACACCGTTTTGCAGCGCTGCTGCGTGGTGGTGTAGGTGTCGTTATCCTGCATCGCGCCCTGGATCTGGTTACCGGCATAGCCGCCGCCCAGCGCGCCCACCACCGTCGCCACGCTGCGTCCGTGACCGCCGCCGAACTGGTGGCCAATCACCCCGCCCGCCACCGCGCCCAGCACGGAACCGGCGATGCGGTTTTCATCCTGTACCGGACGACGATGGGTCACGGTGACATTACGGCATTCCTGGCGCGGCGTTTTCACGGTTTCTTTAATCGGTGTACTGGAGACCACTTGCGCATACTGCGGGCCGCGATCTAACACGTTGAGACCAGCGACAGCTGCAACGCCCAGCGCGGCAGCCACGCCTATCCCTATACCCGCCAACATAGATTTATTCACGGGAGATCCTCCTTTGTTGCTGTTGATACAATTTTGCAACCGGACCCGGGAAGGCGCAAATCAGATAGCGGATGAAAAGTGCGAGAATTCGCTGCAAATCAAAGGTATTCAGAGGATTCCGAGCGGGATCCCCGCCGGTTCAGCAGAAGAGCCCGGAGGCGCCGCCAGGGCGCGCTCCGGGTCGCGATAGCGATTAGTGCAGCTTGAGACGCGGGCGAATGATGCGGTTGATGCGACCAACCAGCATCATCAGGCCGGTTTTGAAATAGCCGTGCAGGGCGATCTGGTGCATACGGTACAGGGAGATGTACACGAAGCGCGCAATGCGCCCTTCCACCATCATCGAGCCGCGCATCAGGTTGCCCATCAGGCTGCCGACGGTGGAGTAATTGGACAGCGACACCAGCGAGCCATGGTCTTTATAGGTATACGCCTTCAGCGGTTTGCCTTTCATCTGCGCGAGGATGTTATTCAGCGCGCAGGTGGCCATCTGGTGCGCCGCCTGAGCACGCGGTGGCACAAACCCGCCTTCCGGACGGGCGCAGGAGGCGCAGTCGCCGATGGCGAAAATATCCGCGTCGCGGGTGCTCTGCAGCGTCGGCTCAACCACCAGCTGATTGATACGGTTGGTTTCCAGGCCGCCGATCTCTTTCATGAAATCTGGCGCTTTGATCCCGGCCGCCCAGACCATCAGATCCGCTTCAATATATTCGCCATCTTTGGTGTGCAGGCCGCCCGCATCGGCGCTGGTGACCATGGTCTGCGTCAGCACCCGTACGCCCAGCTTGGTCAGCTCATTGTGCGCCGCGCCGGAAATGCGCGGCGGCAGCGCAGGCAGAATGCGTTCTCCCGCTTCGACCAGCGTGACGTTCAGCGCTTCGTTGGTCAGCCCTTTGTAACCGTAGCTGTGCAGCTGTTTCACGGCATTATGCAACTCAGCGGAGAGTTCCACGCCGGTGGCGCCGCCGCCGACGATGGCAATGTTCACTTTACCGTTAGCGCCAAGGTTCGCGGAGTACTTAAGGAACAGGTTGAGCATCTCCTGATGGAAACGACGCGCCTGATGCGGGTTGTCGAGGAAAATGCAGTTCTCTTTCACCCCAGGGGTGTTGAAGTCATTCGAGGTACTGCCCAGCGCCATCACCAGCGTGTCGTACGGCAGTTTACGCTCAGCCACCAGCAGCTCGCCTTTTTCATTGCGCAGTTCGCCGAGGGTGATGGTCTTCCCTTCGCGATTGATATCGACCACCGATCCCAGCTGGAACTGGAAGCCGTGGTTGCGGGCATGGGCCAGATAGCTCAGCGCATCAACGCCTTCATCCAGAGAACCGGTGGCCACTTCGTGCAGCAGCGGCTTCCACAGATGGCTGTGGTTACGGTCCACCAGGGTGATTTTCGCTTTCTTATGGCGCCCTAACTTTTTCCCCAGCTGAGTTGCCAGTTCCAGTCCGCCTGCGCCGCCACCCACAATTACGATTTTTTTCAATGGCGTAGTCATGTGTACCCCTAAAATTATTAACCAATTGTTAAATAAAAGTTATTAAAATAGCCTTTATTTAACAACAAGTTACGTCAATGAAACCATTCAGCACTGTCGAGAATACCATGAACGGTGCATTGGTCATACCAAAATTGATGTGCATCAAGTTTTGTCGCGTATTTTTTCAGCGAAACCAATAAGTGTAGACATGAAAAAACCCGCGCGGTGAACCCGGCGCGGGTTTGGAGACAGGGGAAAAAGGCTTAACCGAGGGTTTTAAACGCTTTCAGCCGCTGCAGGTGCGGCGAGATGTTTTTAAACTTATGGGTCTGCTCTTCATCCCAGATAATTTCATAATAGTGGTGCAGAAGGTCGGCGGAACGCTGGCTGTCCAGCGCTTCGTCCTGCCGGGAAAGCACCACCAGGCAGCGATCGCGGTTCTTCTCGCGAAAGTTGGTCACGCACTTGGTGGCGATGTCAGCATACTCTTCCGGTCGGTCGATTTTGCCTTCCATATTCTCATGCGGAAACAGGTTAGGATTGAACACCGCCTGACGAATATCGCACAGGAAACCAATCCGCTCAGCCCAGTAACCGCCGAGTCCAACGCCGCAGATCAGCGGCCGGTCATCGGCGGTAAGCTGCAGCATTTTATCGACCTCTTTCAGCAAATGCTGCATGTCGTGCTTGGGGTGGCGCGTGCTGTAGCTTATCAACCGCACGTCAGGGTCAATAAACTGCAACTGCATCACCTTCTCGTGGTTACCGGGGCTGTTCGAGTCAAAACCGTGTAAATAGATAATCATCGCATCCTCACCAGACAACAACGCCCCGCAGAGCGTTACGCGGACTTCGCCTCTTGCCAGCGCGCATGAAGCTGCTCCAGCTGGGCACTCACCGTTTTCCAACGGGCTGAATCCCTTAACTCCTGACGGGAAAAGGAACCTTTATGATACAATTTCGTAACACGCTCTGCTTTGATCGGCGACAGGTTATCCAGCACACTGACCGCGCCCTTACGATTATTGCAGACCAGTATCATATCGCAACCGGCGTCGAGCGATGCCTGGCCGCGTTCGGCATAGCTGCCCATGATCGCCGCCCCTTCCATCGACAGATCGTCGGAGAAAATCACCCCGTCGAAGCCCAGCTCGCCGCGTAGCACCGTCTTCAGCCAGTACGCTGAACCGCTGGCCGGGCGCGGATCGAGCTCCGGATAAATCACATGCGCCGGCATAATGGCATCCAGACGCTGCTCGGCGATAAGGCTTTTGAATATCGCCATATCGTGGTCGCGGATGACCGATGCCGGACGCGGATCGAACGGGGTTTCTTTGTGCGAATCGGCAGTCACCGCCCCGTGTCCCGGGAAGTGTTTGCCGGTGGTTTTCATGCCCGCAGCGTGCATGCCGTCAATGAAGTGACGCGCCATCGTCAGCGCTTTCTGCGGATCTTCATGATAAGAACGTTCGCCGATCGCGGCGCTGATATGGCCGACGTCCAGCACCGGCGCAAAGCTAATATCGATGTCCATGGCGATCATTTCGCTGGCCATCAGCCAGCCAGCCTCGGCGGCCAGTTTGCCCCCCTCTTCCATCCCCAGCAGCGCGGCGAAAGACTGGGCCGCCGGTAAACGGGTAAAGCCTTCGCGGAAACGCTGAACGCGTCCCCCTTCCTGATCGACCGCCACCACCAGATGGTTACGGGAGGCTTCGCGGATCTGGCGCACCAGCTCCCGCAGCTGCGCCGGATCGTGATAATTTCGGGTGAAGAGGATCAACCCTCCCACCAGCGGATGCGCCAGAATCTCTCGCTCTTCCGCATCCAGTTCATACCCTTCAACATCCAACATCACTGGGCCCACACTGACCTCTCTTATCCTTTGCGTTCGTTGTCTAACTGACACCATGTTTCATCTGCCAGCGTGATAAATTGCCGATCCCCGCTCTGCCGCCAGCGCATTTCATACCAGCCCGCCATCAGCAGCAGTACCCACGGACGCCAGCGCGCCACCTGCCGCCATAGCTGCTGCGGGTCGATGGCCGCCCGCCGGGCATACGCCGTCACCAGCTGGCGGCGCTCACCCGGGGCGATCCATACGGCGGCCAGCTCCAGCGCGATATCGCCATCGCCGGCATATTCCCAGTCGATCAGCTTCAGACCGGCGTCGCTGTGGATAATATTGCCGGCATGGACGTCCATATGCAGCGGCGCCAGGCGCAGAGGACGAGGCTCGCCCCGGCGGCACAGCCGCTGATGCCAGCGTAGCCAGCGCGGCGTACGCCGGGCCGGATCGCTCCTCTGCCAGTACTGCGCCAACAGCGGCCCGAGACTCACACGCCAGCCGAACCGCGGTTGCTGATGCAAATCATACAATAAGCCAGACAGCTGCGGGCAGTCAGGTAACTCGCTTTTCACCTCACCCACGCAATACTCCACCACCATCCAGCAGGGCGAGTAAAACAGGGGGTTGGGCGCCAGCCTGGCAGGCAGCCGGCGCAGCGCGCGATACTGACGGCGAAAATAACAGGCAGCGGCAGACGGGTCGTGCGGCTGACGCAGCACTCGTCGCCGGTCGCCGTCGCTGATAATCACACTGCCGCCGCTGAGGCCGGTCTGGCTCAGCGAGGCGACAGGATGATAGTGGGGAAAGAAGCGCGACAAGAGCTCGTCGCGCGTTAGCTTATTGTTGCTGAACAGCACCTTTACCTGACCAGATAATCTCGCCGGTTTGCACCAGCATCAACTGCATCTTCAGCTCAGGCGCGTTGACGTTGCCGGTGGCATTGGAGTAAAGCACATACTGCGCGCCCACATTGCGGGCGATGCCCATGGCTTTGCTGCGGCTGCCGAGGCTGTCCTGCGGCGACAGGCCCAGCTGCTGCTTGGCGACCGCCAGCTGCTGCGGTGAAACAAGGGTAAATTTGCCGTTGCCCGCCAGCGCGTTGCGTAACGCGGTGGTAGCTTCTCCGGCATTCAGCGAACCGTTGGTGCGGTTGTTCACGCTGTCAACCAGCAGAATACTGCCGGCATTGACCCCGCCCGCCTGCAGCATCTGTCCCACCATCGGCTGCACCGCGCCGTTCCAGTCATAATGACGCACGCGCGGCGCCGGCTGACCCGACTGCTGATCCTGATGCTCAATCGGTCCTGGCTGTGACGGGACGGATGGCACCGCCGGTACCGTCGGCACCGTGGGCTGCGGCTGCGCAGGCTGCTGCGGCTGCGGTTTGGCCTCTTCTACCGGCGCGGGCTGCTCACGCAGCCCCGCACAGCCTGCGAGGAATATCGCCAGTGCTGTGATTAACGCATAGCGACACATTTTCATCATTATAATTACCCCTTACAGATAAAGATAAAGGCGGGCCTTATGCGCCCCCAGGATATTGGCGCTGCCATACAACGTCACCGAGGAGCGAGCCGGAACCACGATGGTGCGCGGCGCCTCCAGAGGGTGCATCTCCAGCCCTCGGGCGTCATACCAGAAAAAACGATAATGCACGGTGACCGGCTGTTGGCGCTCGTTATACAGCGTAGAGGAGGCGGTGGCCTGGATCTCCGTCGCCACGACGACAGGCTCGCTGGCGCTGATCCCGGCGGCCAGCACGCTCGACTCCATCACCAGCGCCTGCTGGTCAGAAACCGGGATCTCCGGATGTGAACTACATCCGGCCAGCAGCCCCGCCGCCAGACACGCGCCCAAAAGGGTCCTGAGCATGACGTTAGCCTTTGTGCGCCAGCATCGGACCCAGCGGACGACCGCCCAGCAGATGCATATGGATATGGTAAACTTCCTGGCCGCCGTGACGGTTGCAGTTGACGATCAACCGGTAGCCATCGTCGGCGAGGCCTTCATCGCGGGCAATCTTCGCCGCGACGGTCATCATCCGGCCCAGGGCCAGTTCATGTTCAGTGGTAACGTCATTTACGGTAGGAATCAGAACGTTCGGGACAATCAGAATGTGGGTGGGCGCCTGCGGGGAGATGTCGCGAAAAGCGGTCACAAGCTCATCCTGATAAACCATATCCGACGGGATCTCCCGGCGAATGATTTTGCTGAAAATCGTTTCTTCTGCCATGACTGATTCCTTATTAGTTTTATCCCGTACGCTGGCCTGCTTCTGCAGATAAACGCGGACGCACAGGTTACGGTAAGAGTATGAGCGACATCCTCCCTCTCTTTCAACCTGAAAGCTCTTTTTCTTATTCAACTATAGACTTAGCTGCTGAGGGAATAAGCATTTGGCGGACAGTTTGCGGGGTTATCGCCTCTGGAAGGCCGATCTGGTGACGTAAAAAAGGCAGCCAGTTGGCTGCCTTAGTCTCCCCGATACTACGTCTTAACTGTTACGGATGTACTCATCCATTTCAGTTTTCAGGTTATCGGACTTGGTACCGAAGATGGCCTGTACGCCAGAACCTGCCACTACCACGCCAGCGGCGCCCAGTTTTTTCAGGCCAGCCTGGTCAACTTTCGCTACATCCGCCACGCTAACACGCAGACGAGTAATACATGCGTCGAGGTTGGTGATGTTCTCTTTACCGCCGAAAGCGGCGACCAGAGCCGGAGCCATCTCGCTGGTTGCGCCAGCTTTGCTCTCTTCGGTGGTATCTTCACGACCCGGGGTTTTCAGATCCAGGGCTTTAATCAGCACGCGGAAAATGACGTAGTACACGATCGCATAGCAGATACCGACGATCGGGAACAGCCACAGCTTGCTGCTGTTACCGGACAGCACGATAAAGTCGATCAGGCCGTGAGAGAACGAGGTACCGTCACGCATACCAAGCAGGATACAGATCGGGAACGCCAGACCCGCCAGGATGGCATGGATAACGTACAGGATCGGCGCCACGAACATGAACGAGAACTCGATCGGCTCGGTGATACCGGTCAGGAACGAGGTCAGCGCGGCGGAGATCATGATACCGCCTACTTTGGCGCGGTTTTCCGGTTTAGCAGAGTGCCAAATCGCGATAGCCGCTGCCGGCAGACCGTACATTTTGAACAGGAAGCCGCCAGACAGTTTGCCCGCAGTCGGGTCGCCTGCCATGTAGCGCGGGATATCGCCGTGGAATACCTGACCCGCCGCGTTGGTGTATTCGCCGATCTGCATCTGGAAAGGAACGTTCCAGATGTGGTGCAGACCAAACGGCACCAGGCAACGCTCGATGAAACCGTAGATACCAAACGCCACCACCGGGTTCTGATAAGCAGCCCACTGGGAGAAGGTCTGGATCGCGGAACCGATCGGCGGCCAAATGAAGGAGAGGATCACGCCAGTGAAGATAGCGGCCAGACCAGAGATAATCGGTACAAAGCGCTTGCCCGCAAAGAAGCCGAGATATTCTGGCAGCTTGATGCGATAGAAGCGGTTGAACATGTACGCGGCGATAGCACCGGAGATAATACCGCCAAGCACGCCGGTATCAGCCAGGTGTTTTGCCGCAATCTCGTCAGCAGGTAAATGCAGCACCAGCGGCGCAACCACCGCCATGGTTTTCACCATGATGCCGTAAGCTACGACTGCAGCCAGTGCGGATACACCGTCGTTATTGGTGAAGCCGAGGGCCACACCGATAGCGAAGATCAGCGGCATGTTGGCGAAAACAGAACCGCCTGCTTCTGCCATAACGTGGGAGACCACGGCTGGCAGCCAGCTGAAGTTTGCGGAACCGACGCCCAGCAGGATACCTGCGATAGGCAGTACGGATACCGGCAGCATCAGCGATTTACCGACCTTCTGCAGGTTAGCAAATGCATTCTTAAACATAATTGAGAGTGCTCCTGAGTATTTGGTACTTTTTTACGTTTTCACGCATTGGCCCGGGGGGAGAACCGCGCCGTGGACAGGACATCTAAGCGCCCTTTATTTATTACACAGAGTAAAATAATTAACGGGATGATTGTTTGACGGCTATCACGTTTCAATCAGCCTTCCGGTAAAAATTTACATCAGCTTACATAAGTTGTATCCAGATGTTGCCAAAAAACCTTCACCGCCACTTTTGTGGCGGTGAACTTTACTCGCTTTGGCTATTAATTACGAGCCTTAAAATAATAAGCAGATCAAGCAGGTTGCAAGCGGGCGGGGTCAATGTGGAACAGCGTGGCAAAATTGTCGGTGGTCTGCTGAGCCAGTTGCTCCAGCGACACACCCTTCAGTACCGCCATGTATTCAGCAACGTCACGAACCATCGCCGGCTGGTTCTCTTTGCCGCGATGGGGTACCGGCGCCAGGTACGGCGAATCGGTCTCCACCAGCAGACGATCCAGCGGAACATAGCGCGCCGCATCGCGCAGTTGCTCGGCGTTACGGAAAGTGACGATACCGGAAAACGAGATATAGAACCCCATGTCGAGCAGCTTACCCGCCGTCTCCCTGTCCTCAGTGAAACAGTGTAGTACGCCTCCGCAATCCGTCACCTTTTCTTCACGTAAAATGGCCAGGGTATCGGCGCGAGCGTCACGGGTATGCACGATCACTGGCTTATTCAGCTCCCGGCCGATGCGGATATGGTCACGGAATGAGGTTTGCTGCTGGGCTTTGGTTTCCGGGGTATAAAAATAATCCAGCCCGGTCTCTCCCATCGCGACGACGCCCTCTTCCGCCGCCAGCGTGCGCAGCGTCTCCACCTCGTAGGGCTCGTCCTGGTTTAACGGGTGCACGCCACAGGAGAAAACGACATTGTCACGCCTCCCTACCAGCTCGCGCATACTGCGGTAGCCAGGCAGCGTCGTGGCGACCGCCAGGCAAAATTTCACATCGCGCGCGGCCGCTTTTGCCAGCACGTCATCGACGTTTTTGTGCAGAGTTTGATAATCCAGACCATCAAGATGGCAGTGGGAGTCGACTAAAAACATAATGTCTCACTCAGAGGTGGGAGACGGGTAAAACCGTCCCGGGTTGCAGGTAATGTTCCCAGCGTAGCAGGCGCTCGGTGAGCAGCAGTTCGCGGTTGACGCCGACGACGTTCAGCAATTGCTCGCGGCAGGTACAGACGTCATGGGCAATCGCCTGCAGCCGGGAGGCGGGCAGACTATGCGCCAGCTGCTCCAGCAGCGGCCAGACATCCGGATTACTCACCAGGGCAATTCCCTGCTGTCGTTTTTGCGCATCGACCAGCAGCGATGCCAGCCAGTGCAGGCGAACCGCCGCCTGTTCATGATTGAGTATTGGCAGCAGCGCCAGCCAGTCACCGCTCGCCAGCGTGGTCGCCAGCGCCTGACACAGCTGCTGTCGCGCCGTCCACTGCGGCTCCTTAAGCAGCTCAAGCGCGGCGGCCGGCGCGCTGGCGCACAGACGTAACGCGGTCAGCAGCGCCTCCTGCGGCAGGTTCACCTCACGCTCCAGCCAGGCCAGGGCATAAGATTCCGTCGGCGGCGACAGGTGGTGCAGGCGGCAGCGACTGCGCAGAGTAGTCAGCAGACGCGCCGGCTCCTCGCAGGCGAGGAAGAACCAGGTATTTTCCGGCGGCTCCTCCAGCGTTTTCAGCAACGCGTTGGCGGCGGCATCGGTCAGCAAGGCGGCATCGCTAATCCATACCACCTTCGCCCCACCGAGGCGCGCGCGCTCATAGAGCTTGTCGTTGACATCGCGCACCGCGTCAATACCCAGCGCGCTCTTGCCTTTCTCGGGGCTCAGCGGGTAGTAATCGGGGTGCGTACCGGCCTGCATCAGCTGGCAGCTGTGGCAGTGACCGCAGCTTTTATGCCCTTCGGGCTGGCGGCACATCAGGAAGCGGCACAGCGCATACATCAACGCCTCGCCGCCCATCCCGCTCAGGGATTGTAACAGTAAGGCGTGGTGGCCTCGTCCGGCCTGATAGCTACCGACCAGTTGCTCGAACGAGGGGCGCAGCCACGGATACCATTTCATGCCGGTTGCTCCGCCATCCACTGGACGATCGTGGCGCGAATATCGCGCGCGACGGCATCCAGCGGCTGCGTCGCGTCCACCGTGCGGATAGAAGGATCCGCCGCGGCCAGCTCAAGGTAGCGCGCGCGGGTACGATTGAAGAAGTTCATGGACTCCTGCTCAATGCGATCCAGTTCGCCGCGGGCGCGGGCGCGCCGCAGCCCCACTTCCGGCGTGACGTCGAGATACAGCGTCAAATTAGGTCGAAAATCGCCGAGAACGGCATCACGCAGCGTCGCCAGCATCGTGCGGTCAATCCCCCTGCCGCCGCCCTGATAGGCCTGAGTGGAGAGATCGTGACGATCGCCGATCACCCACTGGCCGCGAGCCAGAGCAGGCTTAATCACGGTCTCCACCAGCTGGACGCGCGCCGCGTAAAACATCAGCACTTCCGCTTTATCGTTAATCACTTCATCGCCCGTGGACTGGATATCCAGCACCAGGCTACGCAGTTTTTCGGCAAGGATTGTGCCCCCCGGCTCACGGGTAAACACCATATCGTGAATACCTGCCGACTGCAGCGTCTCCACCACCAGTTGACGTGCGGTGGTCTTCCCGGCGCCCTCCAGCCCCTCGATGACGATATAGTTACTGCGCATTTTTTTCCTTAAGTACTTTCAGATAGTCCTGCACCGCGCGGTTATGGCTGACCAGGTTTGTGGTAAACGTATGGCCCCCTTTCCCGTCGGCGACAAAATAGAGGTATGGCGTTTTCGCCGGATGGGCGGCCGCCTTCAGCGACGCTTCGCCCGGCACCGCAATAGGGCCTGGCGGCAGGCCGCTGATGGTATAGGTATTGTACGCGGTCGGCGTCTCCAGATCCTTACGCGTTAACTTACCATTATACCCTTCGCCCATCCCGTAGATCACCGTTGGATCAGTCTGTAAACGCATGCCGATGCGCAGGCGGTTGATAAACACCGACGCGACGCGATCGCGCTCTTCCGCCACCGCGGTCTCTTTCTCAATAATCGAGGCCATGGTCAACAGCTGATTCTGATCGTCATAGGGCAGATTATCCATCCGTCCTTCCCAGACCTTCGCCACTTCGGTGACCATTTTCTGATGCGCGCGCTTGAGGATGGCGATGTCGCTGGTATTGGCGGTGTACATCCAGGTATCCGGCCAGAACCAACCTTCCACCCAGTCGGCGTGGTCAAGACCTAACGCCTTAGCCACCGTCGCGTAGCTATCGTCTTCAAGCGTGTGCTTCACGTAGGGGGCATCGCGCAGCTGACGAAGGTAGTCGCTGACGCGCATGCCTTCGACAAAGCGCAGCGGAAACTGCGCCTCTTTGCCACTGGCCAGCAGCTGCAGCATTTCGCGTACCGTCATTTGCGGCGTGAAGCGATAGGTCCCGGCTTTGAAGTGAGACAGCTCAGGCTCCATCCGCAGCAGCCACTGGAACACGCGCGGACGATTGATCACCTTCTCATGATAGAGATCCTGCCCCAGCGCCAGCCGGCCGGTGCCGGCTTCAAGGGTAAAGATGGTCTCTTCTTTAATCAGCAGCTTGCTGTCCGCCAGCTGGCGTACCTTCCACATTCCTGCCGCCGCGGCGATGCCCAACAGCACGACCAGCAACAGGATAAAACGTAACATTTTCTTCATACTAACCAGACAGCTCACACAAAGGGGCTAAAAAATGGTAAAGCTCGCGAGAGGACCAGACGGTCTCCTCCCAGCGACGAACCGGCACCAGCGGCATAAGCGCATTGCAGATCAGCACTTCATCGGCCTCCCGCAACGTCTCGGGACGCGCTGTCACTTCGACAACGCGAAACGTCGATGGTGCCAGCTGCGCGATACAACGCTGCCGCATTATGCCGTTGACCCCGGCATAATCGAGTCGCGGAGTAAAGACATCCCGTCCCTGACGCCAGAATAAATTCGCGGCACAGCATTCCGTAAGCCACCCGTCACTGTCAAGGACCAGCGCCTCATCGGCGTCCGTCTGTTCAAGATGAGAGCGGATCAGCACCTGCTCCAGACGGTTAAGATGCTTCAGACCGGCCAGCCACGGGTTGCGCCCCAGGGTCACCGGGCTCCGGGTCAGGGTAATGCCCTCCTCCCGCCAGCGCGCGTAGTGCGCCGGAAGCGAAGAGACGCTCAGAATGCGGGTGGGCGACGTGCAGCCCGCCGTGCTGTATCCCCTCCCCCCGACGCCGCGGGTGAGGACCACCTTAAGCACACCCTGGGCGTGCGGCCGAGCCAGACGCTGCATCTCGTCGCTCAACGTCAGCCAGTCGTCAAATGGGATGCGTAATTTTTCGCAGGTCGTCTGCAAACGCTGCAGATGGGCGTCCAGTAACGCAACCTGCCCGTGCTGTATACGGGCGGTGGTAAAACAACCGTCGCCAAACTGGACGGCGCGATCGTTCGCCGCCAGCGTGTCCTGTTCAACGCCATTTATCAAGAACATAAAGGACTCCTTTTCACAGGTCGGTGAGTGTCTCAGGACACGGAGCAGAGGACAAGCGGAGAAAGCCGAATAAAAAAGGCCCGACGAACGGGCCTTTTGTTAAAGCAGTACCGGGGCAAGCCCTGTCACACTTTTTTGAAGATCAGCGAACCGTTAGTGCCGCCGAAGCCGAAGGAGTTGCACAGGGTGTACTCCATACCGGAAACCTGACGCGCTTCGTGCGGAACGAAGTCGAGGTCGCAGCCCTCATCCGGGTTGTCGAGGTTGATCGTCGGCGGAACCGCCTGATCGCGCAGCGCCAGGATAGAGTAAATCGACTCTACCGCCCCTGCCGCACCCAGCAGATGCCCGGTCATGGATTTGGTGGAGCTCACCAGTACGCGGCTCGCCGCATCGCCGAAGACAGACTTAACCGCCTGCGCTTCCGCTTTATCGCCAGCCGGCGTCGAGGTGCCGTGGGCATTGACGTAGCCGATCTGGCCCGGTTCGATGCCCGCATCGCGAATGGCATTCACCATCGCCAGCGCGGCGCCCGCGCCATCTTCCGGCGGTGACGTCATGTGGTAAGCATCGCTGCTCATGCCGAAGCCGACGATCTCAGCGTAGATTTTCGCGCCGCGTTTTTTCGCATGCTCGTACTCTTCCAGCACCACCATGCCCGCGCCGTCGCCCAGCACGAAGCCGTCGCGATCTTTATCCCACGGACGGCTTGCCGCCTGCGGGTTGTCATTGCGCGTGGAGAGCGCCCGCGCTGCGCCAAAGCCGCCCACGCCAAGCGGGGTACTGGCTTTTTCCGCACCGCCTGCCACCATCGCATCGGCATCGCCATAGGCGATGATGCGCGCAGCCTGACCGATGTTGTGCACGCCTGAAGTACAGGCGGTCGCGATGGAGATACTTGGTCCACGCAGACCAAACATGATGGTCAGATGCCCGGCCACCATGTTAACAATTGTGGAGGGAACGAAGAATGGGCTGATCTTACGCGGTCCGCCGTTGACCAGCGAACTGTGGTTTTCTTCGATCAAGCCGAGGCCGCCAATACCGGAGCCGATCGCGGCGCCAATACGGGTAGCATTCTCTTCCGTCACTTCAAGGCCAGAATCCTGCATGGCCTGAACGCCAGCGACAATTCCATATTGAATGAAGGCATCCATCTTGCGCTGCTCTTTGCGCGAGATAATGTCATCACAGTTAAAATCCTTTACTAAGCCAGCAAATTTCGTTGCATAGGCGCTAGTATCGAAATGGTCGATCAGGCTGATGCCACTCTGACCGGCAAGGAGAGCTTTCCAGGTAGACTCTACGGTATTGCCGACAGGAGACAACATGCCCAGTCCGGTCACAACTACACGACGCTTAGACACGTTTGTCCTCCAGGGAGGGAAAATAGATTCTTGTGGGACAAAAAAAAGATAAAACTCAGGCGGTCGAATGACCGCCTGGAGATGTTCACTTACGCCTGGTGGCCGTTGATGTAATCAATGGCAGCCTGAACGGTGGTGATTTTCTCAGCTTCTTCGTCCGGAATCTCAGTATCAAACTCTTCTTCCAGAGCCATTACCAGCTCAACGGTGTCAAGAGAATCAGCGCCCAGGTCTTCAACGAAGGAAGCATTGTTGGTAACTTCTTCCTGCTTAACGCCCAGCTGCTCGCCGATAATTTTCTTAACGCGTTCTTCGATAGTGCTCATACTCTTAAATTTCCTATCAAAACTCGCTTTCGCGATGGTTTTCGTAGTGTATAAAATGTTGAAAAATTTGCAACTAAATCCCGGCAGGTCTTACCACGATTTTGCGCTATTTTGAGGCCGTTTGCCCTAAGAACGCAAATCTTTTCGCACAAAACCGCACACAGAACCGTGCGAAGTGCGCGGTTCCTGAACGTTTTGCACAAATCTCGGTCAGACCATGTACATTCCGCCGTTGACGTGCAGGGTTTCACCAGTGATGTAACTTGCTTCGTCAGAGGCTAAAAATGCCACCGCGCTGGCGATTTCATTTGGGGTGCCAAGGCGCCCCGCAGGAACTGCCGCCAGCGTACCCGCACGCTGCTCATCGGTCAGCGCACGCGTCATGTCCGTTTCAATAAAGCCCGGAGCAACAACGTTTACAGTAATACCGCGTGACGCAACTTCACGCGCCAGTGATTTACTGAAGCCGATCAGACCCGCTTTCGCCGCAGCGTAGTTGGCCTGACCCGCATTTCCCATGGTACCAACCACAGAACCGATAGTGATAATACGTCCATGACGCTTTTTCATCATAGCGCGCATTACCGCTTTTGACAGACGGAAAACCGATGACAGGTTGGTTTCGATAATATCGTTCCACTCGTCATCTTTCATGCGCATTAACAGGTTGTCGCGAGTAATCCCGGCATTATTCACCAGGATATCCACTTCGCCAAACTCTGCGCGCACATTTTCCAGAACAGATTCAATAGATGCCGGGTCGGTCACATTCAACATCAGACCTTTACCGTTGGCGCCTAAATAGTCGCTGATAGCCTGCGCGCCGCTTTCGCTGGTCGCAGTACCGATAACTTTCGCGCCGCGGGCGACGAGCGTTTCAGCGATGGCGCGGCCAATACCGCGGCTTGCACCGGTAACCAGCGCGATTTTTCCTTCAAAACTCATGGTTTTCCTCTTTTATTGCTCAAGCGCCGCAGACATCGCCGCCGGCTCGTTAAGCGCGGAAGCGGTCAGGGTGTCAACAATACGTTTGGTCAGGCCGGTGAGGACTTTACCCGGGCCAACCTCATACAGATGCGTGACGCCCTGAGCAGCCATAAACTCAACGGTTTTGGTCCACTGAACCGGGCTATACAGCTGGCGTACCAGCGCGTCGCGAATGGCGTCCGGCGCGGTTTCGCACTTCACGTCGACGTTATTTACCACCGGAATCGTCGGCGCGTTGAAGGTGATGTTCTGCAGCTCAAGCGCCAGTTTTTCCGCAGCGGGCTTCATCAGCGCACAGTGGGAGGGCACGCTCACCGGCAGCGGCAGCGCGCGTTTAGCGCCCGCGGCTTTACAGGCGGCGCCTGCGCGTTCGACGGCCTCTTTGTGACCGGCGATAACCACCTGTCCCGGGGAATTGTAGTTCACCGGAGAGACGACCTGCCCTTCGGCCGAGTCTTCACAGGCTTTGGCGATAGCCGCGTCGTCCAGACCGATAATCGCTGACATGGCGCCGGTACCTTCCGGTACGGCTTCCTGCATGAATTTGCCGCGCAGCTCAACCAGGCGAACGGCGTCAGCGAAAGCGATAACGCCCGCGCAAACCAGCGCGGAGTATTCGCCAAGGCTGTGGCCTGCCAACAGCGCCGGCGCTTTGCCGCCCTGCTGCTGCCAGACGCGGTACAGCGCCACGGAGGCGGTCAGCAGCGCCGGCTGGGTCTGCCAGGTCTTATTCAGTTCTTCTGCCGGGCCCTGTTGCGTCAGCGCCCACAGATCGTAACCCAACGCTGCGGAAGCTTCACCGAAGGTCTCTTCAATGACCGGCCAGGTCGCCGCCATATCGGCCAGCATGCCTACGGCCTGAGAGCCCTGTCCCGGGAACACAAAAGCAAATTGCGTCATGTTTAAATCCTTATACTAAAAACGAACCAGCGCGGAACCCCAGGTGAAACCGCCACCAAAGGCTTCCAGCAAAATCAGCTGCCCACGTTGAATGCGGCCATCGCGGACGGCCTCATCCAGCGCGCAAGGGACTGACGCCGCGGAGGTGTTGCCATGGCGGTCGAGGGTCACTACGACGTTATCCATCGACATGCCCAGTTTCTTCGCCGTCGCGCTGATGATCCGCAGGTTTGCCTGATGCGGCACCAGCCAGTCCAGCGCTGAACGTTCAAGATTGTTCGCGGCCAGCGTCTCATCAACGATATGCGCTAACTCGGTGACCGCCACTTTGAAGACTTCATTACCGGCCATCGTCAGATAGATCGGATTTTCCGGATCGACGCGATCGGCGTTCGGCAGGGTCAGCAGTTCGCCATAGCTACCGTCAGCATGCAGATGCGTCGAGATAATGCCAGGCTCTTCGGAGGCGCCCAGCACCACCGCGCCGGCGCCATCGCCGAAAATAATAATCGTCCCGCGATCGGCCGGATCGCAGGTGCGCGCCAGCACATCAGCGCCAACGACCAGCGCATAATCCACCGCGCCGTTTTTCACATACTGATCGGCGACGCTCAGCGCATAGGTGAAACCGGCGCAGGCGGCCGCGACGTCAAACGCCGGGCAGCCTTTGACGCCCAGCATAGACTGAATCTGGCAAGCCGAACTCGGAAACGCGTGCGTGCCGGAGGTGGTCGCAACGATGATCAGACCAATTTGCTCCGCGGACACGCCCGCCATCGCCAGCGCCTGCTTTGCGGCTTCAAAGCCCATCGTAGCAACTGTTTCATGCGCTGCGGCAATACGACGCTCACGGATACCTGTGCGGGTGACAATCCACTCGTCAGAGGTCTCTACCATTTTTTCCAGGTCGGCGTTTGTACGCACTTGCTCGGGCAGATAGCTGCCGGTACCAATAATCTTCGTATACATGTACGCTCAGTCACTCTTGGGTAATATACCCGCCTCGTTCAACCGCCGCGGCGTCAGTGGTGTCCATTCGTCCCGCTTTGCTGTCGGGCGTTCACGTCACTGTCGCTTTCCGGCAGCTCGAAACCAGCTGGGTATAAAGATTCCAGGCGCGCGGCGATCCGTTGAGGAATTTGCCGCTGCACCGCCTGCACTGCCTGCTCTATCGCGACGCTAAAGGCGCGCTGATTGGCAGCACCATGACTCTTGATCACGGAACCGCGCAATCCTAACAGACAGGCGCCATTATACTGGTCGGGGTTGAGGTGACTGAATCGCCTCGCCAGGCTTTTTTGTAACCAACGTTTTAGTAACAGCAGCCACCACGACCGTTTTTTGCCCTCTCCCTGAGATTTCAGCAGTGAAAGGAACATTCTGACAACACCTTCCATGGTTTTTAATGTGACGTTGCCCGTGAATCCGTCACAAACCAGCACATCGGTTTTTCCGGTCAACAGTTCATTGGCTTCAAGATAGCCGATGTAGTTGAGGGAAGGCAGCGTTTTGAGCACTGCGGCAGCATCGCGGATGCTGCTGAGGCCTTTCATCTCTTCTTCGCCGATGTTCAGCAAGGCGACGCGTGGATTGGCAATGCCGACCACCTCTTCCGCCAGTACCGCGCCCATCACTGCGAACTGCACCAGCATCGTGCTGTCGCAGTCGACGTTGGCGCCGAGATCCAGCACCACGGTTTTGCCCTTCTGCTGGTGCGGCAAAACCGTCACCAGCGCCGGCCGCTCAATACCTTCAATCGGTTTGAGCAGCAGTTTCGCCAGGCCCATCAGCGCGCCGGTGTTGCCGGCGCTAACGCAGGCTTCCGCCCGCCCTTCTTTCACAAGCTCCAGCGCCACGCGCATTGAGCTTCCGCGACTGCTGCGGATAGCCTGTGCGGGTCGCGCATCACTGGCAATAACTGACTGCGCAGGAATAATCTGCAGACGCGAACGTTGTTCGAAGTCAGCTTTGGCGAGTAATGGCGTGATGGCGTCGGGATCGCCGACTAAAAGAAGTGTGAGTTGCGAATTAGAGTTCAGTGCCTGCAGTGCTGCAGGCACTGTCACGGATGGGCCGAAATCGCCCCCCATGACATCTAACGCCAGGGTTAGACGTGTCAAGGTATCGTCGCTGCCCGGTTCGGTGATTCCCCAGTTGCCCGGGGAGTCCTCACTAAGCTTCATCACGCTGGCACCCGCGAATTTTCACGCTGCAGACGCAACAATCCGGGCATTGACGCTTCTGGTTACCGGGTTAACCGAGTGTCCAGGTACGCACACGCCCGCCATGGCCTGCAACGGGAAATCCTGCGAGTATCGCGTGATTACTTAGCGATAACCTTGCGACCGCGGTAGAAACCGTCGGCAGTGATGTGGTGACGCAGGTGTTTCTCACCAGAAGTTTTATCTACAGACAGGCTGGTGACTGCGGTCAGCGCGTCATGGGAACGACGCATGCCACGTTTGGAACGGGTTGGTTTATTCTGTTGTACGGCCATGGACCTTACTCCTCAATTACTTACGCTTTAAGCTGGCTAATACGGCAAATGGGTTTGGTTTTTGTGCCTCTTCAGGCAGTTCGCCAAAGACCATGTCCGCGTCGGACACTTCACAGTGTTCAGAATCATGCACCGGAACTACGGGCAGGGAGAGGATAATTTCATCCTCGACCATTGCCTGCAGGTCGATTTCACCGAATTCGTTAACCTCAATCGGCTCATACGCTTCCGGTAGTGCTTCGGCCTGTTCGTCATTTCTGACGGGGCTAAAACAATACGTGGTGTGGACGTGATGGGAGAACGGTTTCCCGCAACGCTGGCATTCGAGGGTTACCGTTACCTTCGCATCGCCTGTAATGACGGCGAGACGCTGGTTATCGATAGCGAACGACATGCTGCATTCCACATCGCTGTCCACGCTGACTACAGAATCGGCTACACGTTCAACCTGATCGCGGGCATAGATGCCTTCGTAATCAAGGCGTTTTTGAGCCGTGCGTACCGGATCAAGAGTCAGGGGTAATTTTACCTTTTGCATAGGGCGCGCATATTAACTTTGTAATGTCATAGAGTCAAAGAAAAAGGCAGCCTCAGGTTGCCTTTTGCCATTTATTCGCACACATTGCGGCGCATAGTTTAAGATGATGCTCTGCGAAGCGCTATATGTGGATGAAAAAATATGTCTGAACTTATCCTGGCGTCAACCTCTCCCTGGCGGCGCATGCTGCTGGAAAAACTGGGATTACCGTTTGAATGCGCGGCGCCTGACGTCGACGAAACGCCCCGTCCTGAAGAATCCGCGCGTCAGCTTGTCACCCGGCTGGCGCAGGCCAAAGCGCAGAGCCTGGCCTCGCGCTACCCCAATCACCTTATTATAGGCTCCGATCAGGTTTGCGTACTGGACGGTGAGATCACCGGTAAACCGCACACCGAGGAAAATGCCCGCAGGCAGTTGAGAAAGGCCAGCGGGTCAATCGTCACCTTTTATACCGGCCTGGCGCTGTATAACTCCGCCAGCGGTCATCTGCAAACCGAATGCGAGCCCTTTGACGTCCACTTCCGCCATCTCAGCGATAAAGAGATCGAAGGCTATGTGCGCAAAGAGAACCCGCTGCAGTGCGCCGGGAGTTTCAAGAGCGAGGGGTTAGGCATTACGCTGTTCGAACGGCTGGAAGGCCGCGACCCGAATACGCTGGTCGGGTTACCCTTAATCGCGCTGTGTCAGATGCTGCGCCGCGAAAACGACAACCCGCTGTTAGGCTAAGGCAAAAAAAACGGCGGAACTGATTCCGCCGTTGCGCTTATTTGCTCTTCCGTAGCACCTGTAAACAGTGCTTCAGCTGGTTATCCAGCGGCGCCTCAACGCGCATCACCTCCCCGCTCCCCGGGTGGGTAAACTTCAGCGCAGCAGCGTGGAGGAACAGGCGGTTTAAGCCGGTACCTGAGAGTTGCTTATCAAATTCGCGGTCGCCATAGCGGTCGTCAAAGGCGATAGGATGGCCGGCATACTGGGTATGAACGCGAATCTGATGGGTGCGCCCGGTGACCGGACTGCAGCGCACCAGCGTGGCGAATTCATAACGCTCTTCCACTTTAAAGCGCGTCTCTGACGGCTTGCCTTCCTGACTCACGCGGACAATTCGCTCCCCGCTCTGCAGAATGTTCTTCAACAGCGGGGCCTGCACTACTTTGGTATGCGACTGCCACTGGCCGCGCACCAGCGCCAGATAGTCTTTCTGCATGCCTTTATCGCGCAGTTGCTCGTGCAGCGAACGCAGCGCCGAGCGCTTTTTCGCCACCAGCAGCACGCCTGAAGTATCGCGGTCGAGTCGATGCACCAGCTCAAGGAAGCGCGCCTCCGGGCGCAGGGCGCGCAACCCTTCAATCACCCCGAAGCTCAGGCCGCTGCCGCCATGTACCGCAGTGCCGGAAGGCTTATTGAGGACCAGAATATGATCGTCTTCATAGAGGATCACCTCAGAGAGCGCCGCGACTTTCTGTAGATGCGGCGATACCGCCTCTTCTTCACGCTCCGCCACGCGCACCGGCGGGATACGGACTTCATCGCCCGCTTCCAGCTTATACTCCGGCTTCACGCGTTTTTTATTCACCCGCACCTCGCCTTTACGCAGGATGCGATAAATCATGCTCTTCGGTACGCCTTTCAATTGCGTACGCAAAAAGTTGTCGATACGTTGCCCCGCTTCATCAGCAGCAATGGCAACCATTTTTACGGTTGGGGTCTCAGTTTTCATGGTGCGCGATTCTAAATAGCCGGACGCATTAGCGCCACTCATTTTTATATGCTTATATTTATCATTATCCTGTTTTCACGGTTTGCCTGACCGCCATATTGTTTGTTATTAGAACAATCTGTATGGGCAGGTGATAAAACTGTGAGTAACCGGGTGATAAAAGGTGAAAGTCAACTTGCTATAACAAGGTTAGCAATGGAATAATGAGACCGTTTTCCGTATTGCATCTTGTTAGAACAAGACATTAGCGGAATGACCAATTTTGTCTGACCGATCGCCCACGCAGCAATGGCGTAAGACGTTGTGATCTTTCAGACAGTTAGCGGGCTGCGGGTTGCAGTCCTTACCGGTACAGGCTCTATGGATTTCAAGTCGCAGGAAGGCGTCAACTCCGGGACTCCCGGGAGCTCATCTGGATCAGCCGATCGAGGTGAGCAGGTTAAGCCATCATGCCTGCAACGCGAAAGACGACGAGTATAAATGGAATATTCTCTGGTGATACATCCCAGGCTGTTCCCCTGAATAATTGCGCTGTGTTTCCGTTTGAAACACAGGCGACCGACACTCTGCGCCTCTTAAGCGCGCGACAACCGTGAGGTTGGCGACGTGAACCAGACACGAGGCCATCGGTTTTCCCCCGGAAAGGCATTACTCTGCCCGCAGCTTAGTCGTCAATGTAAGAATAATGAGTAAGTTACGATGAAAAGAATGTTAATCAACGCAACTCAGCAGGAAGAGTTGCGCGTCGCCCTTGTTGATGGGCAGCGCCTGTACGACCTGGATATCGAAAGCCCCGGGCACGAACAGAAAAAAGCGAACATCTACAAAGGCAAAATCACCCGCATTGAACCCAGCCTTGAAGCCGCGTTTGTTGATTACGGCGCCGAGCGTCATGGTTTCCTCCCCCTCAAAGAAATCGCCCGCGAATACTTCCCCGCCAACTACAATGCGCATGGTCGTCCTAATATCAAAGACGTACTGCGTGAAGGTCAGGAAGTTATCGTGCAGATTGATAAAGAAGAACGCGGCAACAAAGGCGCTGCGCTCACCACCTTTATCAGCCTGGCGGGCAGCTATCTGGTACTGATGCCGAACAACCCGCGCGCGGGGGGAATTTCCCGCCGTATCGAGGGCGACGACCGTACCGAACTGAAAGAAGCGCTGGCGAGCCTGGAGCTTCCGGACGGCATGGGCCTTATCGTTCGCACCGCTGGCGTCGGCAAATCCGCCGAAGCCCTGCAGTGGGACCTGAGCTTCCGTCTGAAACACTGGGAAGCGATTCAGAAAGCCGCGGAAAGCCGTCCGGCGCCGTTCCTGATCCACCAGGAAAGCAACGTCATTGTCCGCGCCTTCCGTGACTACCTGCGCCAGGATATCGGCGAAATCCTGATCGATAACCCGAAAGTGCTTGAGCTGGCGCGCCAGCATATCGCCGCGCTGGGTCGTCCGGATTTCAGCAGCAAAATCAAACTGTACACCGGTGAAATCCCGCTGTTCAGCCACTACCAGATCGAATCCCAGATTGAGTCCGCCTTCCAGCGTGAAGTCCGTCTGCCGTCCGGTGGCTCTATCGTCATCGACAGCACTGAAGCGCTGACCGCTATCGATATCAACTCCGCCCGCGCTACCCGCGGCGGCGATATCGAAGAGACGGCGTTCAACACCAACCTCGAAGCGGCTGACGAGATTGCCCGCCAGCTGCGTCTGCGCGACCTCGGCGGCCTGATCGTTATCGACTTTATCGATATGACTCCGGTTCGCCACCAGCGCGCCGTGGAGAACCGTCTGCGCGAAGCCGTCCGTCAGGACCGGGCGCGCATTCAGATCAGCCATATCTCGCGCTTCGGCCTGCTGGAGATGTCCCGCCAGCGTCTGAGTCCGTCGCTGGGCGAATCCAGCCACCACGTCTGCCCGCGCTGCTCCGGCACCGGCACCGTGCGTGATAACGAATCGCTGTCGCTCTCTATTCTGCGTCTGATTGAAGAAGAAGCGCTGAAAGAGAACACCAAAGAAGTTCATGCCATCGTTCCGGTACCGATCGCTTCCTATCTGCTGAACGAAAAACGTGCCGCGGTGAGCGCTATCGAATCCCGCCAGGGCGATGTGCGCGTGATCATCGTGCCAAACGACGAAATGCAGACGCCGCACTACTCCGTCCTGCGCGTGCGCAAAGGTGAAGAGACCTCAACGCTGAGCTACCTGCTGCCGAAGCTGCATGAAGAAGAGATGGCGCTGCCGGGCGACGATGAGCCGGCAGAACGGAAACGTCCGGAACAACCGGCCCTCGCCGCTTTTGTCATGCCTGACGCGCCGCCGGCCCCGATGCTCGAAGAGCCAGCCGCCGCGCCTGTCGCCGCAGCGACCCCGGTCGCGGCCGCCGCACCGGCGCAGCCTGGCCTGCTCTCGCGCTTCTTCAGCGCGCTGAAGAATATCTTCTCTGGCGCCGAAGAGGCCAAACCGGCTGAAGTTCAGGTCGAGAAGAAAGCGGAAGAAAAACCGGAGCGTCAGCAGGAGCGCCGTAAACCGCGCGCCAACAACCGCCGCGATCGCAACGACCGTCGTGACAATCGCGACAATCGTGATAATCGAGACAACCGCGACAACCGTGATAACCGCGACGCGCGTGCCGAGAATAACGAAGGCCGTGAACCGCGCGAATCGCGTGAAGAGAACCGTCGCAACCGTCGCGAGAAGCCGTCGCAGAACGTGGAAGCCCGCGATGTTCGCCAGACCTCAGGTGACGATGCGGAAAAAGCGAAATCTCGTGACGAGCAGCAGCCGCGCCGCGAACGCACCCGCCGCCGCAATGACGACAAACGTCAGGCGCAGCAGGAAGCCAAAGCGCAGACACGCGAAGAGCCGGTAGTGCAGGAGACGGAGCAGGAAGAGCGTGTGCAGACCCTGCCGCGTCGTAAACCGCGCCAGCTGGCACAGAAAGTACGCGTCGAGTCCGCTGTCGTTGAGCAGGTTGCCGAGATCGAGCCAGAAGCCGTAGTGGCGGAAGTTATCGCTCCGCGCAGCGAGCCGGTGAAAGCCGAGCTGCCAGCAGTCGTGGAGAGTGTGGCGGACCAGGACGAAAATGGCGAATCCCGTGAAGCGAACGGTATGCCACGTCGTTCACGTCGTTCCCCGCGTCACCTGCGCGTCAGCGGTCAGCGTCGTCGTCGCTATCGTGACGAACGCTATCCGACCCAGTCGCCAATGCCGCTGACCGTGGCCTGCGCATCGCCGGAGATGGCTTCCGGTAAAGTCTGGATCCGCTACCCGGTAGTTCGTCCGCAGGACCAGCAGCCGGAAGAGGTTCAGGTTCAGGACGACAACGTCGTGGAAACCGTCGCGGCCGTCGCGGCCCCGGTTGCCGTCGTTGAAACCGTTACCGCTGCGCCGGTCACCGTCGAGCCGGCAACCATGGAGCCGGTTACCGCTGAGCCTGTGGTCGTCGAGCCGGTCGCGGCCGCCGAGCCGGTGGTCGTTGATGCTGCGGAAGTTGTCGCGCCAGCAGCCGTCGAGCCTGCGCCGCAGGAGCTGGTCACCGAAGCGCCGGCTGTCGAAGCGCCTCAGGCTATCGCGCCAGTGACGATCGACGCCGAGCCGGTGGTGGTAGAACCTGAAGTGGTGGAAACGGCGCCTGTCGTTGAAGCGCCAGTGGAAACCATCGCCCCGGCGGCGGAAACCGCGGTTGAAGCACCGGTTGTCGAAGCAGCGCCTGTCGAGCCGGTCAAAGCCGAGCCACCGGTGAGCAAGCCGGTAGTGGTGGCGAGTCATCGCCATGCCACCGCGCCAATGACCCGTGCGCCAGCGCCGGACTATGTCCCGGAAGCACCGCGCCACAGCACCTGGGTGCGGCCGCCATTTGCCTTTGAAGGTAAAGGCGCCGCCGGCGGTCATAGCGCGACCCATAAAGCCACCGCTGAACCGACCCGCCCACAGCCCGTCGAGTAAGCGTGCTAAATAAAAAAACCGGCCTCCTGGCCGGTTTTTTTATGCGCTTTGCGGAGGCTGCATGCCGGCGAGGTCCGGCATGATCTCCCGCATCAGGTCGAGGAACTTACGCAGCCGCGTCGGATAATAGCGCGCCCAGGGATAGACCAGATGGACCGGCAGCGAGGCGGGACGCCACTGCGGGAACAGCTCTGTCAACCTTCCGGCGGCAAGATCCTCCGCCACCGTCCAGCTGGACACCATCGCCAACCCCAGACCCGCCAGCGCGGTATTGCGCGCGACGTACAGGCTGTCGGTGCTCAGACAGGGGGTAATCGCCGTGGAGACGATCTGCCCGCTTACCTGATGTCGGAGCCGTACCTCATGCTGATAAAAGGTGTTAATGGCGATCCACGGCAGGCCGGATAATGCCTCCAGCGAGGTTAACGGCGGGTACTTCGCCAGCAGTTCAGGAGAGGCCACCACGCAGCGCGGCACTTCCGCCAGCAGCACGGAGACCGTGGCCGGATCCACCTCCGCCCCCACGCGGATGGCGCAGTCGATATTATCGCTGAGAAAGTCGACAGTATTATCATTCAGCATCCACTCCACCGACAGCTGCGGATGACGCTGGAGAAAGGCGACCAGCGGCCCCAGCAGCTGCTGCTGGCCAAAAGCGTGCGGTGCCCTCACCCGCAGCACCCCTACCGGCCGATCGTCGGCAATACGCAGGTCATCTTCCAGCGCCAGCCAGGCATCCACCAGCTGGCGAGCGTGACGGTAGCAGCGTTCGCCATCGTCAGTGAGCTTCATCGCATGGGTGGTACGCAGGATCAGCTTGACCCCCAGCAGCCCTTCAAGGGACTGCAGGCGGCGGCTGACGGTCGCCTGAGTGGTATCCATCTGCCCCGCCGCGGCGGAGAGCGATCCTGTCTCCACAATGCGGATATAAGTGCGCATTAGCTCAATGCGGTCTATACGCTCCTGTCTTTTCATTCTTCTTTTGCCTATACGTGCTACGTATAACCGTTTTACCACCAGCCCGGCTACCGCACCAGCCGCGTTCAGGGAAAAATAGCCCCATCGCATACACGAGGCACTGATCATGACACCGACTTCTCTTTCCGCCCGCGACGCAGGCTGGATTATCTTCATTCTCGCGCTCGGCGCTGGCTTTAGCGTCGCCTCTATCTACTACGCGCAGCCGCTGCTGCCGTTGATGGGCGCCAATCTCCACCTGACGGTAGAAGGTATGGGTCTGGTCCCTACCCTGACGCAGGCGGGTTATGCGCTCGGCATTCTGTTCCTGCTTCCGCTCGGCGACCGCCACGATCGCCGCCGGCTGATCCTGGTGAAAAGCGCGCTGCTGGCGCTCCTGCTGCTGCTGTGCAGCCTCACCGGCCAGCTCAGCTCACTGCTGGTGGTTAGTCTGCTGATCGGTATGGCGGCGACCATGGCGCAGGATATCGTCCCGGCGGCGGCGATCCTCGCCCCGGCGGGCAAGCAGGGAAAAATGGTGGGCACGGTGATGACCGGGCTGCTGCTGGGGATCCTGCTTTCCCGGACGGTCAGCGGCGTGGTGGGCGCAGTGTTCGGCTGGCGGGTGATGTATCAGGCGGCGGCGGTCAGCGTGGCGCTGATTGGCCTGGTGATGTGGCGGGTGCTGCCGCGCTTCGCCATTCACTCGACGCTGAGCTATCCGCAGTTGATGGCCTCGATGGCGCATCTGTGGCAGCGTTACCCGGCGCTACGCCGCGCTGCGCTGGCTCAGGGGGCGCTCTCTGTCGCCTTCAGCGCCTTCTGGTCGACGCTGGCGGTGATGCTCTCCGAACACTATCACATGGGCAGCGCGGTAGCGGGCGGCTTTGGTATCGCCGGGGCCGCCGGGGCGCTGGCCGCGCCGCTGGCCGGCGGACTGGCCGATAAATTTGGCGCCGGTAAAGTGACGCAAATGGGGGCGGCGCTGGTCACCGTCTCCTTCGCCCTGATGTTTATACTGCCGCTGCTGCCACTGCATGGCCAGCTGGCGCTGATTGCCCTGTCGGCGATTGGCTTCGACCTTGGCCTGCAGTCAAGCCTGGTGGCGCATCAGAACCTGGTGTATGGCCTCGAGCCACAGGCCCGCGGCCGCCTGAACGCTCTGCTGTTTACCGTGGTCTTCATTGGGATGTCGCTGGGGTCGGTGCTGGGCAGCAAGCTTTACGTACTGGCCGGCTGGAACGGGGTGGTTACCCTGGCGGTGGTCAGCGGGGCGATCGCCCTGGCGATCCGCTTGCTGGAGAATGCCCGTATCGTTGCAGCCGAACGCCGCGCATCATAAAAAAAACCCGCTTCGCCTGAGGCGAAGCGGGTTCATCAATTCCCATTCAAGCGCTTACGCTGTACGACGGGCAAACTCTTTCACGCGGAAGCCCAGCAGCAGCAGTGTGGCGAAATAGGCCACCACTCCGGCGATCACCACCACCAGCAGACGCATCAGACGGAACGGCATCGTCCCCAGCGACCACTCCGGCATGAGATGCATGACGCCCAGCAGCGCCGCGGCCATGACCAGCACCGCAGCAATCAGACGCAGCAGGAACGCCAGCCAGCCCGGTTGGGGGGTGAAAATTTTCTGTTTACGCAACTGCCAGTAAAGCAGCGCAGCGTTCAGGCAGGCCGCCAGACCGATGGACAGCGACAGACCCGCATGCTTCAGCGGGCCGATAAACGCCAGGTTCATCACCTGGGTCATAATCAGGGTGACAATGGCAATCTTGACCGGGGTCTTGATGTCCTGACGGGAATAGAAACCCGGCGCCAGCACCTTCACCACGATAAGCCCCATGAGCCCCACGGAATAAGCCACCAGCGCGCGCTGGGTCATCGCCGCATCAAAGGCGCTAAATTTGCCGTACTGGAACAGGGCCACGGTCAGCGGTTTAGCGAGGATCCCCAGCGCCACCGCGCTCGGCAGCGCCAGCAGGAAGCAGAGACGCAGCCCCCAGTCCATCAGCCGGCAATACTCGTCATGATTACCGCTGGCGAAGCTTTTTGACAGCGAGGGCAGCAGGATAGTGCCGAGCGCCACCCCCAGAACACCGGACGGAAACTCCATCAGGCGGTCGGCATAGTACATCCACGACACCGATCCCGACACGAGAAACGAAGCGAAGATGGTATTGATGATAAGGGAGATCTGGCTTACCGACACGCCGAGGATCGCCGGGCCCATCTGCTTCACCACCCGCATCGCGCCGGCATCTTTCAGATTGATGCGCGGCAGGACCAGCATGCCAATCTTCTTCAGGTGCGGCAGCTGGTAGGCCAGCTGCAGCACGCCGCCGACCGTGACAGCCCAGGCCAGCGCCAGCACCGGCGGATGGAAGTACGGCGCGGCAAACAGCGCAAAGCCAATCATGCTGACGTTAAGGAACGTCGGCGCAAAGGCCGGCACCGAGAAGCGGTTCCAGGTATTGAGGATCGCCCCCACCAGCGAGGCCAGGGAGATCAGCAAAATATAGGGGAAGGTAATGCGCAGCAATTGGGTGGTCAGCGCAAATTTATCGGCGGTATCAGCAAACCCGGGGGCGGTGATGGTGATCACCCACGGCGCCGCCAGCATCCCGATAACGGTGACGATCGCCAGGGCCAGGGTCAGCAATCCGGAGACATACGAGACAAACACCCGGGTGGCATCTTCGCCCTGCTTGCTTTTATATTCGGCAAGGATCGGCACAAACGCCTGCGAGAAGGCGCCTTCGGCAAAAATACGCCGCAGCAGATTAGGCAGTTTGAAGGCGACGAAAAAGGCGTCGGTCGCCATCCCGGCGCCAAAAATGCGCGCCACAATCGCATCGCGGGCAAAGCCCAGCACGCGCGAAAACATGGTCATCGAACTGACGGCCGCCAGTGATTTTAAAAGGTTCATTACGCTGTTATTCCAAACCCTGGAGTAAAACGCCCGCAAATGCGGGCGCTGGAAAGTGGCGATAGTCTACCGGGTTCAACATGAATTACTACTGTCAGTTGTTACAACGGATTATTCGCTGATGGCGTCGCGCCAGAGTTTGTCGACCACCCGCTGAGCCAGCAGCGCCTGTTCGCCTGCAGTTTCAGGAACGGTCTGATTTTGCACGCATTCGATAAAATGGCGCGCGCAGCCGACAAAGCCGCGCTGCTCCAGGGTGGTTTGCCAGCCGGCGACCGGGCGCTGGACCACGCCGTGACCGCACTCTTCCTGCCATTCGCGCATCTCGCTGACGGCATATAGCCCGCCATCCGTCACCGCCTGCACCCACTCGCGCTGGCTGCCTGCGCGGCGGTGCATGCTGGTGGTGACCTGCAGCCGGGGCGAACTGAACTGGTGTTCGGCATAGAGCATCTCGCCCTGCGGAGTGATCTGTAGCGCGCCACCGCGCAGACGCGCCTGACCGTCGGCCAGCCATAGCGCGGTATCCACCACGTGTAGATAGTCATCAAGCAGGGTAAAGCGCAGATCGTTGCCCACGCTATCGCTGCGGTGCTTATCCATCCGCAGCGAGGCCGCCTCGCCCAGCCGTCCCTTCAGCTCCCGGTAGAGCGGTGCGAAGCGGCGATTGAAACCGACCATCAGCGTCAGACGCCGCCGCGCCGCCAGCTCGACCAGCATCTCCGCCTCACTCAGCTTGTCCGCCAGCGGTTTATCCACGCAAACATGAACCCCGGCATTCAGCAAATGATTCACCACTTCATAATGTGAAGCCGTCGACGTATGGACAAAAACCGCATCGCACTGCGCCGCCAGAGCATCCAGTGATTCAGCGTAGGGGATCCGCCAGGTTTCGCAGACCCTCAGCGCCTTCTCTTTTCCGGGCGACCAGGCCGCCTGCAGCGTCCAGCTTTCCGCCGCCCCCAGCACCGGCAGCCACGCTTTCTGCGCAATGCCGCCTAAGCCAACCACTCCGATGCGCAATCTTGTCCCCACGTTTTAGTCCCCCAGATGGTGTAACAGCGAATCGAGGCGCGCTTTCAGCTCCGCCACCTCGCCTTCCAGCGCTTCAACCCTGGCTCGCAGATCGTCATCCTCTTCCAGCGGCGCGAGTGCTTCCACCGTTGTGATCAGCGTGTCCATCTCGTCGCAAAACAGATGCATATAGCGGCTTTCCCGTTTTCCCGGCTCCCGGGGCAGACGGGCGACGAAGGGACCATCTTCACGGGTCGCCAGCCCTTCCAGCACGCTTTCCACTTCCGCCATATCGCTGAACTCATGCATCCGCTGCGCCCGACTGCGTAATTCACCCGGCGTCTGGGCGCCGCGCAGCAGCAGCGTCGTCACCACCGCCACCTCGCCGGCGCTGAGCTTCAGATCGCCAAATTCGGAGTTGCAAAAGCGCTGCTCATACTTGGTTACCCGATTGCCGAATCCGCTGACCGTGCGCAGATAGTGGCGTTTCACCAGGGTATCCAGCAGCGTCTGGACCTCGCCTTCGCTCAGCGACATCACCGGCTCGCGGTTGGTTTTCTGATTGCAGGCGGTCACGACGGCGTTCACCGACAGCGGATACTGCTCGGGCGTGGTGACCTGCTTTTCCAGCAGACAGCCAATGACGCGCGCTTCATGCGCGGTTAACTGATATTTCATCCTCTCTCCTTAACGTCCCGCTGACCAGTCCGGCGTCGTTAGCGCCGTCAATACATGGTCACGCCACTGCCCGTCGATCAGCAGGTAATCTTTGGCGTAACCCTCTTTTTCAAACCCCAACCGCACCAGCAGCGCGCCGCTGCGCTGATTATGCGGCATATAGTTGGCCATAATGCGATGAATATTCTGCGTACGCTGCATATAGCGAATCGCCGACGTCAGCGCTTCAAACATCAGCCCCTGCCCCTGCCACTTCTCGCCAATAGAGTAGCCGAGATAGCAGGCATGGAATGATCCACGCACCACGTTGGAAAAGTTCGCCACGCCGACGATCTCCTTTTCCTCCGGATCGAGCAGCGCGAAATAAAAAGCTGACCCCTGTTTATGAAACTCGGCGATCATCGACAGACGCGCCTGCCATCCGGAAGGATAGCAGTGGCTGTCGTCACGAACCGGCTCCCAGGGTTTTAAGAACGCCTTATTCTCGGCGTAATAATCGGCCAGACGCCAGGCGTCACGATCGTGAACCAGGCGCACCACCAGCCGGTCCGTCGTCAAACGCACCTTCGGCACGTTACTGCGATAGCCAAACATTTCCTTTTCAGTCCCCCTGACTTCATTCTTGCTGCCTTCACTATACCTGTCCTGCGCGACGGTGTGAAAACAGCAACATACCATTTTCTGCGCCATCTCCTCTTTTCGATGAATAGCCTCAATCGAACTTGCATTTTGATAAAAAAATATTGTCGCAAGGGCGCTGGGAAAAGCAGCAGATTGCCCGCAGAATATCCACGCTTATCTCTATTTTTCCCTGGAGGGGAAATGTCCCGCGTCTCGCAGGCAAGGAGCCTGGGTAAATATTTCCTGTTAGTCGATAACATGCTGGTCGTGTTGGGCTTTTTTGTCGTCTTCCCGCTGATTTCCATCCGCTTTGTCGATCAGATGGGCTGGGCGGCGCTGATGGTCGGCATCGCGCTCGGCCTGCGCCAGTTGGTGCAGCAGGGATTAGGTATCTTTGGCGGCGCTATCGCCGACCGCTTCGGCGCCAAACCGATGATCGTCACCGGTATGCTGATGCGCGCCGGCGGCTTCGCGGCGATGGCCGTCGCCCATGAGCCGTGGGTGCTGTGGTTCTCGTGCATACTTTCCGGGCTCGGCGGCACGCTGTTCGATCCGCCGCGGGCGGCGCTGGTGGTTAAGCTGGTGCGCCCGCATCAGCGCGGCCGCTTTTTCTCCATCCTGATGATGCAGGATAGCGCCGGCGCGGTGATTGGCGCGCTGCTGGGCAGCTGGCTGCTGCAGTATGATTTCCGCCTCGTGTGCAGCGCCGGCGCCGCGCTGTTTATCGCCTGCGCGGCATTTAACGCCTGGTATCTGCCGGCATGGAAGCTCTCGACGGTGAAAACGCCGATCCGCGAGGGGCTGGGCCGGGTGCTGCGGGACAAGCGCTTCGTCACCTATGTCCTGACGCTGACGGGCTATTACATGCTGGCGGTGCAGGTGATGCTGATGCTGCCGATCATGGTGAATGACATCGCCGGCTCGCCGGCCGCCGTGAAGTGGATGTATGCCATCGAAGCCACCATTTCGCTGACCCTGCTCTATCCCATTGCCCGCTGGAGCGAAAAACGTTTTCGCCTTGAGCACCGGCTGATGGCCGGTCTGCTGGTGATGACTCTGGCCATGCTCCCCATCGGCATGACCAGCAGTTTGCAACAGCTGTTTACCCTGATCTGCCTGTTTTACATCGGATCCATCATTGCCGAACCCGCCCGGGAGACGCTGGGCGCCTCGCTGGCGGACGCCCGGGCGCGCGGCAGCTATATGGGCTTCAGCCGCCTGGGGCTCGCCTTTGGCGGCGCGCTGGGATATGCGGGCGGCGGCTGGCTGTTCGATGCCGGTAAGGCTGCGGGTCAGCCCGAGCTGCCGTGGCTGATGCTCGGGGCCATCGGGGTTATCACCTTCCTGGCGCTGTGGTGGCAGTTTAGTCCGAAACGCTCTGCCTCCGGCATGCTGGAGCCGCGGACCTGATGCGCGCGGCGGCGGTTTCTCCTGCTTTCAGCCTATTCTGCTGGTATCGAGGGTGCTGACAGGTCATGATGCTTTGTGTCAGGATGAATGAAGATATGAGCCAGAGGACCCCCATGAAAAAGATTTTGATCGCCGCCGCGCTGATTGTCAGCGGCCTGCTGAGCGGCTGTAATCAGCTGACCCAATACACAGTAAGCGAGCAGGAGATTAACCAGGCCCTGCAGAAGCGAAACCATTTTGCCAAAGATATTGGTCTGAAAGGCGTTGCCGACGCCCATATCGAACTGCAGAACCTCACCAGCGCCATCGGGCGCGAGGAGCCGGGCAAAGTCACGCTGACCGGGATCGCTAACGTCGACCTGAACTCCCTGTTCGGCACGCAGAAAGCGACGATCGATCTGAAGCTCAAAGCGCTGCCAACCTTTGACAGAGAGAAAGGCGCCATCTTCCTGCAGGAAATGGAGGTGGTGGATGCCAAAGTGGCGCCCGAGAAACTGCAGTCGGTCATTCAGGCCCTGCTCCCCTATCTGAATCAGTCGCTGCGCAGTTACTTCAGCCAGCAGCCTGCCTATGTCCTGCGTGAGGACGCCAGCACCGGTGAAGCGCTGGCGAAGAAATACGCCAAAGGCATAGAGGTGAAGCCGGGCGAGATTGTCATCCCCTTTACCAATTAATCTCCAGGGCGCCGCGGCGCCCTCAATTTTTTACGGAAATGAGTGCAAAGGAAAACGTTTACGCTTATCCTTAGTGCCCGGCAAAAAACAGCCCTGATGACTGAACCTATTAGCCGGAGCCTTCCATGACAGCACAATCCCAGGTATTGAAAATCCGCCGCCCAGACGACTGGCATATCCATCTGCGTGATGACGATATGCTGAAAACCGTCGTGCCTTATACCAGTGAGTTTTATGGCCGGGCGATCGTGATGCCGAATCTGGTGCCGCCTGTCACCACCGTCGCGGCGGCTATCGCCTATCGCCAGCGCATTATGGACGCCGTCCCGGCCGGGCACGATTTTACCCCGCTGATGACCTGCTATCTGACAGACTCCCTCGACCCGGCGGAGCTGGAGCGCGGCTTTAACGAAGGCGTGTTCACCGCCGCCAAGCTTTACCCGGCCAATGCCACCACCAACTCCAGCCACGGCGTCACCAGCACCGACGCCATTATGCCGGTGCTGGAGCGGATGGAAAAACTGGGGATGCCGCTGCTGGTACATGGCGAAGTCACCCACGCCGAGATTGATATTTTCGACCGCGAAGCGCGCTTTATTGAAACCGTGATGGAGCCGCTGCGCCAGCGCCTGCCCGGCCTGAAGGTGGTCTTTGAGCATATCACCACCAAAGATGCCGCCGAGTATGTGCGTGACGGCAATGAACTGCTGGCGGCCACTATCACCCCGCAGCATCTGATGTTCAACCGTAACCATATGCTGGTCGGCGGTATTCGTCCTCACTTGTACTGCCTGCCGGTACTCAAACGCAATATTCATCAGCAGGCACTGCGCGAACTGGTCGCCAGCGGCTTTAGCCGCGTCTTCCTTGGCACCGATTCCGCGCCGCACGCCCGCCATCGTAAGGAAGCCAGCTGCGGCTGCGCCGGCTGCTTCAACGCCCCGACCGCCCTCGGCAGCTACGCCACCGTGTTTGAAGAAATGAACGCTCTGCAGCACTTTGAGGCCTTCTGCTCGCTGAACGGCCCGCGCTTTTACGGTCTGCCGGTCAATGAAAGCTATGTTGAACTGGTGCGTGAAGAGACGACCGTCGTCGACAGTATTGCGTTGCCCAATGACACCCTGGTGCCGTTCCTGGCAGGTGAAACCGTCCGCTGGACCATGAAGCGATAAAAAACGCGGCCCCCTGTTGTCAACGCTCACCAGATACTGTATAAATAACCAGTATCAAACACAGGGGGCAATTATGCGCATTGAAGTCTCTATCGCCAAAACGACCGCCTTACCCAACGGCGCGCTGGAAGCGCTGAATAACGAACTCTCTCGCCGTATCGCCGAACAGTTCCCGGCCATCGACAGCCAGGTGAGCGTCCGCTACGCCACGGGCAATCAGCTCTCGGTGTTCGGCGGCCTGAAAGAAGACAAAGACCGGATAAGCGAAATCCTGCAAGAAACCTGGGAAAGCGCGGACGACTGGTTTGTCCACGATCTCTCCTGAAGCATGGCGGGATCCAGTTACTCTGGTTTGCTCCCTCATTGTGCTTTTCTTTGCCGGGTCGCCCCGGCTTTTTTATCCTCTTCTCATGTTCAGAATATTCCTGATTATTCTGCTTAATATCGACTAAAATGGCCGTTTTGCACGCTTATCTTGAGTAAAAAAGCGGCAAAACAAGAAAATCATGCTGCCTTTCATTTAATTTCTCGAGTTTATTCTTGATCCCTGATATAATTAACTTGCTTCAAAAAACATGCATTAAACCTCGAGAATTGTTGTCTTTTAACATATGAATAAGGGGTTATGATGGAAAAAAATAATGAAGTCATTCAGACCCATCCCCTCGTCGGATGGGACATCAGCACCGTTGATAGCTACGATGCGCTGATGTTGCGCCTGCACTACCAGAACCCCGCTCAAGAAAACAGTCATGATGCTGAGATAGGCCAGACGCTATGGCTAACGACGGACGTCGCACGTCAGTTTATTTCAATCCTGGAAGCAGGCATTGCGAAAATTGAATCTGGCGAATACCAGGAAAACGAGTACCGCAGACATTAACGCGGCACGCGGAATGACTTAACAATAAGCTTAACAGGCACCTGCGGGTGCCTGAATTATTTTCGGGCTTGTATAAGCACAGGGAGTTAATTACCCTGCTAACAAGGCAATTACCCGGAACTCACCATGCAATACGATCTTATCATTATCGGCAGCGGCTCCGTCGGCGCCGCCGCTGGCTATTATGCGCGTCGTGCCGGACTCAATGTTCTGATGACCGATGCCCATCAGCCTCCTCACCAGGAAGGCAGCCATCACGGCAGCAGCCGTCTTATCCGTCACGCCTATGGCGAAGGTGAAAAATATGTTCCGCTGGTGCTGCGCGCCCAGCAGCTGTGGGATGAACTGGCCGAGATCAGTGGCGAAGCCGTGTTTGAACGCACCGGCGTCATAAACCTCGGCCCCGCCAGCTCCCCTTTCCTCGCCAACGTTGCCGCCAGCGCCCGTGCGTTCCAGCTTGAGGTGGAAGAGCTGGATGCCCAGGCCGTGATGCAGCGCTGGCCGGAGATACGCCTCCCCGATGACTATCGGGCGATTTTTGAACCCGCTTCCGGCGTACTGCGCAGCGAACTGGCCGTGGAAACCTGGATCCGTCTGGCGCGGGAAGCGGGCTGCGCGCAGCTATTTAACTGCCCGGTCTCGGCTATTCATCACCATGCAGATGGGGTCACCATCGATACCCTCGACGGTGAATATCATGGTAAAAAGCTGCTGGTCAGCGCCGGGACCTGGGTCACCCGCCTGCTTCCGGATCTCCCCATCCAGCCGGTACGCAAGGTGTTCGCCTGGTACCAGGCCGATGGCCGTTACAGCAGCAAGAATCACTTCCCGGCCTTCACCGGCGAGTTGCCCAACGGCGATCAATACTACGGTTTCCCGGCGGAAGATAACGAGCTGAAGATTGGCAAGCATAACGGCGGTCAGCCGATCTCCATGCCGCAGGAGCGAGTGGCGTTTGGCGCTGTCGCCAGCGATGGCTCCGAATCGTTTCCGTTTTTGCGTAACGTCCTGCCCGGGATCGGCGGCTGCCTGCACGGCGCCTCCTGTACCTACGATAATACCGTCGATGAAGACTTTATTATCGATACGTTACCCGGCAGACCAGACACGCTGCTCATCACCGGTCTGAGCGGGCACGGCTTTAAGTTTGCCCCAGTGCTGGGGGAAATTGCCAGTCAGTTTGCTCAGTGCGAAGCTTCGAGCTTCAACCTGGCGCCCTTCTCGCTGGCGCGCTTTAACGCGTAATGGAATGCGGCACTTTTGCCGTCGGGCAAAAAAAACGGCCTCTGTCGAGGCCGTTAGTGATTGAGAGCGGTTATGCGTCGCCTGTTTAATTTGCTGGTCAATAACGTCCGCGAGCACTTTATGATCTACCTGGCGCTCTGGCTGCTGCTGGCGATCATCGATCTTGTCTGGTTATGGTTTTTCTGACGGCTCAGGATCGAGGATCCCGAGTTTGGTATTCAGCCGGCCACGGGATTTATTAAAGATTTTATTGCCGTTTTCACGCCCGGCGCGCAGCTGACGCTGCTCCTCTTCCGGCAGCTTATGCTCTTCCATGCAGGCTTCGCTACAGCAGCCGGCAAACTTCTCGGCACAGCTCGGGCACTGGATAAACAACAGATGGCAGCCATCATTCAGGCAGTTGGTATGGGTGTCGCACGGCGCGCCGCACTGATGACAGTGCGCGATAACGTCATTGGAGATCCGCTCGCCCATCCGTTCATCAAAGACAAAGTTTTTGCCAATGAAACGCACCGGCAGCCCCTGCTCACGGGCGCGGCGGGCGTACTCAATGATGCCACCCTCGATGTGCCAGACCTTATTGAAGCCGTTATGCTTCATCCAGGCGCTGGCTTTTTCACAGCGAATACCACCGGTGCAATACATGACAATTTTCTTGTCTTTATGGTCCTGCATCATTTCAACGGCTTTCGGCAACTGGTCGCGGAAGGTATCCGCTGGGATCTCCAGCGCGTTTTCGAAATGGCCCACCTCATATTCATAGTGGTTGCGCATATCGATAAACACGGCATCCGGATCGTCAAGCATCGCGTTGACCTCCGCCGCCTTGAGATAGTCTCCGACGTTGGAGGCGTCGAAAGAGGGATCGTCGATGCCGTCGGCAACGATGCGGTCGCGCACTTTCAGACGTAGCACCCAGAACGATTTACCGTCGTCCTCGAGAGCGATATTGAAACGCAGCCCCGCCAGCGCCGGATCGAAGCCATTGAGAAACTCACGCAGGGCTTCAACGTTGCTTTCCGGCACGCTGATTTGCGCGTTGATCCCTTCCCGGGCCAGATAGATGCGGCCAAAGACTTTCAACTGGGTTAAGGCAACCCACAGCGCATCGCGGGTCGCTTGCGGATCGACAATGGTGAAATATTTATAGAACGAGATCGTCGTGCGCGGCTCGGTTTCAGCCAGCATTTGCGCCTTTAACGTCTCATTTGAAATGCGGTTGTGTAACACTGGCATGGTGTACCTGCTCGACATAGAAATGAGGAAATAAACGGCGGGCATGATATAGCAAAGCTTATTAATTTACATCCCTACATTTTACGCTACATTTTTCTCACCGGTCGCCCCCCACTTAACAAAACGATGTGGCTGTCGCCGCCTTTGGCTGGCCGGTAAAAAAATGCGATAATATAAGATGTTGCTCACTGATACGGGTATGAAATGACTCATTTGCCTAAATTTTCTCCGGCGCTGCTGCATCCGCGCTATTGGCTGCTGTGGCTGGGTATCGGCCTGCTGTGGCTGGTTGTCCAACTGCCCTACCCGCTGATCTACCGCCTCGGGAACGCCATCGGCCGGCTGGCCATGCGATTTATGAAGCGCCGGGCGAAGATCGCCTATCGCAACCTTGAGCTCTGCTTCCCCGAGAAAAGCGAGCAGGAACGTCACCGGATGGTGGTGATGAACTTTGAATCGGTGGGTATGGGGCTGATGGAGACCGGTATGGCCTGGTTCTGGCCGGTTCGCCGTATCGCCCGCTGGACCGACACCATCGGCTTTGAGCATATTCGCGATGTGCAGGCGCAGCAGCGCGGAATTCTGCTGATCGGCATTCATTTCCTGACACTGGAAATGGGCGCGCGGATGTTCGGCATGAACGAGCCGGGGATTGGCGTCTATCGTCCCAACGATAACCCGGTCATCGACTGGCTGCAGACCTGGGGCCGACTGCGCTCCAACAAGGACATGATCGACCGCAAGGATCTGAAAGGTATGATCCGCGCGCTGAAAAAAGGCGACGTGGTGTGGTACGCGCCAGATCATGATTACGGCCCGACCGCCAGCGTCTTCGCCCCACTGTTTGCCGTAGACCAGGCGGCGACCACCTCCGGCACCTGGATGCTGGCGAAAATGTCCAAAGCCTGCATCGTGCCCTTTGTTCCACGCCGTAAACCGGACGGTAAAGGTTATGAACTGATTATCCTGCCGCCAGAGTGCTCCCCGCCGCTGGACGACGCGGAAACCACCGCTGCGTGGATGAATAAGATCGTAGAGCAGTGCATTATGATGGCCCCGGAACAATATATGTGGCTCCATCGCCGCTTTAAAACCCGTCCCGAGGGGATGCCCTCCCGCTACTGAACCTCTTTCCCGGCCGCGCGCCTCCCGGCCGGGAATCCCCAGCGCTCAGGCTTTACGCTCTGCTTTAGCTTTAAAAGCTTTCCTCCATTGCGGCATTTATTTCCCAAGCGCATAATTAGCAGGCTCATATTTTCTCTTAATTTGACCTGCCGCGCAGGCCAGTGGAATCCTATGTCGTCTGCTGATACCCCCATTAACTGGAAACGAAACCTGACCGTCACCTGGCTTGGCTGCTTTTTAACCGGCGCCGCCTTCAGCCTGGTCATGCCCTTTCTGCCGCTCTACGTCGAACAACTCGGCGTCACCGGGCATAGCGCCCTCAACATGTGGTCCGGGCTGGTCTTTAGCATCACTTTTCTCTTCTCCGCCATCGCCTCGCCGTTCTGGGGCGGACTTGCTGACCGCAAGGGACGTAAAATCATGCTGCTGCGTTCAGCCCTCGGGATGGCCATCGTCATGATGTTGATGGGGATGGCGCAGAATATCTGGCAGTTTCTGCTACTGCGCGCGCTGCTCGGCCTGCTGGGGGGCTTTATTCCCAATGCCAACGCCCTGATTGCCACCCAGATCCCGCGCCATAAAAGCGGCTGGGCGCTCGGCACGCTGTCAACCGGCGCGGTAAGCGGCGCCCTGCTCGGCCCGCTGGCGGGTGGCTTCCTGGCCGACCACTGGGGCCTGCGTACTGTCTTCTTTATGACCGCGGCGGTGCTGTTTATCTGCTTCCTGTTTACCCTGTTTTTAATCCGTGAAAATTTTGTTCCGATCGCCAAAAAAGAGATGCTCAGCGCGAAGGCGGTGTTCTCCTCGCTGCAGAATCCGAAACTGGTGCTCAGCCTGTTTGTCACCTCGCTGATCATCCAGGTCGCCACCGGCTCCATTGCGCCGATCCTGACGCTTTACGTGCGCGATCTGGCGGGTAACGTCAGCAATATCGCCTTTATCAGCGGGATGATCGCCTCGGTGCCGGGCATTGCCGCCCTGATGAGCGCCCCTCGTCTGGGCAAACTGGGGGATCGTATCGGACCGGAAAAAATCCTCATCGTGGCGCTGATTATCTCGGTGCTGTTGCTGATCCCGATGTCGTTCGTCCAGACCCCGCTGCAGTTAGGTATCCTGCGATTCCTGCTCGGCGCCGCGGACGGCGCGCTGCTGCCGGCGGTGCAAACCCTGCTGGTGTATAACTCCACCAGCCAGATCTCCGGGCGGATCTTCAGCTATAACCAGTCATTTCGTGATATTGGCAACGTCACCGGCCCCCTGATCGGCGCCTCAGTTTCCGCCAACTACGGCTTTCGCGCCGTCTTCCTTGTCACCGCAGGAGTGGTGTTGTTTAACGCGATCTATTCGACCCTCAGCCTGCGCCGGCCAGCCGCGGACGCCTCGCAGCCCGACCGCCATTCAGTAAATTAACGTCCAGAGGGGCTCAGCCCCTTGACGCTTTGCCTGGCGCCTTCTATAGATTGAATCGTGTTCAATTCATATTCTTCTCAGGAGATTCGCTATGCCAAAGGATTCGATGTTCTATGCCACGCTCGAAGAAGCTATTGATGCAGCACGTGAAGAATTTCTCGCCAACAACCCTGACAGCGATGAAGAGAGCGCTAACGTTGAGCAGCTCAATATTCAAAAGTATGTGCTGCAGGATGGCGATATCGCCTGGCAGGCCGAATTTTTTGCTGACGAAGAGGAACAAGGCGAATGCTTACCGATGCTCAGCGGCGAAGCAGCGCAGAGCGTCTTCGATGGGGATTATGATGAGATAGAGCTGCGTCAGGAGTGGCTGGAGGAAAATACGCTCCATGAGTGGGATGAAGGTGAATTCCAGCTCGAGCCCTCGCTGGACACCGAAGAGGGACAGACGGCGGCCGACGAGTGGGACGAGCGTTAATCAGTTATAGGGCCCGTGGCTGGCGTCCAGCGGCAGCAGCAGCGTATCGAAAACCAGCGAGAACGGCAGGTCCAGAATGGTGAGATAGCGCCATCCTGAATCACGAACGTCCCACTGCACGCCCGGGTAATATTGATTGCCATGCCCCTGCCCGGGCACCGTCCGGCTAATAATGCTGCCGCAGCCGCTAAGCAGCAGCGCCATGGCAATGATAGGTAGTATTCGCATCCACAACCTCGTGTTTCAGATAAAAAAATACCGGCATCGCTGCCGGTATTTTCCTTAACGTACGGCTTATTTCGTTTTCAGCGCCAGCGGGTTAAGCGCCAGCTGCTGATAGGCGTTCACCCACGAGGAGTATTTCTCCGGCGCGGCCCATACGCGATAGTGCAGACGCGACATGGTTACCGGGTCGCTCAACAGCACCAGTCGACGATCGCGGTTCAGCTTATCCGGCGTTTCATTCAGCGCCTGCTCGACATGGCGCTCGCGGGCGATCTCCAGGATATGACCCTGACGGTGGCGCGCGGTGGCCATCGCGGTCGCGAGGGCGTTAAACGACGGGTTAAACACCGCGTGCATAAAGCCATCGTCCAGCGAACGCTGACGGTTCAGCGTCAGGTACGCATCGGTATCCTTGAGCACCTGCGGCGGCGAATACTCTTCCGGGATCAGGAACAGCTTCCAGCGCTTGGTGCGCAGGCCCACGGTCGCCCGGCTGGAGATCGCCGACACGAACGGCGACAGGATCAGCGATACGACAATCGGCGCCAGCCAGAACAGGAAGCGCAGATCCAGCCATGCCATTCCGACCGCCCATACCAGCCCCAGCAGCAGTTGCGAGCCGTGACGCATAAAGGCTTCTCCCCATGGCGTGGAGTCATCATCACGCTGCGGCGAATTCCACACCACTTCCCAGCCGAGGAAGGCGCTGACCACGAAGACGGTGTGGAATAGCATGCGCACCGGCGCCAGCAGGACCGAGAACAGGACCTCCAGCAGCAGGGAAAGCGTCACGCGGATAAATCCACCGTACTCCTTCGGCCCCTTACACCACACCAGGATGATACTCAGCAGCTTCGGCAGGAACAGCAGCACCATGGTCGAGGCGAACAGCGCAATAGCCAGCTCCGGACGCCACTGCGGCCATACCGGGAACAGCTGACGCGGCTGCAGGAAGTACTGCGGCTCGGTCAGGGCATGCACCACCTGCAACGCTGTCGACAGGGCAAGGAACATAAACCACAGCGGCGCCGACAGGTAGGACATCACGCCGGTAAGGAACACCGCCCGGTGCACCGGGTGCATCCCTCTCACGAGGAACAGGCGGAAGTTCATCAGGTTGCCCTGGCACCAGCGGCGGTCGCGTTTCAGCTCGTCCAGCAGGTTCGGCGGCAGCTCTTCATAGGAGCCCGGCAGATCGTAGGCAATCCACACGCCCCAGCCGGCGCGGCGCATCAGCGCGGCTTCAACGAAGTCGTGCGACAGAATCGACCCGGCAAAGTTGCCCTCGCCCGGCAGCGGCGCCAGCGCGCAGTGCTCAATGAACGGCTTCACGCGGATAATGGCGTTGTGTCCCCAGTAGTGGGACTCCCCCAGCTGCCAGAAATGCAGACCCGCCGTAAACAACGGACCATACACCCGGGTGGCAAACTGCTGGCAACGCGCATACAGCGTGTCCATGCCCGAGGCGCGCGGGGATGACTGGATGATCCCGGCGTTCGGGTTCGCTTCCATCAGGCGCACCAGGCTGCTCAGACACTCTCCGGTCATCACCGAGTCAGCATCCAGCACCACCATGTAGCTATACTGGCTGCCCCAGCGGCGGCAGAAATCATCGATGTTGCCGCTCTTACGCTTCACGCGACGACGACGACGACGGTAGAAAATCTGCCCTTCGCCCTGTACTTCGGCAATCAGCTCCATCCACGCCTTTTGCTCAGCGACACAGATATCGGGGTTATAGCTGTCGCTGAGGATATAGACGTCGAAATGGGCGGCGTTGCCGGTGGCTTTCACCGACTCCCAGGTCGCCCGCAGCCCGGCGAACACGCGGTCAACGTCTTCGTTACAGATCGGCATAATAAGCGCCGTACGGTGCGCCGGGTTCAACGGTTCGTCACCGACCGTCGAGGCGGAAATACTGTACTTATCGCGACCGATCAACAGCTGCAGGAAGCCCATTAACGCGGTCCAGAAGCCGGCGGAAACCCAGCAGAACAGCACCGCGAAGAGGATCAGAATGCCGCTCTGCAACACGTACGGCAGCAGCTGCATGAACGAGACCCACAGGTTCTGCCCCACCATATCGACCGGGTTGATCAGCGCCCAGCCCTGATAAGGCAGAATGGTTTTCATGTACCAGGTCGCCACCACGGTCTGCGATAGCGTCAGCAGCAACAGGATGTAGCGACGAATGGTGCCGACGGTACGCCATTTTTGCTCGCTCTCGCGCTCTTCTTGCGTCAGGCGGGAGAGATAGCGCGGCGTGACATCGCGTCCGCGCAGACGGTCCCAGAAGCGGCCAACCGGGTTGGTACGCCACGGGTCCGGGATCATCGAGGAGCGCTTGGCTTTCGGCATCGCATGCAGCTGGGTGCGGCCTTCATCATCCTTCACCAGCTGATCGCCAGACAGCGAATCCGGCCAGCTGTGCGCCAGCCGCGCCTTGACCGACCCCAGCGGGGAGTCGTCTTCGCGGGCGAAGGTCTGATGTTCGTCATCCAGGGCCTGATGAACGGCCTGCAGGCTGGTGTCCGGCAGCGCCGATTTCTCGGCGTCCGACAGCGGCAATGCGTCAATGTACTTCGTTATCTTATTCATTGGCAGGCAGCTGATAGCTCCAGGTTTCGCTCAACGTGTCATCGCCGTTAACCAGTGCGGCGCGCATTTCCGTCGTTTTCTTCGGATCTTTCACCTTCAAACGCAGGATCATTCGCCAGCCTTTGGTCACCGGATTGTAACGCACGGTATTTTCAACGATTTCAGCGTTATCGCCGGTGCTCGCCTGGGCGGCGACCGGGGTATCCGCCGGCAGTTTTTTCATATCGGCGCCGGTGAAGTCGACAATGAAAGCAATGGTGCCGTCCGGCTGGCGGATCAGGTTCGACTGCTTCACATCGCCGGTAGAGCGGCGGGTCTGCATAACGTACGCGTTATCCGGCGCATGCAGCTTGTCTTCATCGCGGCTGAAGGTGATGGTGTACTTGAAGTTCATCTCCTTGCCCGGCTCCGGCAGCTGATCCGGCGTCCAGTAAGTCACGATGTTATCGTTGGTTTCATCGTTGGTCGGGATTTCGACCAGTTCGATTTTCCCTTTGCCCCACTCCCCTTTCGGGGTGATCCAGGCGCTCGGGCGCAGGTCATAACGATCGTCAAGGTCCTCGAAGCGGGAGAACTGACGGCCGCGCTGCAGCAGGCCGAACCCTTGCGGGTTTTCCATCGCATAGCTGCTAACGGCCAGGTGTTTCGGGTTGTTCAGCGGACGCCAGATCCACTCGCCGTTGCCCGCCAGGATCGACAGACCATTGGAGTCGTGCAGCGCCGGACGATAGTTCAGCGCCGGAGAAGGCTGGTTGGAACCAAACAGGAACATACTGGTGAGCGGCGCCACGCCCAGTTTGCCCACTTTGTCACGCAGGTAAACTTTGGACTGGACATCCACCACGGTATCGCGTCCCGGCATGATCACAAAGCGATAAGCGCCGGTTGCCCGCGGCGAATCCAGCAGCGCATAGATAGTCAGACGCTTGTCGGTAGCTTTTGGACGCTCAATCCAGAACTCACGAAAACGCGGGAACTCTTCGCCGGAAGGCAGCGCGGTATCGATAGCCAGACCGCGCGCGGACAGACCGTATACCTGACCCTGACCCAGCACGCGGAAGTAGCTGGCACCGAGCATGCTGACGATTTCATCGTTCTTATCTTTGCTGTTGATCGGATACAGTACTTTGAAGCCGGCGAAACCAAGGTCTTTCACCGTGTCTTTATCGTGCTGAACGTTACCAAAGTTAAAATAGTCCGGGCTATATTTAATTTTGCGCACGCTGGTGGCCGTCACTTCATTGATGGTGACCGGCGTGTCGAAGTACATACCCTGATGGTAAAATTCAAGCTTGAATGGGGTTTTCTGGTTATTCCAGTAAGCTTTATCGTGATTAAACTGAATTTGCTGGTAGTCCGCGTATTTCATGTCGCGGAAAGCGGAGGGCAGGTTACTCTTTGGCGCTTCATAGCCTTTCCCGGCTAACGTTTTGGCCTCTTTTGCAACGTCATCAATGCTAAATGCCCATGCAGATGAAGTACACAGGGACAACATTACGGCTGCGCTTAACCAACGCATTTTCATCATCTGTGGTTTATGTTTCATATAAGTAAGCACTTCCCCCTTTGTGTGCTTAAATCGATCCGATCTATTTTAATGGAAACTCAGGCAATCCGACAACATAATCCCTGCTTTGTTCAGCGTAGCGGCGCAGGGAATAAACAGTTCGCAGTCCCGTTTGCACTTTGCGTGCTTATCCTGGAGACAGGTACCCCGAGTTCATGTAGGGTTGCTGATAATGTAAGCGTTATCATCTTGAGTGATAAGACGAATTATCTGAGATTGTCGTGAATCGTATGAATAATACTCCGGTACAGCGTGAATATTTTTTCGACAGCATCCGCGCCTGGCTGATGCTGCTGGGGATCCCTTTTCACATTTCGCTGATTTATTCCAGCCATAGCTGGCATGTCAACAGCGCAGAGCCCTCGTGGTGGCTGACGTTGTTTAATGATTTCATTCATGCCTTCCGCATGCAGGTCTTCTTCGTGATCTCCGGCTATTTCTCCTACATGCTGTTCCTGCGCTACCCGCTGAAAAAGTGGTGGAAAGTGCGCGTCGAACGGGTCGGTATTCCGATGCTCACCGCCATCCCGCTGCTGACGCTGCCGCAGTTTATTATGCTGCAGTACGTCAACGGCAAGGCGGAAAACTGGCACACCCTTTCGGGGTACGACAAATTCAACACCCTGGCGTGGGAGCTCATTTCCCACCTCTGGTTTTTGCTGGTCCTGGTGGTGCTGACCTCGCTGGGGGTGGTGCTGTTTAAATGGCTGACGCGCCGCCCGGCTCCGGGCGCTCACGCATTCGGTGACACTGTCACCATGGGCCAGCTGACGATGATTTTCCTCGCGCTGGGGGTGCTTTACGCGCTGATCCGTCGGTCATTATTCGTGATCTACCCGCCCCTGCTGAGCAATGGTCTGTTTAACTTTGTGGTCATGCAGACGCTGTTCTATCTGCCCTTCTTTGTGCTGGGGGCCCAGACCTTTATTAACCCGCGCTTAAAGGCGATGTTCACCACCCCGTCGCCATGGTGTTGCGTGGCGTCACTGCTGGGATTCATCGCTTACCGCCTGAACCAGCAGTATGGATCTGGCGACGGTTGGATGTATGAAACGGAATCGGTGATCACCATGGTGCTGGGGCTGTGGATGGTGAATGTGATCTTCTCGCTCGGCCATCGCCTGCTGAATTTCCAGTCGGCGCGGGTGACCTACTTCGTCAATGCTTCGCTGTTTATTTACCTGGTACACCATCCGCTGACGCTGCTGTACGGGGCGTGGATCACCCCGGCCATTAAGTCGAATACCTTAGGCTTTATTGGCGGGTTGGTTTTTGTGGTGGGGATTGCCCTGATCCTGTATGAAATTCATCTGCGTATTCCGCTGCTGCGTTTCCTGTTCTCCGGTAAACCCATGAGCAAACCAGCAAAAACCCCGGCCTCGGCCAGCTAACCTTTAGCCTTTGCGGCACGCCTGGCGTGCCGCGCTACGCTTGCTCATCAAACAGCCGATCGAAGATCATATTATACAGGGCTTCTAAATCCGCTTTATCGACCGGAGTGGAGGCGCTCAGCTCACAGCGGTAGGCTGCCCCCTCCGTCAGAACGGCGATGAGCTCTGAAGCAGCATTGCGTCGCGCATCGCTGAGACCGGGATGATAGCGCTGCGACAAACGGCCGCCCTCCTCTTTCAACCTCCGATCGGCCTGCACCAGGATCTCGCGCAAGCGTGGGTTACGCGAGGCTTCGGCGTTAATTTCCATCAACAGATAATTGTCGCTTTTGGTGGCTGCCGAAGTCGGGATCCTGCCGGCCAGCACCGCCGCTTTGCGCGCCAGATTGTGGTTCTCATCGATCATCTCCCCGACCCTGGCGTTGACGATTTCGCTAACAATCGCTTCGATGATCGCTTCCTTGCTGGCAAAAATGCGATACAGCTGACCGACGCTCAGGCCCGCGTCGCGGGCGATATCAGCGACAGAGGCGCCATGCAATCCCTTTGCCGCAAAACATCTTTGCGCAGCGGCAACGATCTCCGCGCGGCGCGCCTGCTGCTTCTGCTGTACTTTTCCTTCCGACACCTGCTCCCTCCTGCAATCCATCATTCCTGTCAATACCGGCGGTTATCATAGCCTATTCTGCGGAATCAGGGGTATGCCGCCAGCAGGCGACGATAGATAGCCGCCGTTTCCTCGTCGAAACAGACGAACAGGACCCGTTCAAGCGGGTTATAGCGGGTGAGAAACGCGGTCACGGTGCGCACGGCGATCGCCGCCGCTTCCTCTTTCGGATAGCCATACACGCCGGTGCTGATCGCCGGAAACGCAATGGAGCGGTAGTTGTTTGCCGCCGCCAGCTGCAGGCTGTTTTTGTAGGCATCGGCCAGGGTTTGCGCCTCCATGCGGTCGCCGCCGTGCCAGACCGGGCCCACGGTGTGGATCACCGCGCTGGCGGGAAGATCGCCCGCCATCGTGATCACCGCATGACCAGGGGGACATTCGCCCTGCTGCTGCAACACTTGCTTGCAGGCCGCCAGCAGCGCGGGACCGGCCGCCCGGTGGATCGCGCCATCCACCCCGCCGCCGCCCAGCAGCGAGGGGTTTGCCGCATTCACAATCACATCGACATCAAGCGTCGTAATATCGCCGAGAATTACTTCAGGTTGAACAGCCATTTCTCCTCCTGTCGGCATAGCGCGTAGATACGGCTTTCTGCCGATACTAGGGCATACCCGCCCCCGGGAGCAAGATTATCCCGCCGCGCCGGCGACAAGAAGGTAAAAAAAACAGGACCCTGAGGGTCCTGTTACTATCATCGTCCCGCCGTCAGGCGTTGTCATTGGCGAACGATTTATGCTTATCCGCACGGGCCGCCAGCCACAGGCCACTATTTTTCATGGCATAGCCAAAGACCAGGCCCAGCGCCAGAGAAGGGATAACCAGACGCCAGTCGCCGTCTGCCGCGAAGGTCGCGCAGGCGCCGATAAAGGTGCCGGGGACAAACGACAGCAGCGTCTGTCGCGCCTGGATGCACATCAGAAAGGCCACGACGCCGGTCATCATATAGCTGAGGATCTGCAGCTGCGGGGCCAGCGCGCTACCGTGGATAATCACCAGCGCCCAGACCACGCCGCTCATTACCGTACAGGAGGAGATGGCCAGACCTTTCAGACCGCCCTGCGGGCAGGCGAAATAGGCGGTACAGCCGAGGAAACCGGCCCAGCTCAGCAGGCCGAGGGCGACCGCCACCCATCCCCAAATCCCGGAGAGAATGCCCGTCGTTAATGCGATTGCGAAGAGTATGTTCATGGCGCGTATCCTAGCAGATACGCGTCGGAAGAATGCGATCTAAAACACACTATATGAATGAACCTAATTTCAGTTACATTAAAATAGTGACTTAAATCACATTTTATTGCTCATCTTCTTCCTGAAGCTCGTCCCACATCGCGGCGATGGCGTCGCGGGTCAACGGCGCCATCGTGCGCCAGAACGCTGTGTGCGCATGCGCTTCGACTTTCCCCAGCATTGTCCCGCACCACGGCAGGATATAGTCGGCAAACAGGCGCTCCAGCGTCTCGCTCTGCTCTTCTGTGGCATGATCCTCCAGCCAGGAGGCGGCCAGCAGCAGCGATCCGAGATGATCCGCCGGACCTTCTCCCGTCGGGATGCCATGCTCGCTCAGAAAAGCCCGGACCTCCGCTTCCGAGGAACCCTCCACCCACGCGCTGCGGTACGGCGGGACGCTGCAGGCTTCACCGACGAACAGCGCATTATAGTCCGTCGCCAGGGACTGCATTTCACAGCTTTTCTGCAGACGCGCCAGCAGCTCGTCCTGTTCCAGCGGCCAGCTGGCGGCCAGTTTGCCCTCGCGGATCAGGGTAAACAGCGGCACCAGCAGCGGGTCCTGCGGTTGACGGTAATACAGCGAACCCAGCACGCGGCAGAGGATTGAAAACTCGTTCATTCAGTTATTCCAGTTATACAAATTAAAGGTCAGCAAATTCCGGGATCGCCGGCATACCACGCGACTCGAGGAAGTCGAGCAGGCGACGCGGAGAAACGTTGAGGATCCTCTCCTCCGGGAAATCGACAGCATCGAGGATCTTGCGGCATTCGGTAAACTCTCCGAGGGTAAACGCAGTGTGAGAGTCCGAGCCCAGCGCCACCCACCCTCCGGCGTCGCGCACCGCGGCGGCGATGGCCCGGCAGTTATCTTCACTGCCCACGCGCGATGAAACGAAAGAGGAGTTATTGATCTCCAGCGCCACCTGGTAATGGGCCGCCGCTTCGGCAATGGCCGGGATATCCACCGGGAATTTCGGATTACCCGGATGGCTAATCATATGCACTTTACCGCTGGCCATCGCGGCAATCATCGCCTGCGTATGGGTGGCGCTATCCTGCGGCGGAAACACCGGCTCGTGGAATCCGGCGATGATCAGATCGAGCGACGTCAACATCGGCCCGGAACAGTCGATCTCGCCTTCGATATTTTTAATATTCGACTCAATTCCGCGCAGGATCCCCACACCGTCCACCAGACGGGGCCAGATGCGCATATTAACGAAATGCCAGTAGTGCGGAGCATCCGCCATGTCCGGGCCGTGATCGGTAATGGCGAAGAGTTTGATCCCTTTACGCTTTGCTTCCGCAATATAATCGTGCAGGGTGCTGTAGGCGTGGGTGCTGGCGACGGTATGCATGTGCAGGTCAACGGGATACATCACATTCTCCTCTTCTGTTTGCCGCAAGAATAGCAGGAATCCGGGCGCTTGATTAGCAAAAACCCCGCCGTGGCGGGGTTTGCTTACCTTAATAACCGCGCTGACGATCGACCTGACCGCTAACCGGTTCCCCTCGCTCCAGGCGGCTAATGGTCCCGGCGATGTAGGCAATGGCCTCCATCGGGCGGGTGACTGCCGCCACGTGGGGAGTCATGGCCACCCGCGGGTGCGCCCAAAGCGGGCTCTCCTGGGGCAACGGTTCGCGACTGAAGACATCGAGCATTGCCCCTTTGAGCTTACCGCTGTTCAGCGCCGCCAGCAGATCTTCTTCAACGACATGCACGCCGCGGGCAAGGTTTAGGACATAGCTCTCATCCGGCAGCTGCGCCAGCAGCGTCTGGTTAATAATGCCGACGGTTTCAGCAGTGTTCGGCAGCAGGTTGATCAGCACGCGGGTCCCCTGCAGGAATGTGCCCAGCTCGGCCTGGCCGGCAAAGCTCTGCACCCGCGGCCAGGCTTTGCGGCTACGGCTCCAGACGCGAAGCGGGAATCCCCAGGGTTGCAGGCTTTCCGCCACCTTCGCCCCCAGCACGCCGGCGCCCATAATCCCGACGGTGAAATCGTCGGCAAGATACTCAGGCAACGGCTGCCAGCGGGACGCCAGCTTCTGCGCCTGATAGTCATCGAACCGGCGGAACCAGTGCAGAACCTGGCTCACCGCATACTCCTGCATCTGCCGTCCCATGCCGGTATCTTCAAGACGAAACAGCGGGATCGACAGGGGCAGCATATCCGGATGATCGCGCAGCTTACTGAGGATCGAATCCACCCCCGCCCCAAGGGCGAACACGGCCTTCAGCGCCCTGCCCTGCAGCATCTCTACCGGTGGATGCCAGACCAGGGCATAGTCCGCCGGCTGGTTATCGCCCGCTTTCCATTCGCGCACTCGCGCGCCGGGTAACTGCTTTTCCAGCTCTCGGATCCAGTATTGGGTATCAAAGGTCGGATGGTAAAAAATAATCTCCATAGGGGCTCCTGATAGCAAACGCCCGGGGCAGGTTAATGCTGGCGTCTTATTTTACTCATTGTTTTCTATTGGTTTGCCAGCATAGCAAATTTCCCCTTGTCGCAAAGTGAAAAGGGAGTGGCGACAAAAAAAACGGATTTCGCACGTTTAAGGAGCAAGTTGTTCGAAGTTTGTCTAAACGCGCTGATTTTGCAAAAAGTTGATTGACGGGCGATACGTATTTCCCTACATTAGCGCCCGTTCCCGACAACAGCGGGAAAGACAATATGGTGAGGTGTCCGAGTGGCTGAAGGAGCACGCCTGGAAAGTGTGTATACGGCAACGTATCGGGGGTTCGAATCCCCCCCTCACCGCCATATTTTAAGAAGAGCTCGTACGCAAGTACGGGCTTTTTTTTCGCATGTGGCACCCACCGGGGGGGATGAGAATCCCCGACCGGGGTTCGACAACTGGCAACGCCAGTTGGACAGACCGCGAGCCTGCGAGCGGGCTGCCCCGCAGGGGCGAGCGAAGCGAGTCAATCCCCCCCTCACCGCCATATTCGAGATGAGAGCCTGTACGCAAGTACGGGCTCTTTTCTTTTATATTCTCCGCCGGGGGGACGCCCCCCGGGAAAAGCGAATCCCGAAGCTAATCCTCCTCCATTCGTTGATACTCTTCGCTGAGGTAATCCACCAGCGCTCTAACGGAGGGCAGCAGCCCGCGCCGGGAGGCAAATACCGCATGGATCACTTCCCGCCGCGGCTGCCACTCATCCAGTACCACCTCTAACTCCCCTGACGCCAGCTGATCGCGCACCATCAATAAAGGAAGCTGCACCACCCCCACGCCGGCTATCGCCGCCTCGCGCAGCGCCAGCATATCGGTGGTCACCATTCGCGGCGTGAAATACACCTCCGCCCTTGCCCCTTCAGGCCCGGTAAGCTGCCATTTATGCTGATGCTTGTTCGCCCCCAGGCTGAGCCCCGGCCAGTCGCTCAGCTCAGACGGCGCCTGCGGGCGTCCGAGCCGGGAAATCAGCTGCGAACTGGCCACCAGCCGGTGCCCGCGGTCCGCCAGCACGCGCATCACCAGGTCGCTGTCCTCGATTGGCCGGGGACGGACGCGGATCGCCACATCAATGCCCTCACCGACCACATCCACCCGGCGGTTGGTCGCCTCAAGATGCAATGTTACCCCGGGATAGCGCGCCATAAATCGCGCCAGCATCGGTCCGATATGGACATGCAGCAAGGTGACCGGACAGGTGATCCTGACGCTGCCGCGCGGCTCGGCGCGCAGCGTGTCGACCGCCTGCTGCGCCGCCTCGGCCTCAATCAGCATCGCTTTGCAATGCTGGTAAAAGGTCTGCCCGACCTCGGTGACCGCGAACTGGCGAGTGGTTCGCTGAATCAAACGCACGCCCAACCGCTCCTCGAGTTGCGCAATACGGCGGCTGAGCTTGGATTTCGGCTGGTCAAGCGCTCGCCCCGCCGCGGCGAAACCGCCATGGTCCACGACCTGGACAAACCAGGCGAAGTCATTGAGATCCTGCATCCTTCCTCCATTGTTCCATTTTTGGAACAGTATAGGTCATTTTTGCTTACTACCGCACACGTCGTCCCGGATATAAGCTTATTCACATCAGATACCGATACACAGGAGAAAGCCATGAAACAGATTACAGGAGTCTACACCGCGCCTGCGCAGCATTGGGTAGGCGACGGCTTCCCGGTTCGTTCGATGTTTTCCTATCAGACGCACGGCCAGCAGTTGAGCCCCTTCTTACTGCTCGACTATGCCGGGCCGTACACCTTCCCGGCAGGCAGCGATAAACGCGGCGTCGGTGAGCATCCGCATCGCGGATTCGAAACCGTCACTATCGTCTACGCCGGTGAAGTAGAGCATCGTGACTCCACCGGACGCGGCGGGGTGATCGGCCCAGGCGACGTGCAATGGATGACGGCCGGCGCCGGGATCCTGCACGAAGAGTTCCACTCGGAGGCCTTCACCCGCAGCGGCGGCGAGCTGAAGATGATCCAGCTGTGGGTCAACCTGCCCGCCAAAGACAAAATGACGGCCCCCGGCTACCAGAGCATTACCGCCGGGACAATCCCCACCGCCGCGCTGGCGAATGGCGCCGGACAGGTTCGGGTTATTGCCGGCCAGTATGACGACGTCAGCGGCCCAGCCCATACCTTCTCACCGCTTAACGTGTGGGATCTGCAGCTGAATCAGGGGCACGACCTCACGCTTCGCCAGCCGGAAGGCTGGAGTACTGCGCTGGTGGTACTGGAAGGGGAAGTGATCATCAACGGTTCCGAATCCGCCCGCCAAGGCCAGCTCGCCGTCCTGAGCCAGGCAGGAGACGCACTGCACCTGGAGGCGACAACCCAGACAAAAGTTCTGCTGATGGCCGGCGAACCGCTGCAGGAGCCGATTGTGGGCTATGGCCCCTTTGTCATGAATAACAAAACACAGATCGCAGAAGCCGTTCGCGATTTTAACAGCGGCCGCTTTGGCCAAATCTAACTCATTGAGGTGAATACTATGTCTACTCCCGCTAACTTTAACGGTGCTCGTCCGGTGATTGATGTCAACGATACCGCCATGCTGTTGATTGACCACCAGAGCGGCCTGTTCCAGACCGTCGGCGATATGCCGATGCCAGAGCTGCGCGCTCGCGCCGCCGCGCTGGCGAAGATGGCCTCGCTTGCCGGGATCCCGGTGATCACCACCGCTTCCGTGCCGCAGGGGCCGAACGGTCCGCTGATCCCGGAGATTCATGAGAACGCGCCGCATGCGAAATACATCGCCCGTAAAGGCGAGATCAACGCCTGGGATAACCCGGAATTCGTCGCCGCGGTGAAAGCGACCGGTCGCAAAACGCTGATTATCGCCGGGACCATCACCAGCGTCTGCATGGCCTTCCCGGCGATTGCCGCCGTCGCCGACGGTTATAAAGTGTTCGCCGTGATTGACGCTTCCGGCACCTACAGCAAAATGGCGCAGGAGATCACCCTGGCTCGCGTGGTACAGGCCGGCGTAGTGCCGATGGATACCGCCGCCGTCGCCTCTGAGCTGCAGCGTACCTGGAATCGCCCGGACGCCGCAGAATGGGCGGAGGTGTACACCAAAGTCTTCCCGGCCTACCAGCTGCTGATCGAAAGCTATAGCAAAGCGCAGGACGTCGTGAAGAATAACGAACAGCTTGATTCCCAGCGCTAAAACGCCTGCCCCGCTACGTCGCAGCGGGGCGTTGTTCATTGCGTGAGCGGTCGGTAAAGAAAGAAGAAATTATGCTTGACCGTTTAAACGCAACTCCCTATAGTAGCGCCCCGTTGCCCACCCAAGGTGAGCAGCAAGACAATATGGTGAGGTGTCCGAGTGGCTGAAGGAGCACGCCTGGAAAGTGTGTATACGGCAACGTATCGGGGGTTCGAATCCCCCCCTCACCGCCATATTCGAGATGAGAGCCTGTACGTAAGTACGGGCTCTTTTCTTTTATATTCTCCGCTGGGGGGGATGAGAACCCCCGACCGGGGTTCGACAACTGGCGCAGCCAGTTGGACAGACCGCGAGCCTGCGAGCGGGCTGCCCCGCAGGGGCGAGCGAAGCGAGTCAATCCCCCCTCACCGCCATATTCGAGATGAGAGCCTGTACGTAAGTACGGGCTCTTTTCTTTTATATTCTCCGCTGGGGGGATGAGAACCCCCGACCGGGGTACGACAACTGGCGCAACCACCTGGACAGAACGAAAAAGACAAACCTAATGATACTTTCTCACTTCGTGTTACAGGGGCTTGTTAAGCAAAAATAAAACCAGATTCGCCATATCCTCTGCATAGGTATCATAGTCATCTTGCGCGAGTGATGCATTGTTAATATGATATTTCCCTGAAACATAAAAAGAAGGCGTACCACTTACTTTCATTTTTTCGACCAGATTGTCCTGTCTGGCAATTAAAGCTTTTACCATAAAATTACTTTGCATTTCGGCATATTTCTCGGACGTAATGCCAAGTTGATTAAAGACCTTAACAATATCAGCTGTCGTTTTAATATCACGCTTAACCTGTAAGCCTTCAAACAATAACTTTTCCACCTTGCCATCTACCCCAGCATATTGTGCTACGGCCCATGCTTCTGTTAATGCTGGTCCTAAAGGTCCCATCTGGCTGACATGGTATTTTTCCAGTTTCATATCGGCGGGCAGGCGCTTTCTGATAGCTGTATCAACATTGATGCGCTCTGCAAACGCATAACAAGGTCCGCAGTAGAAGGAAAAAAACTCAACCAGCTGCGGCGGTTGCTTAACAGTAGAATTAATGACAGTGAAGTTTTTCCCTGCCTGATAATCTTTACTATAAGCAGCAGATGACAACCCCACCATCAAAATAGTAATTAATAACTTGATAACTTTCCCATGTACGACCATAGTGCTTCCCTTACAAGTATCCATACAATTAAATGAGTAAAACGGCGTAAGACGAAAGAAATTATTAGAAAGGCGCTTATGTATAGCAAAGCAGATATTCTTGTATTACAGAGAAGAAATTCTATCACCTACAGCGATGGATCCCTTAAAACAGAAATTTTATCCGCACTTCAGACTGTCGCAAAGATCAAAACAACAAAGCCCGGGCTAGCCCGGGCCTTGCTCACAGTATGACGCTCAATAATAGGCTTTCAGCGTCCGCTGGCAGAGGGCCGAGCGCACGCAGTCATCGGTGGTGAAACGCACGATGCCGATCATCTCGTCTTCCTCAAAACGCGCCAGCGCATCACTTAGGCCAGATCTCACACCAGAGGGCAAGTCGCACTGGGTGATATCGCCATTGACGATGACCGTCACGTTCTCCCCGAGGCGGGTTAAAAACATCTTCATTTGCGCTGCGGTCACGTTCTGGGCCTCGTCCAGAATCACCACCGCATTTTCAAAGGTACGTCCGCGCATATAGGCGAACGGCGCGATTTCCACCTTGCCGATTTCCGGACGCAGGCAGTACTGCATAAAGGAAGCCCCCAACCTTTTCACCAGCACGTCGTAAACCGGTCGGAAATAGGGCGCGAACTTCTCGGCGATATCTCCCGGTAAGAAGCCGAGATCTTCGTCGGCCTGCAGAACGGGACGGGTAACAATAATTCTGTCCACATCCTTATGGATCAGCGCTTCCGCTGCCTTCGCCGCACTAATCCAGGTCTTGCCGCATCCGGCTTCGCCGGTGGCGAAAATCAGCTGTTTATTGTCGATGGCATTCAGATAATGCGCCTGAGCCTCATTGCGCGCCTCAATTGGGGAAGTATCACGGCTGTCCCGCGCCATGCCAATTGCTTCTACGCCACTCATTTGCACAAGCGATGTGACCGATTCTTCTTCACGCTGCTTATGACTGCGTGAATCCCGTCTCAGCACACGTTTTGCTTCACGACGAGCTTTGATCACTGCTTTTTGTCTTCCCATGGATAGCACCTTGCGTTGTAGGTTTACATCACACGCGTCAACATCGACGCGACTATGCGCACGAACGATTGAGGTTTGGCTTCCTTGTAAGCCATTGCTTGCCGGTAGAACTGACAACGAGTCGCGGCTACGCGCACCGCGTACCCTGCCAAGGTGATAATAATTCGAAGCGGAGGGAGAAAGAGTGAGAAAATCGCTGCCGGAAGCGGGGCTTCCGTGCTGAAGAGTACGGTCTGTGGTTTTACGTTGTCCGGTACGGGACCTTACCATTCGCGATCTCCATAGTGAAACGTCACACTGCCGGGAACTACCGCGTATGTAATAAGTACATCAAAAAAGATTCTTAATGCAACTTATTTTTCACAATGACGCAACAAATAGTTCTTAAGCAAGTGTAGGAGACTATCGGTCATTTGTATTACAGAAATATAACACATGGCAGGAAATATAAGAAAAATGAGAAAAACAGCAGAAAACGCCCTGCCCTTGCGGACAGGGGTCGGTATCAGGCCTGCAGCAGCGTCTGTCCCAGGTAGTGCTTGTCATCCACTACGCCGGGTAAAACAAAGAAGTAGCCCCCGCCAATGGGTTTGACGTACTCCTCCAGCGCCTCGCCGTTAAGCCGTTTCTGCACCGTCAGAAAGCCCTTTTCCAGATCGTGCTGATAGCAAACGAACAACAGCCCCATATCCAGTTGCCCGGCGTTAGTGACACCCAGCGAATAGCTGTAGCCGCGGCGCATCATCAGGCTGGACTGGGTTTCCGGCGTGCGAGGATTGGCCAGACGAATATGGCTATCCAGCGCGATCGTCTCGCCGCCAGGATCGTTGCTGTAATCCGGGGTATCGTGCTCGTTTTTCATCCCCAGCGGCGCTCCGGTGTGTTTGTCGCGGCCAAAGATCGTCTGCTGCTCTTTCAGCGGCGTCCGGTCCCAGAACTCGACGTGAAACTGGATGATGCGCGCCGCCTGATAGCTGCCGCCCACGGCCCAGGCCGGCTCGTCCTGATCCGCCGTTACCCACACGACCTGATCCATCAGCGCGCTGTCATGGCTCGCCGGATTAGCGGTGCCGTCTTTGAAACCCAGCAGGTTGATGGGGGTCTCTTTGCCTTTGCTGCGCGCCGCGCTATCGGAGATAAACCCTTCCCGCTTCCAGCGCACGCTGAGCAAATCCGGCGTATGTTTGATGACATCGCGCAGGGCGTGGATCACCGTATCCTGAGTATTGGCGCAGATCTGCAGCAGCAGGTCGCCATGGCACAGGGCGGCATCCAGCGAATCATTGGGGAAGCGAGTCATCGGCTGCAGTTTTCTCGGCACTTTATCCGCGAGACCAAAGCGCTCATCAAACAGCGAATGGCCGACAGAGACGGTGATGGTCAGGTTATCCGGGGCAATCCACGGCCCTAAGATGCCGGAATCTATCGGCGGCAGCCGGGGATTAGGCGTATCCGGCGCCGGGCCGCCGTGGGTTAAAAAGGCGATACGCTGGGTCAGCAGCCGGAACAGACGCTCGAGGTCGGCTTTATCTGACGCCAGCACGTCGAACGCCACCAGCATCATCGAGGCCTGCTGCGGCGTCAGAATGCCCGCCTGATGCCGGCCGTAGAATGGCTGTTTTTCCTGACGCGCGTCGGGTGCGAGCGTCCCGGGGGAGCTTTCCGCTTTTGCCGCATGCGCCACCGGGCAGCCGCCGGTGATGGCCAGCGCGCCGCCAAGCGCGCCGATCCCTTTCAGTAAGCGACGACGTGACGGCTCGTTCACGTCGTGTGGTTTCTGTTGTGCCATCGACTTAGTCCAGACCCAGGATCCCGCGCAGCTGAGCCAGATCTTCCGCCAGGGTGGTGATCGGCCCTTTCAGCGCATTACGGTCAGCGGTGGTCAGCTTATCGTAAGTTTCGAAACCGTCTTTGGTGCGGTATTTGCTGAGGATACTGTCCACTTTCTTAAAGTTGGCGTCCACTTTCGCCAGCAGCGCGCTGTTCTCTTTTTGCAGCTGCGGGCGCAGCAGGTCGACTATTTTCTGCGCGCCGTCAATATTGGCCTGGAAGTCCCACAGGTCGGTATGGCTGTAGCGATCTTCTTCACCGCTGATCTTGCTGGCCGCGACTTCTTCAATTAATCCTGCCGCACCGCCCACGACTTTTGACGGCGGGAACGCCAGCTCGCTGATGCGTTTTTGCAGCTCCAGCACATCGCTGTTCAGCTGATCGGCATATTTTTCCATGCCCTTGACGCTGTTATCGCCAAACAGCGCATTTTCCAGACGGTGGAAACCGGTGAATTTCGGATCTTCCGCTTTTTTCTCGAAGTCGTCTTCGCGGGCGTCGATGCTGCCGTCAAGGTCAGAGAACAGCTCGGCGATCGGCTCGATGCGCTCGTAATGCTGGCGCGTCGGGGCGTACAACGCTTTCGCTTTCTCGATATCGCCCGCTTTCACCGCGTCGGTAAAGGCTTTGGTGCCGCTGACCAGCTGTGCGGTTTCCGCCGTCACATAGGCTTTGTAAGCGGTGATCGCTTCGCCGAGGCTCAGCACCGCATCGGCTTTCGCCGCGTCTTTGGTAGCGGCGCCGGTGACGATCAGTTTGCCTTTCGGGTTGGTGAGCAGGCCGCAGGTCATGTCATATTCGCCCGGCTGCAGGTTCGCGGTGAGCTTCTGGGTAAAGCCCGGCGCGATGTTCTCACGCTCTTCCACCACCATGACCCCTTTCAGAATCTCCCACTCCAGCGCTTTCTGGCTGTGGTTCTGAATAATAAACTGGGTTTTACCCGCGTTAACGGTCACCTGCATCGGCTCGCACTGTTTATCGTTGACGGTGACTTTGACCTGCGGGATATCCGCAGCCTGAGCACCGAATGCAGAGCTGAGCAGCGCGGCCACGGTCACCCGCAGCGCATTACGGCGAAAATGAATCATCATGATCATCCCTTTCGGTAAGTAGAGTGTCGCTTATAAGCTCGCAGCGCCCGGTCAGGCAGCCCGCGAGGCAGTCGTATTATTTCGCGGCGGCAGCGCAAACAGCACCAGCGCCGGGATCAGATAAAGCAGATAAACAGCCACTTCGCTGACGCTTGGCGTCTCCTGGTAGCCGAAGATCCCTTCCAGCAGCGTGCCGAACAGCGTATGCGTCGACAGCACAGCGCTCAGATCGAAGGCGGTCTCCTGGAACAGGTTCCACAGGCCCGCCTCGTGGAAGGCGCGGATCGCCCCCGCGGCCAGGCCAGCGGCCACCAGCAGGATAAACAGGCTGGTCCATTTGAAGAACACGCCGAGGTTGAGACGGATACCGCCCCAGTAGAGCAGGAAGCCCAGCACGATAGCCGTGGCCAGCCCCAGCAGCGCCCCCAGCGGCGGCCAGATGCCGACATCCTGCTGGAATGCCGCCAGCAGAAAGAAGACCGACTCCAGCCCCTCACGGGCGACCGCGAAAAAGACCATCATCACCAGCGCCCAGCCATGGTGATTGCCGCGCTGTAGCGCCTTGTCCACGGCCTGCTCCAGCTGCTGCTTGACGTTGCGTGAGACATTGCGCATCCAGAAGACCATCCACGTCAGGATCACCACCGCGATGACCGCGACGATCCCTTCGAACAGCTCCTGTTCACGCTGAGGAAATTCACCGGTGGTTTCGTTGATAAAAATGCCTAAGCCAAGACACAGCGCCGCCGCGAGGATCACGCCAATCCACATCACGCCAATCCAGTTGCCGCGCTGGGTGCGTTTCAGATAGCTGGCGATCAGGCTGACAATCAGCGCCGCCTCCAGGCCTTCGCGTAACATAATGAGAAATGGGACAAACATGCCAATACCCTTAAATGTAAAGCACCGTCAACGAATGCAAAAACAGGTAATATTTATGATAGTGATTATCATTACAATACTCAGAAACACAAGCAAAATGTGCAGAGAATGATGATCAGTTGTAAATAAATCGCTGGCAAATAATGACTTATGAAAATATTCGCCTGTTATGAGGGAAAAGAATAAGCAAAGGATTTTTTACGTCAGATATTTACCCGTCGCAGCGGCTATGGCTAAATGGCGGCCTTATTGACCTGCGAAAAGAACAACATGACTGCATTTTTTCATTTCCTGCTGGCGCTGGCGGTGATCCTCGCCCTGGCCTGGCTTGTCAGCTATGACAGACAAAAAATTCGTATTCGTTATATTCTCCAGTTGATTATTATCGAAATAGCGCTCGCTTTCTTTTTCCTGCACGCCGAAAGCGGCCTGTGGCTGGTGAAAAATATCTCCGGCTTTTTTGCTTCGCTATTAGGCTTTGCCGCCGAAGGGACCAATTTCGTCTTTGGCGGCATGAGCGAAAAAGGCTTAGCCTTTATTTTCCTTGGCGTCCTGTGTCCGATTGTGTTTATTTCCGCGCTGATTGGTATTCTCCAGCACTGGCGGATCCTGCCGATTTTTATTCGCGTCATTGGCACCCTGCTGTCGAAGGTCAACGGCATGGGTAAGCTGGAGTCCTTCAACGCCGTCAGCTCACTGATCCTCGGCCAGTCGGAAAACTTCATCGCCTACAAAGGCGTGCTGGGCGACCTCTCCTCGCGGCGTCTGTTCACCATGGCGGCGACGGCCATGTCGACCGTATCGCTGTCGATCGTCGGCGCCTATATGACCATGCTGGACGCCAAATACGTCGTCGCGGCGCTGATCCTGAATATGTTCAGCACCTTTATCGTGCTGTCGGTGATTAACCCGACGCGGCCGGGCAGCGAGCAGGAAATAAAGCTGGAGAAGCTGCATGAATCGCAGAGTTTCTTTGAAATGCTCGGGGAATATATTCTGGCCGGCTTTAAGGTGGCGATGATTATTCTGGCGATGCTGATCGGCTTTATCGCGCTGATCAGCGCCATTAACGCGCTGTTCGCTACCCTGTTTGGCCTCAGCTTCCAGCAGATCCTCGGCTACGTCTTCTATCCGCTGGCCTGGCTTATCGGCATTCCGCTGAGCGATGCGCTGAACGCCGGCAGCATCATGGCCACCAAGCTGGTCGCGAACGAATTTGTGGCGATGATTGAGCTGCAAAAGATTGCCGCCAGCATGACGCCGCGCGGGCTCGGCATTCTCTCGGTCTTTCTGGTATCGTTTGCCAACTTTGCCTCGATCGGCATTATCGCCGGGGCGATCAAAGGCCTGAATGAACCGCAGGGCAATATTGTCTCCCGCTTCGGCCTGCGGCTGGTGTATAGCGCCACGCTGGTGAGCCTGCTTTCGGCCAGCTTCGCCGGGCTGGTGCTGTAAGACAAACGGCGGGGCTGCCCCCGCCGTTAACTCAAAACTGAACGCAGACCGGCTGGTCGACACGCATCACCGACTCCTGCGCGAACCGTAATTTATAGCCCTGGCGCAGCGCCTCAATACCGGCCTCGCTCTGCGCGTCGTTGCCATGGATCACCATCAGCGCCTTACTCTGCTCCCGCACCACCTGTCCATTCTGGCCCAGCCACTGGCCGCGAGCGTCAAACACCGTCAGCCCGTCGCGAAAACGCGGCGTGACGTCGCGGTCGACAAACTGTTGCCACTCATCAGGGGTGATGTCTTTCCCCGCCGGGCGGCTCAGGCCGAAGTAAAGCGTGGTTTGCACCATGGACTGATCCACCGGGCAGGCGCCGGGCTTCGGCGCGCTGGTCGACGAACTTCCACCCGCCGCGCAGCCGCTGAGTAACCCTGCCAGCACCAGCGCCATTGCACCCTGTCTGAACGTCATCTTTGCTATCCTCATTGTTATTAGTCAGGAAATATCAGCGGATTTTCAAATAATTAGCAAGGGTTATAATATTCCAGCCCGGCAACAGGCAAAAAAAAGCCCGCCAGCGGCGGGCTCATGAACATCAGTTGATCTTACTCAGCCGTGGCGCGTACCGGCGGCGGCGTATGGTAGTGGGCATCCGCTTCGGCGAAGCGCTGCTGCATGCTGGCCGACGGCGCTTTATCCAGCAGGCTAAAGACCACGATCCCGATGCTGCCGAAGACAAAGCCCGGAATAATTTCATACAGGCCCAGCCAGCCAAACTGCTTCCAGACGATCACGGTCAGGGCGCCAATCACCATCCCGGCCAGCGCGCCGTTACGGGTCATGCGCGACCACATCACCGAGAACAGCACCACCGGACCAAAGGCGGCGCCGAAACCGGCCCAGGCATAGCTCACCAGACCCAGCACGCGGTTTTCCGGATTGGCCGCCAGGGCAATCGCCACCAGGGCAACCACCAGCACCATCATCCGGCCCACCCACACCAGCTCTTTCTGACCGGCGTTTTTACGCAGGAAGGCTTTATACAGGTCTTCGGTAATCGCGCTGGAGCAGACCAGCAGCTGACAGCTCAGGGTGGACATCACCGCCGCCAGAATCGCCGACAGCAGGATCCCGGCAATCCATGGGTTAAACAGGATTTGCGCCAGTTCGATAAACACGCGCTCGGCATTCTGGTTAACCGCGCCCGCCAGGCTCGGGTTGCTATTGAAGTAGGCGATACCAAAGAAGCCGACGGCCACCGCCCCGGCGAGGCAGAGGATCATCCAGGTCATACTAATGCGACGCGCGTGGACGATGCTGTGGTGCGAATCCGCCGCCATAAAGCGCGCCAGAATATGCGGCTGACCGAAATAACCCAGTCCCCAGCCCATCAGCGAAATAATCGCCACGAAATTCAGCCCTTTCAGCATGTCGATATTTTCGATGCTCTTTTGCTTAATGACTTCCAGCGAATCGCCAAAGCCGCCGACGGAAACAATCACGATCACCGGGGTGAGGATCAGCGCGAAAATCATCAGGCTGGCCTGCACGGTATCCGTCCAGCTGACGGCGAGGAAGCCGCCGACAAAGGTATAGATAATTGTCGCCGCCGCGCCGGCCCACAGCGCGGTTTCATAACTCATACCGAAGGTGCTTTCAAACAGACGCGCCCCCGCCACAATTCCCGAGGCGCAATAGATGGTAAAGAACAGCAGAATAACCAGCGCTGAAATAATTCTCAGCACCCGGCTTTTATCTTCAAAACGGCCGGTAAAATAATCGGGCAGCGTCAGGGCGTTATTATTCACCTCGGTATGCACGCGCAGGCGCCCGGCTACCAGCTTCCAGTTAACCCACGCCCCCAGCGTTAAGCCGATGGCGATCCAGCTTTCGGAGATCCCGGAGAGGAAAATGGCGCCCGGCAGGCCCATCAGCAGCCAGCCGCTCATGTCCGAGGCGCCGGCTGAAAGCGCGGTCACAAATGGCCCCAGACTGCGTCCCCCGAGAATATAATCATCAAAGTTTTTGGTCGAACGCCAGGCAATAAACCCTATCAATACCATACCAAGAATATAAATAATAAATGTCACCAGCATCGGTGTGCTAATAGCCATGCAAAGTCTCCAGAATTTTTATCGACAGCGTCCAACTTCGTCGTTTTTTTCCACTACCGGAACGGGATAATGGCGCATTGTTTAATTGGGCGACCGTATCCTGACGGAAGCTTCGGTTTTTCACAAACGATTTAACACAGCATTTACACGAAAAACCGACGGCGCAAAACGTCAATTTGCGAGAGGTTGCACTCTCTCACGTTTTTAAAGGTTGCACCAAACAAAAGTGTTAACTCACGCATACAAATACCCTATGAACCCGGGGTTAAAATTCTGCTATTTTAGGCACTATTTTTAACAAATCCGCCATTTCACGGCTTTCGTCACACGCCTCAATTAACAAGGTTGCACAAAGTTGCAACATAGTGGATATTTCCAGGCAACCGCATAAGCCTAACGATAAATGACAGGAGTTTTGAGCATGGGCACCACCACCATGGGTGTTAAGCTTGACGACGCAACCCGCGAGCGCATTAAGTCCGCCGCGAGCCGCATTGACCGCACGCCGCACTGGCTGATTAAGCAGGCCATCTTCAACTATCTGGAAAAGCTGGAGAACGACGAAACGCTGCCCGAACTGCCGGCGCTGCTCTCCGGGGCCGCCAATGAAAGCGATGAAGCGGGTTCCCCGGCGGAAGAGCCGTATCAGCCGTTCCTCGAATTCGCCGAGCAGATCCTGCCGCAGTCGGTAAGCCGCGCGGCGATCACCGCCGCCTGGCGTCGCCCGGAAACCGACGCGGTGCCGATGCTGCTGGAGCAGGCCCGACTGCCGCAGCCGCTGGGCGAGCAGGCGCATAAGCTGGCGTATCAGCTGGCGGAAAAACTGCGCAACCAGAAGACCGCCAGCGGCCGCGCCGGCATGGTGCAGAGTCTGCTGCAGGAATTCTCCCTCTCCTCACAGGAAGGGGTGGCGCTGATGTGCCTGGCGGAAGCCCTGCTGCGTATTCCGGATAAAGCCACCCGCGATGCGCTGATCCGCGACAAAATCAGCAACGGCAACTGGCAGTCGCACATCGGCCGCAGCCCGTCGCTGTTCGTCAATGCCGCCACCTGGGGGCTGCTGTTCACCGGCAAACTGGTCTCCACCCATAACGAAACCAGCCTCTCACGCTCGCTGAACCGCATCATCGGCAAGAGCGGCGAACCGCTGATCCGTAAGGGCGTGGATATGGCGATGCGCCTGATGGGCGAGCAGTTCGTCACCGGGGAAACCATCGCCGAAGCGCTGGCTAACGCCCGCAAGCTGGAAGATAAAGGTTTCCGCTACTCCTACGATATGCTCGGCGAAGCGGCCCTGACCGCCGCCGACGCCCAGGCCTATATGGTCTCTTATCAGCAGGCGATCCATGCCATCGGCAAAGCTTCCAACGGCCGCGGCATTTATGAAGGCCCGGGCATCTCCATTAAGCTCTCGGCTCTGCACCCGCGCTACAGCCGCGCCCAGTATGACCGGGTGATGGAAGAGCTCTATCCGCGTCTGAAATCGCTGACCCTGCTGGCACGCCAGTATGACATCGGCATTAACATCGATGCTGAAGAGGCCGACCGTCTCGAGATCTCCCTCGACCTGCTGGAAAAACTGTGCTTCGAGCCGGAGCTGGCGGGCTGGAACGGCATCGGTTTTGTTATTCAGGCCTACCAGAAGCGCTGCCCGTTCGTCATCGACGCGCTGATCGATCTCGCCACCCGCAGCCGTCGTCGCCTGATGATCCGTCTGGTGAAAGGCGCCTACTGGGACAGCGAAATCAAACGCGCGCAGATGGAAGGTCTCGAAGGCTACCCGGTCTACACCCGCAAGGTTTACACCGACGTCTCCTATCTCGCCTGCGCGAAAAAGCTGCTGGCGGTGCCGAACCTGATTTATCCGCAGTTCGCCACTCACAACGCCCATACTCTGGCGGCTATCTACCAGCTGGCGGGCCAGAACTACTACCCTGGCCAGTATGAGTTCCAGTGCCTGCACGGCATGGGCGAACCGCTGTACGAGCAGGTGGTGGGCAAAGTCGCCGACGGCAAACTGAACCGGCCGTGCCGGATCTACGCTCCGGTGGGCACCCACGAGACGCTGCTGGCGTATCTGGTGCGTCGTCTGCTGGAGAATGGCGCCAATACCTCCTTCGTCAACCGTATCGCGGACAATACCCTGCCGCTGGACGAGCTGGTGGCCGACCCGGTCAGCGCGGTGGAAAAACTGGCGCAGCAGGAAGGCCAGGCCGGTCTGCCGCACCCGAAAATTCCGCTGCCGCGCGATCTCTACGGCAGCGGCCGGAGCAACTCCGCCGGTCTGGATCTGGCTAACGAGCATCGTCTGGCCTCCCTCTCCTCTTCCCTGCTCAACAGCGCCCTGCATAAATGGCAGGCATTGCCGATGCTGGAGCAGCCGGTGGCCGAAGGCGAGATGCAGCCGGTGGTCAACCCGGCGGAGCCGAAGGATATCGTCGGTTACGTCCGCGAAGCCAGCGATGACGAAGTGCAGCAGGCGCTCACCAGCGCTATCAATAACGCGCCCATCTGGTTCGCCACCCCGCCGCAGGAGCGCGCCGCCATTCTTGAGCGCGCCGCGGTGCTGATGGAAAGCCAGATGCCGACCCTGATGGGGATCCTGGTGCGCGAAGCGGGTAAAACCTTCAGCAACGCCATCGCCGAAGTGCGCGAAGCCGTTGACTTCCTCCACTACTACGCCGGTCAGGTGCGCGACGATTTCGATAATGAAACCCACCGCCCGCTGGGTCCGGTGGTCTGCATCAGCCCATGGAACTTCCCGCTGGCGATCTTCACCGGGCAGATTGCCGCCGCGCTGGCGGCCGGCAACAGCGTGCTGGCGAAACCGGCGGAGCAGACGCCGCTTATCGCCGCCCAGGGCGTGGCGATCCTGCTGGAAGCCGGTGTGCCGCCAGGGGTGATCCAGCTGCTGCCGGGCCGCGGGGAAACCGTCGGCGCCGCGCTGACATCCGATGAGCGCGTGCGCGGCGTGATGTTTACCGGCTCCACCGAAGTGGCCACCCTGCTGCAACGCAATATCGCCAGCCGCCTCGACGCTCAGGGACGCCCAACGCCGCTGATAGCCGAAACCGGCGGGATGAACGCGATGATCGTCGACTCGTCGGCGCTTACCGAGCAGGTGGTGATCGACGTCCTGGCTTCCGCGTTCGACAGCGCCGGTCAGCGCTGCTCCGCCCTGCGCGTCCTCTGCCTGCAGGAAGAGGTAGCCGACCACACCTTAACCATGCTGCGCGGCGCGATGAGCGAGTGCCGGATGGGCAATCCCGGCCGCCTGACCACCGATATCGGCCCGGTTATCGATGCGGAAGCGAAAGAGAATATCGAACGCCATATTCAGACGATGCGCGCCAAAGGCCGCACCGTCTATCAGGCGGTGCGCGAGAATAGCGAAGACGCCCGCGAATGGAACCACGGAACCTTTGTGCCGCCGACGCTTATCGAACTCGACAGCTTCGACGAGCTGAAAAAAGAGGTCTTCGGCCCGGTGCTGCACGTGGTGCGCTATAACCGTAACGAGCTGGACAAACTGGTGGAGCAGATTAACGCTTCCGGCTACGGCCTGACCCTCGGCGTACATACCCGTATCGACGAGACCATCGCCCAGGTCACCGGCAGCGCGAAGGTGGGCAACCTGTACGTCAACCGCAATATGGTTGGCGCGGTGGTCGGCGTGCAGCCGTTCGGCGGCGAAGGGTTGTCCGGTACCGGTCCAAAAGCCGGCGGTCCGCTGTACCTTTACCGCCTGCTCTCCAGCCGTCCGCAGGGCGCGGTTGGCGTGACCTTCGCCCGCCAGGATGCAGAGCGTCCGCTGGACGCCCAGCTGAAAACGCTGCTGGAAAAACCGCTGCAGGCGCTGCAGCAGTGGGCGGCGGGCCGTCCTGAGCTGCAGGCGCTGTGTCAGCAGTACAGCGAGCAGGCGCAAAGCGGCACCCAACGCCTGCTTCCGGGGCCCACCGGCGAGCGCAACACCCTGACGCTGATGCCTCGCGAGCGCGTGCTGTGCGTGGCGGATAATGAGCAGGATGCGCTGATCCAGCTGGCGGCCGTGCTGGCGGTCGGTTGTGAAGTGCTGTGGCCGGACAGCGCCCTGCAGCGCGATCTGGCGAAGAAACTCCCGCGGGACGTCAGCGAGCGGATCCGTTTCGCCAAAGCGGATCAGTTGCCTGGCCAGGCCTTCGACGCGGTTATCTATCACGGCGACTCCGACCAGCTGCGTGAGCTGTGCGAGCAGGTGGCGGCGCGCGACGGGGCGATTGTCTCCGTGCAGGGCTTCGCCCGCGGCGAAACCAATCTGCTGCTGGAGCGGTTGTACATCGAGCGTTCGCTGAGCGTCAACACCGCGGCGGCAGGCGGTAACGCCAGCCTGATGACCATCGGCTAAGACGGGCTCCCCGGTGGCGCTGTACGCCGCCATCCGGGAAATCGGCGATGCGATCAGCTAATGACAGCCGACGTCAGCTGTGCTTAATTAAGGCTCCCGGACGGGAGCCTTTTTTATGGGAGCAGAACAATGAAACGCATGTTATTTGCCGCGGCGGTCTTGCTGGCCAGCGGCGCGGCGCTGGCGGACGAGTGCAGCAACGCCAACACCCAAACCGAAATGAATCAGTGCGCGGCCGCGCAGTATCAGGCAGCCGACAAAAAGCTGAACGACACCTGGCAGCAGGCTCTGCAGCGTGCGGTGGGTAAACAGCAGACATTACTGAAGCAGGCCCAGCAGGCATGGATAGCCCTGCGCGACGCCGACTGCGCTTTCCTCGCGTCCGGAGCCGAAGGCGGCAGCATGCAGCCGATGCTGGTGAGCCAGTGCATGACCGATAAGAGCGTGGAGCGGGAATCTTTCCTCGCCTCGCTGCTGCAGTGCGAGGACGGCGATCAAAGCTGCCCGCTGCCGCCGGCCAATTAACGGACGCGAATGCCTTCGATAATCATCCGCTGGACATTATCGACCGTTTGCTCAAAAAAGGCCGCGTCCTGCAGCGTGGCGCCGGTGACCGCCTCCACCTGGGTGGCGAAGTCGGCGTAATGCTGGGTAGTGGCCCAGATCATAAAGATTAAATGCTGCGGATCGACCTGCGCCAGCTTGCCGCGGTCGATCCAGCCGGAAACAATCGCCGATTTCTCATCGACCAGCGCTTTCAGATCCCCGGTCAGTTCGCCCATCAGCAGCGGCGCGCCCTGCAACATCTCAAGGCAGAAGAGCTTCGAGGCCTGGGGGTGATCGCGGGACACCTCCAGCTTCAGACGAATATACTCGCGGATCGCCACCAGCGGGCTGATATCCTCGCGAAAGGCCTTCAGCGGCGCCAGCCAGATGGCGAGGATCTGCTGCAGAACGGCCACGTACAGCGCCTCTTTCGAAGGGTAGTAATAGAGCAGATTGGTTTTCGACACCCCGGCGCGCTCAGCCACCTGCTCCAGCCGCGTACCGTGAATACCAAATTGCGAAAATGCCTCCAGCGCGGCGGCCAGGATGGCCTCCTTTTTGGCGCTGACCGCTTGTGAACGTTTGCCGTTTTTCTTCACCGCGCCCTGTGCCATACATCCTCTCCTTCAGTTGACGCCACCAGCATAGCAAAAGCCCTTCGCCGACACGACCCCATGCACCCTGATTGCGCATGACTGCCGTTTTTTCGTGCACTGATTTTGACCATCCAGTCCACTTTTTTATCGTCCTTTTTAGCAACCCAATAGTAACACATTAATAACATTAGCATTTATAAAACTGGCATCGTGTTTGCTTTACCTCTTCTGCGAGGTGGTCCAGGGAGAGGCAGGATGCCGCGCCACCGCAACCCATCTTCCATGACTGTAGAGAGGTAGGTATGAAAATTGGTGTTTTCGTTCCCATTGGCAACAACGGCTGGCTGATCTCCACCCATGCCCCGCAGTATATGCCGACCTTCGAACTGAATAAGGCTATCGTGCAGAAAGCCGAGCACTACCATTTCGACTTCGCGCTCTCCATGATCAAGCTGCGCGGCTTCGGCGGGAAAACCGAATTCTGGGATCACAACCTGGAGTCCTTCACCCTGATGGCCGGCCTGGCCGCGGTAACCTCGAAGATCCAGATCTACGCCACCGCCGCCACCCTCACGCTGCCGCCGGCGATCGTCGCCCGGATGGCCTCCACCATCGACTCCATCTCCGGCGGCCGGTTTGGCGTCAATCTGGTGACCGGCTGGCAAAAACCGGAATATGACCAGATGGGCATGTGGCCAGGGGATGACTATTTCGCCAGCCGCTATGACTATCTCACCGAATACGTTCAGGTGCTCCGCGACCTGTGGGGCACCGGGCGCAGCGATTTCAAAGGCGACTACTTCACCATGAACGACTGCCGGGTCAGCCCGCGCCCTTCGCAGCCGATGAAGGTGATCTGCGCCGGGCAGAGCGACGCCGGCATGGCCTTCTCCGCCCAGCACGCCGACTATAACTTCTGCTTTGGCAAAGGGGTCAACACGCCAACGGCCTTCGCGCCGACCGCGGCGCGCATGATGCAGGCGGCGGAAAAAACCGGCCGTGACGTAGGCTCCTATGTGCTGTTCATGGTGATCGCTGACGAAACCGACGAAGCGGCGCGCGCCAAATGGGAGCACTACAAAGCGGGCGCCGATGAAGAAGCGCTGGCGTGGCTCACCGAGCAGAGTCAGAAAGACACCCGCTCCGGCAGCGATACCAACGTGCGCCAGATGGCCGACCCCACCTCGGCGGTCAATATCAACATGGGCACCCTTGTCGGATCGTATGCCAGCGTCGCCCGTATGCTTGATGAAGTCGCGAGCGTGCCCGGCACCGACGGCGTGCTGCTGACCTTTGATGATTTTCTTGCCGGCATCGACGCCTTTGGCGAACGCATTCAGCCGCTGATGCGCTGCCGGGACCATATTGCTCCTGTTACCCGTGAGGTGGCCTGATGATTACCCTTCCCGCTCGCCCGGAATCCCTGACTTTCGCGCCGCAGCAGAGCGCGCTGATTGTTGTCGACATGCAGAACGCCTACGCCAGCCTCGGCGGTTATCTGGATCTCGCCGGATTTGACGTCTCCGCCACCCGGCCGGTTATCGACAATATTAATACCGCCGTCGCCGCTGCCCGCGCCGCGGGCATGCTGATTATCTGGTTCCAGAACGGCTGGGATGACCAGTATGTTGAAGCCGGCGGCCCGGGCTCGCCGAACTACCATAAGTCCAACGCGCTGAAAACGATGCGTCAGCGCCCGGAACTGCAGGGCAAGCTGCTGGCGAAAGGCGGCTGGGATTATCAGCTGGTGGACGAGCTGACGCCGCAGGAAGGCGACATCGTGTTGCCGAAACCGCGCTACAGCGGCTTCTTTAATACTCCGCTCGACAGCATTTTGCGCAGCCGCGGCATCCGTCATCTGGTGTTCACCGGGATCGCCACCAACGTCTGCGTCGAATCGACGCTGCGCGATGGTTTCTTCCTCGAATACTTCGGCGTGGTGCTGGAGGATGCTACCCATCAGGCCGGACCGGCCTTCGCCCAGCAGGCGGCGCTGTTCAATATAGAAACCTTTTTCGGCTGGGTCAGCGACGTCGAGAGCTTCTGCCGCGCGCTGTCCCCTGCCACCCCGTTGTCTTTAGCCAAGGAGAAACGTTATGCCTAAACAGGTGATTATTCCGCCAGGCACCACCACGCCGATTGCCCCCTTTGTTCCGGGGACGCTCGCCGATGGCGTGATCTACGTCTCCGGCACTCTGCCGTTTGATAAGCAAAACAATGTGGTGCACATCGGCGACCCAAAGGCGCAAACCCACCACGTACTGGAGACCATCAAGAGCGTTATCGAAACGGCGGGCGGGAGTATGGCGGATGTGACTTTCAACAGCATCTTTATCACCGACTGGACAAATTACGCCGCGATTAACGAGGTTTACGCCGAGTTCTTCCCTGGCGATAAACCCGCGCGCTTCTGCATTCAGTGCGGGCTGGTGAAGCCCGATGCGCTGGTGGAAATCGCCAGCGTCGCCCATATCGGCACTCCGACATGATGAGGCTCAATATTGCTCCGGCCCCATGGCCCGGCGCGCCGGTGGTGGTCCTCAGCGCAGGTCTGGGCGGCGGCGGCGGCTACTGGCTGGCGCAGCGCGCGGCGCTGGAGGAACAGTATCAGCTGGTGAGTTATGACCATAACGGGACCGGAGAGAACGCCGGTCCGCTACCCGCCGACTACAGCATGGCGACGATGGCCGGGGAGCTGTTCAGCGCTCTGCAGGCGGCGGGGATCGCCCGCTTCGCGCTGGTGGGCCACGCGCTGGGGGCGCTGATTGGCCTGCAGCTGGCGCTCGATCGCCCCGAGGCGGTGAGCGCCCTGGTGCTGGTCAACGGCTGGCTGTCGCTGTCGCCGCACACCCGCCGCTGCTTCCTGGTGCGCGAGCGTCTGCTGCATGCCGGTGGCGCGCAGGCGTGGGTCGAAGCGCAGCCGCTGTTTCTCTACCCGGCGGAATGGATGGCCGCGCGCCTGCCGCGCCTCGAAGCCGAAGATGCGCTTGCCATTAGCCATTTTCAGGGCAAGGAGAACCTGCTGAAGCGGCTGCAGGCCCTGAAGCAGGCTGATTTTTCCCGTCGCGCGGCGGCCATCGCCTGTCCGACGCTGATGGTTAGCGCCGCTGACGACCTGCTGGTCCCGGCCTCCTGCTCCCGCGTGCTGCAGACGGCGATCCCCGGCAGCCAGCGCGTGGAAATGCCGTGGGGCGGGCATGCCTGCAACGTCACCGACGCCGATACCTTTAATACCATTTTACGCGACGGGCTGGCCGCTATGCTGCCGGTCGCCAGGGAGACCCGATGAACGACGCGATAAACCAGACGGTCTGCGAGACGCTGTTTACCCAGGCCCGGACCCACAACGGCTGGCTGGATAAGCCAGTGAGCGATGCGCAGCTGCAGGCAGTCTGGGACCTGATGAAAATGGGGCCGACTTCCGCCAACTGTTCGCCGGCGCGCATCGTGTTCGTGCGCAGCGCGGAAGGCAAAGAGAAGCTCCGCCCGACGCTCTCCAGCGGCAATCTGCAGAAAACCATGCAGGCGCCGGTGACCGCCATCGTGGCGTGGGACAGCGCCTTTTACGACCGGCTACCGACCCTGTTTCCCCACGGCGATGCCCGCAGCTGGTTCACCTCCAGCCCGCAGCTGGCGGAAGAGACCGCGTTTCGCAACAGCTCCCTGCAGGCGGCGTATCTGATTTTCGCCTGCCGGGCGCTGGGACTCGACACCGGGCCGATGTCCGGTTTCGATCGGGAAAAAGTCGATGCAGCGTTTTTCGCCGACAACGGCTGGAAAAGCAACCTGCTGGTGAACATCGGCTATGGCGACCCCGGCAAACTGTATGGCCGCCTGCCGCGTCTGTCCTTTGATGAAGCCTGCCTGCTGGCATAAGGAGTTGGCGATGAAGTTAGCGGACAAAGAGAGTTTTCGTGACGCCATGGCCCGCGTCGGCGCCGCGGTTAACATTATTACCACCGATGGCCCGGCGGGCCGGGCGGGCTTTACCGCCAGCGCGGTCTGCAGCGTGACCGACACCCCGCCGACCCTGTTGGTCTGTCTGAACCGCTCAGCCTCCGTGTGGCCGGTGTTCAGCGAACACCACACGCTGTGCGTCAATACCCTGGCGGCGGGACAGGAGGCGCTGTCAACGCTGTTTGGCGGTAAAACGGCGATGGACGAGCGCTTTGCCGCCGCCGACTGGCAGACCGGCGCCACCGGCTGCCCGCGGCTGGAGGCGGCGCTGGTCAGCTTTGACTGCCGCATCGACCAGCGCGTCAGCGTCGGCACGCACGACATTCTGTTTTGTCACGTCGTGGCCATTACCCGTCACCCGGAACCCCGGGGTCTGATGTGGTTTGACCGCGGCTATCACACGCTTATGCGACCCGCTTGTTAACCTTTAACCCGGGATATCATCATGGCACTCTTCGATTTTCCTCGCTGGAAGCTGACCTCCCCCGCCGCCGAATCCGGCGTTGTCGCGCCCGATGAACGCTTATCGGCCGGGCAAACGCTGGTGATGGGCGTGCAGCACGCCGTTGCGATGTTCGGCGCGACGGTGCTGATGCCGTTGTTGATGGGGCTCGACCCAAACCTGTCTATACTGATGTCGGGGGTCGGCACCCTGCTGTTCTTTGTCGTCACCGGCGGACGGGTGCCGAGCTATCTCGGCTCCAGCGCCGCCTTTGTCGGAGTGGTGATCGCCATTACCGGCTTTAACGGCCAGGGACTCAACCCTCACCTCAGCGTCGCCCTTGGCGGGATCATCGCCTGCGGGCTGGTCTATACCCTGATCGGTCTGGTGGTGATGAAGATCGGCACCCGCTGGATCGAGCGCCTGATGCCGCCGGTGGTGACCGGGGCGGTGGTGATGGCTATCGGCCTGAACCTGGCGCCGATTGCCGTGCGCAGCGTCTCCGCCAGCGCCTTCGACAGCTGGATGGCGGTGTTAACCGTGCTCTGTATCGGCATAGTCGCGGTATTTACCCGCGGGATGCTGCAGCGTCTGCTGATCCTGGTCGGCCTGATCGTCGCCTGCGCGCTGTACGCCCTGCTGGCTAACGGCTTTGGCCTCGGCAAACCGCTGGACTTCTCTCCCCTCGCCCAGGCGGCGTGGTTCGGGCTGCCGCACTTTACCACCCCATCCTTTAACGGCCAGGCGATGATGTTGATTGCCCCGGTCGCGGTGATCCTGGTGGCCGAGAACCTCGGGCACCTGAAGGCCGTCGCCGGGATGACCGGGCGCAATATGGATCCGTACATGGGGCGCGCCTTCGTCGGCGATGGTCTGGCGACCATGCTCTCCGGCTCGGTCGGCGGCAGCGGGGTCACGACCTATGCGGAGAACATCGGCGTCATGGCGGTGACCAAGGTCTACTCGACGCTGGTGTTTGTCGCCGCAGCGCTGATTGCCATGCTGCTGGGCTTCTCGCCGAAATTCGGCGCATTAATCCACACCATTCCCGGGCCGGTGATCGGCGGCGCCTCGATCGTGGTCTTTGGCCTGATCGCCGTCGCCGGGGCGCGGATCTGGGTGCAAAACCGGGTCGACCTCAGCCAGAACAGCAATCTGATCATGGTGTCTGTGACCCTGGTGCTGGGCGCCGGCGATTTCGCGCTGTCGCTGGGCGGCTTTACGCTGGGCGGGATTGGTACCGCCACCTTCGGGGCGATCCTGCTGCACGCGCTGCTTCATCGCGGGACGCGTGAGGCGAAGGAGGCCAGGGTAACGCCGATTTAAGCCACATTAGCGCGGCGTTGGCGCAGGGAGCGGTGGGGGCCGGATAAGTCGATACAGTTATCGGTTTGCAACGGTTTCGCCCCGGAAAAACGGCTGTTCTGGGTTATATCCAGGCAGATGGCGCTCCCGATATGTCTTCTGCGTTATGTCTCTCATGGCGCCGGGAGCGCACAGGGGGCGGCCAGTCGCCGCCGCCCCCTGTACCCCCGGGCTCCGGCCAGCAAAATCGCCACTGCGTGGTCCCTTCGACTTATCCCTGCAGGCTTCGGGTCGGGCCGAGGCAGCGTCCATGCAAAACACGGCCCTCAGCCCGCATCCATGCGGGCTGCCCCGGCCTTCCGGGAACGTCTCAGCGATTTTGAGGCCGTCAGCACCGGCAGTTTCAGCAACAATGGTGAATAAATTAACGGCAGGTCGTACGAACGTAGGCCGGGTAAGGAGCAACCGCCACCCGGCATAAAAGCGACGCCGAGCCTGATGCCATCGCCCGGCGGCGCTGCGCTTGCGCGGGCCTACGATAAGAGTTAACCATCTGATATAGAAATGGTTATGTAGGCCGGATAAGGCAGTTATGCCGCCATCCGGCACCAGGGCGGGTACGACGGCTGAGGGATATGGCCTGATGGAACGCCTGGCAGAATAAGCGCCGCTGCCGGGACAGAAAGAAAGATTACGGCTCGCGACGATCGGCCAGGTCCGGGAGCGGCTGCGCATCGTTATTCGTTGACATCTGCGGCGGCGGTTTGCGCTTCCACTTCAGCTCGCTCACCAGCACCCCCGCGAGGATAAAGACGCAGCCGAGGAGGGCCAGCAGCGGCAGACGCTCACCGGCCAACCGGCCAAAAATACCGGCCCACACCGGTTCGCCGGTATAGATCAGCGTGGCCCGCGTCGGCGAGACGCTGCGCTGCGCCCAGTTCATGGTCACCTGAATGATCGCGCTGAAAATGCCCAGCCCCAGCGCCACGCCGAGCAGCGCCGGCGTCAACGGCGGCACTGACTCACCGGCCGGCTTCATGGCGGCGAAAGCCACCAGCGACGCGGTCGCCAGCTGCACCACCGTCACCCGCCGAACATCCACTTTCCCGGCCCAGGCGCTGATAAGGATAATCTCCGCGGCAATCGCCAGCGCGCTCGCCAGCGTGATCATCTCCCCCACGCCAAGCGCCAGCAGATTGTTTTCCGGCCCGGCCAGCAGGATCAAACCGATAAAGGCCAGCACAATCCCCACGCAGGACATCACCCCCGGCATACGACCCAGGCACAGCCACTGCAGCAGCGGCACCAGCGGCACATACATCGCCGTGATAAAGGCAGACTTACTGCTGGAGATCGACTGCAGTCCCCAGGTCTGCAGCCCATACCCCAGCGCAATCGCCACGCCAATCGCCACCCCCGCCTTCACTTCCAGCCATGTCATACCGCGGAGGGTGCGCAGCGAGAGCAGACCCACCGCCAGCGCGGCGGTCGCGAAACGCAGGCCGACAAAAAACAGCGGCCCGCTGAGGCTGACAGCATACTGCACGGCAAGGAAGGTCCCTCCCCAGAACATGGTGATCAAGATAAGGAGCGCTTCCTGGCGGCTAACGGAGAATTTTAACGAAGACATAAAACAGCCATGACGATTAACGGGCGACCAGTGTGCAATCGGCCCGGCGGGAGCGCAACCTCTGACAGCTAAAAAAAACCGCCGGCTGATGCCGGCGGCGAGGGCGATGCGGTTGGGTCGGGGAGATTAACACCGCATCAAAGAGAACAGTGCGAGTCGCGCGTTAACTCTCACGACTACCGTGACTGTTTTTACCCCCTTTTTTACCAGCCTCTGAGGCGCGCTGAGGGTCATTTTTAAAATTCCCCCCGCTATGCTGGCCACCTTTACGTCCTGCTTCTGATGCTCTTTCACGGTCTTCAGCAAAGTTGCCAGAACCGCCACGATGGTTTGCCATTACTGACCTCCATTAGGTTAGACATCATAGTGCATTACGCGGGAGCGGCGACGCCGCTGTCCTGCCGCGTATCTATAAGGTTAGTGAATGACTGCCGCTGACGATGGCAAATGTCACATTCAGAAACAAAGCCTGGCGAAAAAAATCCCCTCGCGCCGCGTGATGGCGCTAACCTCCTCTGCTGACGAAGAAAAAATAGTTAGCGAAAATGTATCCTGATGCTACATCCTCGCCTCACCGGCCAGAACGGCGGAGGCATCGCTTCCCGCTTCTCCGCCGCTCAGGCCGCGCTGCGCAAGGAAAAGTAAATAATGCTTTGTCATTTTGTTATAAATCAAATAAATGCCCGTTGGATTTGCACTCTTCGGCAGAGGCTTTATCTTTAAAGGTACCAGCTATTTGGCTGGCTTATAATGCAACCGAGGAGTGATGGAAATGGCTAAAATTCTGGTGCTTTATTATTCCATGTATGGACACATTGAAACCATGGCTCATGCCGTCGCCGATGGGGCGAACCGGGTGGACGGCGTTGAGGTGGTTGTGAAGCGCGTGCCGGAAACCATGCAGGCAGAAGCGTTTGCCAAAGCAGGCGGTAAAACGCAAAACGCGCCTGTCGCTACGCCGCAGGAACTGGCTGAGTATGACGCCATCATCTTTGGTACCCCGACTCGTTTCGGCAATATGTCCGGACAAATGCGCACCTTCCTCGATCAGACCGGCGGCCTGTGGGCATCCGGCGCGCTGTATGGCAAGATCGCCAGCGTATTCAGCTCAACCGGCACCGGCGGCGGCCAGGAACAAACCATTACCTCCACCTGGACGACGCTGGCCCACCACGGCATGATCATCGTGCCGATCGGCTACGGCGCCCAGGAGCTGTTCGATATCTCCCAGGTCCGCGGCGGGACGCCTTATGGCGCAACCACTATTGCCGGCGGCGACGGCTCGCGTCAGCCAAGCGAGGAAGAGTTAGCCATCGCCCGCTATCAGGGTGAACATGTCGCCAAACTGGCCGTTAAACTGCACGGCTAATCTTCCGCAGGAGGAGCACTATGCCAACTCAAGAAGCAAAAGCACATCGCGTCGGCGAATGGGCAAGTTTACGTAACACCTCGCCGGAGATCGCCGAGGCGATTTTCGAAGTTGCCCACTATGATGAAAAACTGGCTGAGCAAATCTGGGAGGAAGGCAGCGACGAAGTGCTGGCGCTGGCCTTTGCCAAAACCGATAAAGATGCGCTGTTCTGGGGTGAACAGACGATTGAGCGTAAAAACGTCTAGGACGTTTATCCCTGCCGAGTCTCACCCTAACCTGCTAAAAAACCCGGATTGCTCCGGGTTTTTTCGTTATTTCGCCGCCTCGTTGATCACCTTTTTAAAGGTCTCCAGCGGGCAGAAACCCTGGTCATCGACCGGGCAGCCGTTAAGCGCCAGCGTGACCCGCTGCGGCGGGGTCTGCAACGTCAATGGGTCGGCATTACGCAGCTGCTCGGTGCTCTGGTAGACATACTCAATCTTCATCAGATCGCGGTTGCTGCCGCTGTCGTGCCAGCGTTGAAACAGCAGTTTGCCGCCGATAGGCGTGCGCTCATACTGGCCGGGCAGTTGATAGGGCTTAAAGTCCAGCGCCGTCAGCAGCGAGGCAATATTCGAGTCGTGTCCCACCAGCAGCGTGACTTTCGCCTTGCTGGCCCCCTCGCCCACCAGCGCGTTATCGATATAGTTGACCAGCGGCTTGGCCACGTTTTGCGCCACCGCCACCGAAGTAAACAGACTATCCTGATAGCCGTTTTTCAGCTTCGACAGCACCTGCCACTGCTTATCGCTGGTGATCTCCCCCCACGCCACCTGGTCTTTGGGGAAGCCTTCATAATATTGCAGGGTGAAGGCGTCCACCAGCGAATTGCCCACCTTCAGCGGCCCGGACACCCCCGGCTCCTGCTGATAACCGGCGCTAAAGGTATCTTTACCCTCGCTCAGGGAACAGACCTGCTTCTCTTTGCAGGAGGGCGAGTTGCGGTAATCGATCATCGTCTCCAGCAGCTTGTAACTCTCGGTCAACTGCAACCCCTGGCGCTCTTTTTCCATCGCCTGCAGCGCTTTCTCACGAAACGCCGGGGAGTCGTCGGTGATAACCGGGTTGAAGGTCGGGTCCATGGTGCCCATCTGCGGCTGATGATGCACCGCAATGCCGCAGCCCGGGAACGCGCCGGTGATAAAGAACTGCGCGGTGGCGACGGTGCGCTGCAGGCTGTTAGCGTAGGCGTAAACAGCGTTTTCCGGCGGGCACTCGCCGCTGGTCACCAGCTTCTGCTGCGCCAGCCATTCGCGCATATAGTGGCCCATATACACCTCCAGCACGCCACCCTTGGTGGTCAGCTGGCCGCCCGGCACATCCCATTGCGGCCAGGCTTTGGCGGTGGACTGCTCCAGCACGCTACCGTTATTGGCCAGCGGCGCGCGCAGGTTGTGACGACTCATGATCAGCACCTGCTGCAGCTGATACCCCTCCGGGGCGGCCGTGTCCTGCGCCAGAGCGCCGGCGGATAACATGACCGCGCCGGCTACGGCGGCGGCGAGTAGACGTTTTTTCATCCCTTCATCCTTAGTCATTTATTATCATCGGGTTAATTGTGACGGATTTATGCCATTTTTCCTGGCATTCGCTCGCAAACTTAGACCGCCGCCGAAAATTTCCTCTGCCGACCAAATAGTTTTATAATGAAACAACTAACCCGGAGGCTTTCGTGAAACGTACCCGTCTTGAAAACAGCTGCTGTCCTGTCGCCCGCTCCCTCGACGTTATCGGTGACTGGTGGTCGCTGCTTATCGTCCGCGATTCCCTGCGCGGGGCGTGCCGTTTTAGTGAATTCCAGAAAAACCTCGGCATTGCCAAAAATATGCTCGCCGGACGCCTGAAAATGCTGGTGGATGAAGGCATCCTGCGTCTGCAGCCGGCCTCCGACGGCAGCGCCTGGCAGGAGTACGTCCTCACGGAGAAGGGCCGCGCCCTGCAGACCGTGCTGGTCGCCCTTTCCCAGTGGGCGGATGACTATCTGTTCGATCCTAACGAACCGGCAACCCGGCTCATTGACCGCCAGCAGCGCCAGCCCCTGCGTAAACTGGTCCTGCAGGCGGCGGATGGCCGTGAGCTGGCCCCGGCGGATATCACCATCGCCGTTCCGCTGAACGACTAATCGCTGCCCGCGGCAGGCAAAAATAAAAAAAGCCCGGCAAAATGGTTGCATTATTAAACCAAGTATCTCATGCTGAATTTGGTTTAATAATGCAACCTTTTAAGAGGCAATACTCATGTCCCAGTCATCGCACACCGCTTTTATCACCGGCGCTTCCTCAGGTATCGGCGCGATCTATGCCGAACGACTCGCCGCTCGCGGCTACGATCTGATCCTCGCGGCCCGCCGTGAAGATCGGCTGCAGGCGCTCGCCGGGCAGCTGCAGGCGCGCTACGCCATCCGGGCCAGCATCGTCAAGGCCGACCTGAGCGAGGAGCAAGGCATTGAAGCCGTGGAGCAACGTCTGCAGCACGATCCCGCCATTGACCTGTTCATCAACAACGCCGGCACGGCAAAAATGGCGGGCTTTCTCGCCAGTACGCCGCGCGAGCACCAAGCGATTCATACGCTCAACACCACCGCGCTCCTGCGCCTGAGCTATGCCGCACTGGCCGCTTTCGCTCCCCGAGGCCGCGGAACGCTGATCAATATTGCCTCTATTCTCGCGCTGCATACGCTGCCGGGCAGCGCGGTCTACAGCGCCAGCAAAGCGTGGGTGTTGAGCTTTACCCGTGGCCTGCAGGATGAGTTTGCCGACAGCGGCGTGCGTATTCAGGCGGTATTGCCGGCGGCGACCGCCACCGATCTGTGGCCGACCTCCGGCGTGGCGCTGGACGCCCTGCCCACCGGTACGGTCATGACCACTGAGGATCTGGTTGACGCCGCCCTCAGGGGACTGGAGATGGGGGAAAAGGTCACCTTACCGCCCGTGCATGACCTGGGATTGTGGGAGGCTTTCGAGCAGACGCGACTGGCGCTGTTTACCAGCGCGCGAACCGGGCAACCGGCGCCGCGATATCGCTAACTCACTCCGGCAGTGGAACCGCCGCCAGGGTACAGATCGCCTCGTGCTCACCGCCGCGGCGATCGGTGATCACCACCTTATCGCCCGCTTTTTTACCTTCACACGGTTTCAGGACCTGCTCCACGATCCGCTCGCGGATCGCCTGACGTTCATTTTCAGCCTGACTGGCGAAGGCCGTCAGCGCCAGCGCCACGCCCAGCAGGCTGAGGGTTTTCTTATACATGTCTTGCTCTCAGATCATTCTAATTCGCGGTCAGCGTAACCCGCTGCTGGCCGCACTTCTGTAAAATCACTTAACGGAGTGTTACGCCCTTTCAGCTGAAACCCAGACTGTCACATTCCTGCGGGAAATATTTTATCACAACCCCTGCGGCGGATATTCCCGCGATGAGGCGTCATCTTTCAGACATATCCCGATGTTATCTTCAACTGAGCCCTGTATCTTTTTCCCTTTCTAAACAGAATTTTAGGTTGGTCTATGTCGGGTCTTATTCTCTTTATCGTCGCGGTGGCGCTGCTGGGCGTCGCCATCTACAGTCTGGTGTCGTACCTCAAAGAGCGGCGCGCCAGTCAGTTACCTGTCCATAAAAAGAAGAAATAATACCTTCCGTTCTCCGCCGTTTTCTGCTGATTTCTTTACCATCCTGTACTGTCCCTTACCGATGCCATAACAAAGGCAGGCCTGCGGGCCTGCCTTTGTTCGGTTTCTGCGTCAGGCTCTAGGACTCCCAGGCCTGCTCCGCCTTGGCGGCATCGAACTGCGGCGGCGGTTTCCGGAAGCGTCGGGTCAGATAAGCCAGATACAGCAGACCAAGCGCCGCCCACACCAGACCGAGCGTCAGGGAAGTGGCCTCGAGGTTGATCCACAGCACCCCTACCGTCAATGCCCCGACCATCGGCAGCAGCAGATAGTGCAGTCGATCCTTCCAGGTTTTGTTGTACCCTTTGCGCCGCCAGAAGTGGTTGAACACCGACAGGTTAACGAAGGTGAAGGCCACCAGCGCGCCGAAGTTAATCAACGCGGTGGCGGTCACCAGGTCGAAGAACAGCGCCGACAGCGCGACAATACCCACCATAATCACGTTCAACGCCGGGGTGCGCCATTTCGGATGCACATAGCCGAAAATGCGCTCCGGGAAGACGTTATCCCGGCCCATCACGTACAGCAGACGGGAGACGCTGGCATGGGACGCCAGGCCGGACGCCAGAGTGTTAACAAAGGTGGTGCAGAGGAAAATTGACTGGAACAGCTTGCCGCCCACGTACAGCGCAATCTCCGGCAGCGCGGCGTCCGGGTCTTTAAAGCGATGAATATCCGGGAAAAACAGCTGCATAAAGAACGACGCGACGATGAAAATAATGCCGCCGTACATCGCGGTGAGAAAAATCGCCTTCGGGATCACCCGCGCGGCGTCAGGCGTCTCTTCCGACAGCGTGGTCACCGCGTCGAAGCCGAGAAACGAAAAGCAGACGATGGTCGCCCCGGTAATAATCGGGATCAGATGCGCATTCTGGCTGATAAACGGCTGCAGCGACCAGACGGTCCCTACCCCCTCGCCTTTGTGCAGCCCCTGGACCACCAGAATGACAAACACCACCATAATCGAGATCTGCACCAGCACGAACAGGGTGTTGAAGTTGGCCACCAGGTTAACGCTTTTCAGGTTCGCGGCGGTCAGAATGGCGACAAAGGTCACCACCCACACCCATGGCGGCACTTCCGGGAACAGCGCCGAGAGATAGATCTTCGCCAGCAGGACGTTGATCATCGGCAGGAACAGATAATCCAGCAGCGACGACCAGCCGACCATAAAACCGACGTGCGGACTGATGGATTTTTGCGCGTAGGTGTAGGCAGAGCCGGCTTCCGGGAACTGGCGCACCAGTTTGCCGTAGCTGATGGCGGTGAACAGCACGCCAGCCAGCGCCAGCAAATACGACGCCGGGACGTGGCCGTTACTGATGCCGGAGACAATGCCGAAGGTATCAAACACCGTCATCGGCGTCAGATAGGCGAGCCCCATCATCACCACTTGCCAGAGTTTGAGGGATTTACGCAGACGCGGTCTGCCCGCCTGAGCGGCGTTATGCGCAGGAAGATTAATTGCCATCGACCATTCCCCCCTTGCGGATAACAGTTTGCGGGCACAACGTTCGCGTGACAAACCTGCTTAGCAAGGGGGTAAGGCATAAATAAAAGGGTAAGACGGACCGGTGAGCGGTTGCTGGCTGGCATCCAATGCGGCCTGAGCGGCCTCCCTCTCCCTGCGGATATTTGAACATCTGCATCATCTCATTTCCTCGTCACACACTGTGTCGTTAACTGAAGCCCCGTTGCCGCCTGCGCTCCTTAACGCGACATCCGGGAAATGGCTGGGCTCCCAGCAAAAAGGACGACCAGGCTCCGCTCAGGCCGTATGATGCTACTCATGACTCAACTCATGCGCCCCTCGCGGGGCGACCATCAGGCGTTTTTCAACATCCACTCAATTTCAGTTTCTGTGATAAGACGCTCAAACTGCAATAATTCATCATGCTTGCAGGCATGGAAAACGTGGCAAAAACGCTCGCCGAGACGCTCACGCAGGTGATCGTTCTGCATAAACTCCCACAGCGCGTCGCTCTGACGGATCGGGAACGGCAGCCCTTCTTGTTCCAGGCCGTTACCTTCCACCTCTTCCTGCAAAGGCAGCTGAGGGTTATCCAGCCCGTGCAGGATACCGGCGAAAATCGCCGCCATCACCAGATACGGGTTGGCGTCCGCTCCCGCCACGCGATACTCCACGCGGTGGTTCTGCCGCTCGCCGCACGGGATCCGCAGCGCCACGGTACGGTTGTTATGGCCCCAGGAAGCCTGCGTCGGGACATACATCCCCGGCTGGAAGCGGCGATACGAGTTCACGTTCGGCGCCAGCAGCGCCATCGAGGCCGGCATCAGATCGATCATCCCGGCCAGCGCGCGTTTGAGCAGCGCGGAGTCTTCCCCGTCGCCGTCCACCAGCACGTTTTCCCCTTTATTGTTCAGCATGCTGATGTGGATATGCATCCCGCTGCCCGCATGCTCTTCATAAGGCTTGGCCATAAAAGTGGCGTGCATCTTATGCTTCTCCGCCATTAAACGCACGAGACGTTTTAACGCCAGCGCATCATCGCAGGCGTCCAGCACGTTATCGGTATGGTGGAGGTTGATTTCAAACTGGCCCGGCGAGGCTTCGGCCACCGCGCCGTCGGCGGGGATCAGCTGCAGTTTCGCCAGCTCGTCGATGTCGTTGAGCACGTCGGCAAAGTGGTTCAGGTTATCGACCGAGTAGACCTGGCTTTGGGTGTTGCGATCGTCGGTGCCCGGCGCGCACGGCGGCTGCAGGTAGCCTTCGGCATCGCGTTTACGGTCCAGTAAATAGAACTCCAGCTCTACCGCTACCACGGGGAACAGCCCGCGCTGGCGCAGCTGCTGCCAGAGGCGGTTGAGTACGTTCCGCGGCTCAACGTCAAAGGGAGCGCCATCTTCATCAACCATGGTCAGCTGTACCTGGGCTATCGACTGCGGATCGGCCGCTGAAGGCGTTAAGGTACCGGGCACCGGGATGCAGCTGCGATCCGGCTCGCCCATCTCCTGGCCCAGACCGGCCTCTTCCACGACGTTGCCGAGAATATCCATCGCAAACACCGAGGCCGGAAAATAACAGCCTTTCTCCAGCTTGCTCAGGCCGGCAACGGGGATGCGCTTGCCGCGGAAGCAGCCGTTCAGGTCAGTGAGGAGGACATCGACATATTGGGTATCAGGGTAGGTTTCGAGGTAGCGCTTCACTTCTTTCGCGAACGCGCTGACCCGTCTCTCTTCCGTTTGCTGAACAAAATTCTCAACTTCTACGATATTGGTTTCCATGATTCACCGCCGTTGGTTTGGTTTCGGTCCTGCACTCAGACCGTTAAATATAATGTCCACCCCATCGACTGTGTATGCAAATAAATTGTTTGTCAAATGTTAAATTAAGTTTGCAAAGGGCTATTTCCACTGCTAGATTGAGAAAATATTGAACGATATGGCCGTTAAACCCGCTATAGCGGTCATAATTTAGTCCACTTTGTGAGGGCGATCATGGAAAATATAATGTACAAGCCAGTTATTGGCGTCGTGATGTGTAGAAACAGGCTTAAGGGTCACCAGACCCAGACCTTGCAAGAAAAGTACCTGAATGCAATTGTTAACGCCGGCGGACTGCCGATCGCCCTGCCGCATGCGCTGGCGGAGCCGGAGCTGCTGAACGCGTTAGTCGATAAACTGGACGGGATATACCTGCCAGGCAGCCCCAGTAACGTGCAGCCGCACCTTTATGGTGAAAACGGCGATGAGCCTGACGCCGACCCCGGGCGTGATCTTCTGAGCATGGCGCTGATTAACGCCGCACTCGAAAGGCGCATCCCCATTTTCGCCATCTGTCGTGGACTGCAGGAACTGGTTGTCGCCACCGGTGGGACTCTGTATCGTCGTCTGTTCGAGCAGCCTGAGCTGCTGGAGCATCGCGAAGATCCTGAACTGCCCGTCGAGCAGCAGTATGCCCCGTCCCATCAGGTTGAGGTTCAGGAAGGAGGATTGCTGTCGCAATTGATACCGGGCTGCAACACGTTTTGGGTAAACTCGCTACACGGGCAAGGGGCAAAAACCCTGAGTCCGCAGCTGCGCGTGGAGGCGCGAGCGCCGGATGGACTGGTGGAAGCGGTCAGCGTGAACGATCACCCTTTCGCGCTGGGCGTACAGTGGCATCCTGAATGGAACAGTAGCGAATACGCCCTGTCGCGTATGTTGTTTGATGGTTTTATCACCGCCTGTCAGGGCCATCATGCTGAAAAGCGGCGGCGCTGACCACTACCGTTAAGGAAATGCAAATATGAGCGATGACGGACTGGCGCCAGGGAAACGTCTGTCAGAGATCCGCCAACAGCTGGGTCTCTCGCAGCGTCGTGCCGCCGAACTGTCTGGGTTAACACATAGTGCCATCAGCACCATAGAGCAGGACAAAGTCAGTCCCGCCATCAGTACGCTGCAAAAGCTGCTGAAAGTCTATGGGCTGTCGCTCTCGGAATTCTTTTCTGAACCCGAAAAGCCGGACGAACCCCAGGTGGTCATTAATCAGGATGACCTTATCGAAATGGGCAGTCAGGGCGTTTCCATGAAGCTGGTTCATAACGGAAATCCGAACCGTACGCTGGCGATGATTTTTGAAACTTACCAGCCTGGAACCACGACCGGGGAGAGGATTAAGCATCAGGGTGAGGAGATAGGCACCATACTGGAGGGGGAGATCGTGCTGACCATTAACGGTCAGTCGTACCACCTGGTGGCTGGACAGAGCTATGCCATTAACACCGGCATCCCGCACAGCTTCAGCAACACCTCGGCAGGCATCTGCCGCATCATCAGTGCCCACACCCCCACCACATTCTGAATAGTTAGCCTGAACGAGGTTCAGGCTTTCTTCAGACCTGCGACGGCGGAAATTTTATTTTCGTCGCCGCGAAAAACTCGCCGTCATAACGTTTGTGCCGGAAGGGAATCCTATTTCCTGCTGGCCCTGAAATAATTAACGCCGTGAATGGCGACTCGTCCCTGAATCATTCGGCATGCAGACAACCTGCCGAAATTTAGGGCAATAAAACGGTATTCAACTCCGGGGATTCACGATGCCCTGCGCCTGGCGCAGCGCCCCCGTGCAGCCTGAAAACGCCGAAATGATTAATTTGCCGATAATGTTTTTAAGGAGTCATGATGAATTTTCAGCACCTGGCTTACTGGCAGGAAAAAGCGAAAAGCCTGGCCATTGAAACACGATTATTTATTAACGGCGAATATTGCGCCGCGGTCGATAATACCACCTTTGAAACCATTGACCCTGCCGCGCAGCAAACGTTAGCCCATGTCGCCCGCGGCAAAAAAGCCGACGTCGAGCTGGCGGTGAAGGCCGCGCGCCGGGTCTTTGATAACGGCGACTGGTCACAGGCCGCCCCCGCGCAGCGTAAAGCGGTTCTCACACGCTTCGCCGACCTGATGGAGGCCCACCGCGAAGAGCTGGCGCTGCTGGAAACGCTGGATACCGGCAAACCGATTCGCCACAGCCTGCGCGACGATATTCCCGGCGCCGCCCGCGCCATCCGCTGGTATGCCGAAGCGCTGGATAAAGTCTATGGCGAAGTGGCCCCCACCGGCAGCAACGAGCTGGCGATGATCGTCCGCGAACCGATTGGCGTCATCGCCGCGGTGGTGCCATGGAACTTCCCGCTGCTGCTGGCCTGCTGGAAGCTCGGTCCGGCGCTGGCGGCAGGCAACAGCGTGATCCTTAAGCCGTCGGAAAAATCGCCGCTCACCGCCCTGCGCCTCGCCGGGCTGGCGAAAGAGGCTGGCCTGCCGGACGGCGTGCTGAACGTGGTCAGCGGCTTTGGTCACGAGGCCGGACAGGCGCTCGCCCTGCATCCTGACGTGGAGGTCATTACTTTTACCGGCTCCACCCGCACCGGCAAGCAGCTGCTGAAAGACGCCGGCGACAGCAATATGAAGCGCGTGTGGCTGGAAGCGGGCGGTAAGAGCGCCAACATCGTCTTCGCCGACTGCCCGGATCTGCAAAAAGCGGTCAGCGCCACCGCCGGCGGCATCTTCTACAACCAGGGCCAGGTGTGCATCGCCGGCACCCGCCTGCTGCTGGAGGAGAGCATCGCCGACGAGTTCCTGGCGCGACTGAAAACCGAAGCGCAACACTGGCAGCCGGGCAACCCGCTCGACCCAAACACCACCATGGGCATGCTGATTGACAACACCCATGCCGACAGCGTGCACAGTTTTATTCGCGGCGGCGAAAGTAAAAGCACGCTGTTCCTCGATGGGCGGAAAAATCCATGGCCAGCCGCCGTCGGCCCGACCATTTTCATTGACGTCGACCCGGCTTCCACCCTCAGCCGGGAAGAGATCTTCGGCCCGGTGCTGGTGGTGACGCGATTCAAAAGCGAAGACGAGGCTCTGCGGCTTGCCAACGACAGCGACTACGGCCTCGGCGCCGCGGTATGGACTCGCGATCTCTCACGCGCCCACCGCATGAGCCGCCGCCTGAAGGCCGGTTCGGTCTTCGTCAACAACTATAACGATGGTGATATGACCGTCCCCTTCGGCGGTTACAAACAGAGCGGCAACGGGCGCGATAAGTCGCTGCACGCCCTGGAAAAATTCACCGAACTGAAAACCATCTGGATTGCCCTGGAGTCTTAATCATGACCGAACATACCACCAGCTATTACGCCGCCAGCGCCAACAAATATGAACCCTTTCCGACGCTGGACGAATCGATAAGCTGCGACGTCTGCGTCGTCGGCGGCGGCTACACCGGCCTCTCCTCTGCCCTGCATCTTGCCGAAATGGGCTACGACGTGGTGGTGCTGGAAGGGGCGCGCATCGGCTTCGGCGCCAGCGGCCGCAACGGCGGTCAGCTGGTTAACTCCTACAGCCGCGATATCGACGTGATTGAAAAAAACTACGGCCCGGATGCGGCGAAAATGCTCGGCAGCATGATGTTCGAAGGCGGCGATATTATCCGCGAACGCATCCAGCGCTATCAGATCCAGTGCGATTACCGACCGGGCGGCCTGTTCGTGGCGATGAACCATAAACAGCTGGAGACGCTGGAAGAACAGAAAGCCAACTGGGAGCGCTACGGCAACACGCAGCTGGAGCTGCTGGACAGAGAGGCGATTCGTCGCGAAGTGGACAGCGACCGCTACGTCGGCGCCCTGCTCGACCACAGCGGCGGCCATATTCACCCGCTCAACCTCGCCATCGGCGAAGCGGACGCTATTCGCCTGAACGGCGGCCGGGTGTATGAGCAGTCGCCGGTCACCCGCATCCAGCACACCAGCCCGGCAGTGGTCAGCACCGCCCGCGGCCAGGTCACTGCCCGCTATGTGATCGTCGCCGGCAACGCCTATCTCGGTGACAAACTGGAGCCGGAGCTGGCGAAGCGCAGCATGCCGTGCGGCACCCAGGTGGTCACCACCGCGCCGCTGTCGGAGGAGGTCGCCCGCTCGCTGATCCCGAAAAACTACTGTGTGGAAGACTGTAACTACCTGCTGGACTACTACCGTCTGACCGGCGATAACCGCCTGCTGTACGGCGGCGGCGTGGTCTACGGCGCCCGCGACCCGGACGATGTGGAGCGGCTGATTATGCCAAAGCTGCTGAAAACCTTCCCACAGCTGCAGGGGGTGAAGATTGACTACCGCTGGACGGGCAACTTCCTGCTGACCTTGTCGCGGATGCCGCAGTTTGGTCGCCTGGATAGCAACATCTACTACATGCAGGGCTACAGCGGGCATGGGGTCACCTGTACCCACCTCGCCGGACGATTGATTTCGGAACTGCTGCGCGGCGACGCCGAGCGTTTCGACGCCTTTGCCAAACTGCCGCACTACCCGTTCCCGGGCGGCCGCAGCCTGCGTATCCCCTTTACCGCGATGGGCGCCGCCTACTACAGCCTGCGCGACCGCCTTGGGGTTTAATCGTCTTTGCCGACGGCCCTGGCCGTCGGCTCATGCTGCGGATAGTGTTGCTGGAAATAGTGGCGCAGAAACTCCACGGTGGTGCGAATTTTAGCCGACGTCGCCAGGCGGGAGACGTAAACCGCCCAGACGTTGGCCGGTTGCCAGTAGTCCGGCAGCACCTGCACCAGATGCCCGCTGGCGATATTCTCCCTGACGTCCCACCACGAACGGAGCGCAATCCCCTGCCCGTCCAGACACCACTGATGAACAATTTCGCCATGGTTGGACGACAGCGGCCCGGTCACTTTGATGGCGTGCTGGCCCTCTTTGCTATGCAGCTGCCAGACGCCGAACGGATGATCCCGCTCTTTAATCACCAGGCACGGCAGAGCCGCCAGATCGCTCAGCTGTTTCGGCGGCGCATGGCGGGCGAGGAACTGCGGCGACGCGCAGAGTACGCGGTGATTGCGAGCCAACTGGCGGGCAATCAGATTCGGCGCGATATCGTCGCCGAGGCGAATATCGAGATCCACCCCTTCATTGACTAAATCCACCAGACGGTCCTGAACATCAAAACGCAGCTCCAGCTGCGGGTACTGAAGCGCCAGCGCCGACAGCGCGGGGGCCACCACCCGGCGGCCAAAGCCGAAGCTGCTGATAATCCGCAGCGTTCCCTGCGGCACCTGACGCACGTCGGAGAGCTCGTCCATCATCTCATCGACATCCTGCAGAATGCGCTGCGCCCACTCGTAGATCCGCTCTCCCTCTTCGGTAATGGTGACCCGGCGGGTGGTCCGGTGCAGCAACATCACATTCAGGGTTTGCTCCAGCAGCGAAACCCGCTTGCTGACAAAAGCCGGCGATACGCCCAGCTCCTCAGCGGCGGCGGCAAACCCGGCCCGGCGGGCGACCAGCATAAAGACGCGTAAATCATTCAGCAGCGGCAGATTATTCATGATCTGTGTTTTATGTTTCACCAGTTAGCGTGATTAATTATGAATCAGTCAATTATAGGATAAGCAGGTGGTCAAACATCATCGCTAAAAAGTGAGAACCGGAATGAAAAAAACCTGTCGTATTGCCGCCATCCCGGGTGACGGAATTGGCAAAGAAGTCCTGCCTGAAGGGATCCGCGTACTGAAAGCCGCCGCGCAGCGGTGGGATCTGGCGCTGAGCTTCGAGCAGATGGAGTGGGCAAGCTGCGAATATTATGCTCATCACGGTAAGATGATGCCGGACGACTGGCGCGAGCAGTTACAGGGGTTCGACGCCATCTACTTTGGCGCCGTCGGCTGGCCGGATACCGTCCCGGATCATATCTCGCTGTGGGGGTCGCTGCTGAAGTTCCGCCGCGAGTTCGATCAGTACGTCAACCTGCGCCCGGTGCGCCTGTTCCCCGGCGTCCCCTGCCCGCTGGCGGGGAAAAAGGCTGGGGATATCGATTTCTACGTGGTGCGCGAGAACACCGAAGGCGAATATTCCGCTCTGGGCGGGCGCGCCAATGAAGGCACCGAGCATGAAGTGGTGATTCAGGAGTCGATCTTTACCCGCCGGGGCGTTGACCGTATCCTGCGCTACGCCTTCGAGCTGGCGCAAAGCCGCCCACGCAAAACGCTGACCTCGGCGACGAAATCCAACGGGCTGGCCATCAGCATGCCCTACTGGGATGAGCGGGTGGAGGAGATGGCCAAAAACTATCCCGAGATCCGCTGGGACAAGCAGCATATCGATATTCTCTGCGCCCGCTTCGTGCTGCAGCCGGAGCGGTTTGACGTGGTCGTCGGCTCCAATCTGTTCGGTGATATTCTCTCCGATCTTGGCCCGGCCTGCACCGGTACCATTGGTATTGCGCCATCGGCCAATCTCAACCCGGAGCGCACCTTCCCGTCGCTGTTCGAGCCGGTCCACGGTTCAGCGCCGGATATCTACGGGAAAAATATCGCCAATCCGATCGCCACCATATGGGCCGGGGCGATGATGCTTGATTTTCTCGGGAACGGCGATGCGCGCTATCACGCTGCGCACAACGGCATCCTGGCGGCAATTGAGCAGACGATCGCCAGCGGGCCGAAGACGCCGGATATGCAGGGCTCTGCCTCCACCCAACAGGTAGGAGACGCGGTTTGCCTGGCTGTGCTGAGTGAAGTCGTTCCAATGACGGCCAGGAAAACCAGCTCGAGTAGCGACCATTGATGCGAGGCACACTAGAGACACTCAACGCGTTGAGGTAACCGCTAAATCACCAGTGGGATAATCAATCCGTAGCCCCAGCGCTGCCGACAGGCAGTATGCATGATGGCGCAACACTTGTTGGGCTGCACCGCCGGGGCTCACATCAATGACCCCACTCTCATCAAACAAGGTCAACACGTAAGCTATTGAACCACTGAGATCAAAAACCGGCGCGCTCACGGAACTCAATCCTGGCGCAGGAACATTTTGCTTGAAGTCGCACCCGGCCTGACGAACAGCCTCTAACTTCGCAAAGAATGCCGCCATAGCCGTTTTCGGCGCCGCACGGTGCTCACGTCGCCAATACTCCGCCTCCCATGCCTCGCGAACGATCTCCTCTGGCATCCAGGCGGAAAATACCTGACCAATGGAGGTCTGCTCCAGCGACATCACCGACCCGATTCGAATTTCCGGATATACGCTATAACGACTCTCTTCAACGCGCACGACCGTTGGTCCCATGTTCCCCCAAACGCTCAGGGCAGCACTATGTCCGCATTCTAGGTTTAAGATCTTCAACGTATGTTCAGCGGTATCGTAAGGGCGGTGTAAATGCAGAGCCAGCATTCCTAACTGCTGTGACAGTTCGCCGGGCAGATAAAGCCCTCGTGCATCATCCTTTGTCACCAGTCCACTACGTACCAGGCTTATAAGATACGGGAAAGCCCGTGCCGGACTCATACCGACAGCCTGGGCAATCTTTTTTAGCGGCACACCACCCTGTTGGCCTGTGAGGAACTCTAACATCAAGGCGGCTGTTTCAACCGACTGCACTCCACGCGAGTTCTTATCATTATCAACGTGATTCATAAGCGATCTCATTGCATGAAAGGGAGGCGGCGAGCGCTTGAAGAGCATTGCTCACCATCGTTAAGCGCTCACCTATCAAATCATGAGCGGCCGCAAACGCGCTGATCGTCAGGGTAAGCGAGTTGTCAGCCGCAAACACCGGGACAGCAAGGCTGGTAATTGATGCCAACGGATAAGACTGCGCAATCGATATTTTGTCTCTCCTGATGGCGGCCAATTGTTGCTGAAAAGCCGGGGAGAGATAATCATCCAGCTTATCGCGCGTAAACATCTGCTGGTTAATTACCTCGGTACACTGTTCGCGATCGTGATAAGCGGCGAAAAGTTTTCCTGTCGCTGTCTGGGTCAGAGAAAGTACGCTTCCCAGGCGAAAACCAATATTCATCACTGCACCATGCTCACGATAGTCAATGACCAGCGGGCCAAAACGTCCCCACACAGAAAGAAACATATTGACGTTTAAACGCTGTCCCAACGCTGCAATATGAGCAATAGCCTCTTCCACTACCGACTGGCTATGTAGGGCTGCGACGCCTAAACGGAGGGCTAGTGCCCCTGGTTCAAACTTCTGACTTTGTGGGTCACGCTTAAGCAGACCCACGCGCGTCATGCTTACCAGATAGTTATGAATTTGCGCAGAAGTTGTCCCTGCCCGCTCAGCTATTTCGCTGAGCGTTAAGGGACGGGAATGGTCCACCAGTACTCGTAAAATTTGCCCGGCGATTTCCACGCTCTGGATCCCACGCGATTCTGATTTCATAGCACTTACCGCTGATGTCAGGTTGTTATGAAGCGGTACTTTATCTTGGGCATCAGGTGCTAACAATATGTTTTGGGATGCTTCACTCACCAGCCTCAACGCAACGGTAATCCATCAGCTCACCAGATATCCTCCGTCTACAGGCAATATCACACCGGTCACATAGCTGGCAGCAGACGAAGCGAGAAAAGTCGCAGGGCCAATAAGTTCATCAGGTTGCGCGGCACGCTTCATCGGCACGTGCTGCAAAAAACGCTGCATAAACTCTTCATTATCCCTTGTACTTGCCGACATTTCTGTCGCGATCATTCCCGGAGCAATAGCGTTTACACGTATATTATCCGTCGCCAGTTCCGCAGCAAGCGTCCGGGTTAACTGCGCCAGCGCGCCTTTAGAGATGGCATAGGTGGGTGAGGTTGGTGCGGCGACAAAGGACTGGATAGAAGCAATATTAATAATATTTCCACGCCGTCTTTTTAAGGCAGGTAAAAATGCACGGGTCATATTAAAAGGACCATGAACATTCACGGCGAGCGTGACGGCAAAGGCCTCGTAAACAGATGCCGATGCAAAGGGGATCCGCTTCAACAGTCCTGCATTATTGATTAATACATCGATATCCCCTACCTCCTCAGCAAGCTGCAGACATCCTTCGATCTGGCTAACGTCAAGCCGGTACGCACTGGCTAATCGCCCTTCTGCTCTAAACGTATCTGCTAAACGCTGCACGCCTTTGTCATCGACATCGACCAATATGACTTCTGCCCCAGCATCCGACATCCCGCGCGCTAAGGCGGCGCCATTACCTTTTGCCGCCCCGGTGATGAGTATTTTCTTACCGCTTAAATCAAATAATGGTGCAATTTGCATAATCGTGTTCTTCAACAAGAGTAATAACCCATCCTTCCGGATGCGTGAAAGAGCGCATCCGGAGGCAAGAAAAATAGTTAAAGCATCATGATGCTTTTTTTATCGTCTCGGAGACTGAAGGGGTGCTGCAGTGAGCCAAATACTGACCCACGGCATATCCGAAAGTTAATGCCGGTCCCAGGGTAATACCTGCCCCCGGGTAATTACCGCCCATGATGCTAGTGGCATCGTTACCAATGGCGAACAGGCCGCGGATGGGCTTCTTCTGCTGATCCAGAACACGGTTATCCGAATCAACCGGGATACCGTTGTAGGTCCCGATATCACCAGGTAAAACCTTCACCGCATAAAAAGGCCCGCGCTCAATGGTATTGATGCAAGGATTAGGATTATGCAAAGCATCGCCCTGATAACGGTTATAGGCTTTTGAACCTTTACCAAAGATCGGATCCTGACCGTAGGCGGCATAACGGTTATATTCCTCCACCGTCGCCTTAAACTGTGCCACCTCAATGCCCGCTTTTTCCGCCAATGCATCCAGCGTGCGCCCTTCAAGGAGATAGCCGGAGGTCAAATGGCGTTTCAACGGTAGCGGAAATGGCGCGACACATCCCAGCCCGTAGCGTCTGAGAGTTCGGCGATCGCAAACTAACCAGGCACAAACTTCACTTTTAGCATCCCTAACGTTGATCATTGCCTGCACGAAATCATGATAGGAGTTGGCTTCGTTAGTGAAACGGCGTCCCTGACGAGTCACCGCGATAACGCCAGGCTTTGCCCGATCAATAAAGTGTGGCATCACTCCCTGACCGCCGTCCGGTCGTCGGGTTAACGATATCGGTGCCCATGCGGCGGCGTTTGGCAAATGGCTATCGACTCTCCCACCGATATTTTCAAACATATTCAGGCTGTCGCCGGTATTGGTTTCGGCTGTCGGGCTCCAGTGTTCCTTCCCGGTTGGCGTATGGGGATAGTGTTCGCTTCGTCTCTTAATATCATGAGAAAAACCGCCGGCGGCCAGCACCACACCGCGCGATGCGTAGACCGTATATAACGATCCTTCTTTTTCTACCTTTGCGCCAATGACCGCCCCCTCTTTAAGGATCAACTCCCTGACGGGTGAATTCAGCCAGAGCGGCACATTCTTATCAAAGACCGATTTAGCTAATCTGCCCATCAGAGCATTACCGTTGGTTAAGGTCATGCCTCGTCCACAGGTCAACGTTTGCCAAAAATGTTTAGTTAAACGCTTCGTGGCGTAGATGGCGGACTCCAGCGAACGCGTCGCTTTCATAAAGTGGCGAATATCGTTGCCCGACCCAATCATCATGCCAAACACTGTCAATTCAGGTAGCGGAGGTTCCAATTGGGCCAAATGTTTCCCCAACTGACGAGCATCGAACGGCTTCGCCACCATGGAGCGTCCTCCCTGCGCTGCCTCGGGAGCTTCAGCATGGTAATCAGGGAAAGTGAGAGGCATTTCAAATTTGACTGCGGTATCCTGGCTAAAGAAGGCGGCGGCTTGCGGGCCATGACGCAAGAATGCATCCACTCGTTCTTCGTTATAGCTGGCACCCCCTTCATGCTTTAAGTAACGCTTCACCGACTCAATTGAATCAAGATGGCCCCAGGCTTTAGCCTGATCGCTGCCCGGGATCCATACCCACCCACCAGATCGGGCAGCAGTGCCACCGAAACGCGCTGCTTTTTCCACAATCAGTACATTCAGCCCCTGATGTGCCGCACTTACTGCCGCTGACATACCTGCCGCACCGCTACCGACCACCAGTACGTCGCAGTGAAACTCTTGCTCTTTAGTCATCGAATCCCCCTTTGTTTCTCGCCCACCCCGGACGGTCAATATGGATTTTCTTCGCAGGCAAACTAACGCTGAATTACATAATGATCAAACAATTTGTTATTGTGTAATTATAAATTTGCGATCGATGTTACAAAAATGTATAAAAAAACCACACCTTTCGGTGTGGTCTGAGGTAAGTGAGAGAGGAGTGACGGGGAATGAAATCACAGCAAAATTCATTGAAAATAAAATGGGCAGTGCAAAAAAAACGATAAAAAACCCTAAAGTTCAGTAGTTTAAATCTCAAGCTCACGCTGGAGCAACGTTGCGATAGCCTCGCTGCTCTCTGCGGATACCAGCGCCTGGCGGAACTCGGCGTGCATAATGCGCCGCGCCAGACGCGAGAAGATGCGCATATGCTGGTCGCCCGCCGAATGCTTGTTTAGCGTCAGCATAATCACAAACTGCGCTTCTTCATCACCCCACTTCACCGGCTGCGCCAGGCGGGCGACGCTAATGGTCGACTGCTCAATATGCTCGGATTTACTGTGCGGAATGGCAAAACTGAAGCCCAGCCCGGTGGAGAACACCGCCTCGCGGGCCCAGAGATCGGCCTCCAGCTTGCGCGGATAGCGGCAGCGCCCGGCCAGCAGCAGGTTATCCGTCATCCCCTTCAGCACCTCCTCCTTGCTGCGCCAGTCGCTGTTGAGGGTGATGCACTGGCGGCTAATCAACGGCACATCCTGCTGGCGCATGCGGAACTGGGCCAACAGATGCTCCACTTCCAGCGAGGTACGGCACTGCATCGCCTGATTCAGCAGCTGTCGGCAGGCGCGGCTGTCCAGCTGCGCCAGACGCGCTTTGGTCGCCGGGATCGCCGGCGCGCTCATGCTCAGTTCATCCAGGCCGAGGCCGACCAGCAGCGGCAGCACCGAACCTTTGGCCCCCAGCTCGCCGCACAAGCCGATCCATTTCCCCTGCCGGTGCGCCGCCTGCACGGCATAGTCCAGCGCACGCAGGAAGGCCGGGTTGAGACTGTTGTAATGGCGCGTCACTTTCGCGTTATCGCGGTCGACCGCCAGCAGATACTGCGTTAAGTCATTGCTGCCGATGCTAAAGAAGTCCACCTCTTCGCAGCACTGATCGATGATGAACATCACCGACGGCACCTCCAGCATGATGCCCAGCGGAATTTTTTCATCAAACGGGATCTGTTCGACGCGCAGCGACTGTTTGGCCTCCGCCAACCGCTCTTTCACCCACAGGATCTCTTCCATTGAGGAAATCATCGGGATCATGATCTTCAGCGAGCCGTGCGCCGAAGCGCGTAGAATCGCCCGCAGCTGAGTATGAAACAGCGCCTGGTACTCTTCATAGATGCGCACCGCGCGGTAGCCGAGGAAAGGGTTATTTTCCGCCGGAATGTTGAGGTAGGCCACCGGCTTATCACCGCCGATATCCATAGTCCGCACGATAATGCTGCGCCCGGCGGCAGGCTCCAGCGCCTGGCAGAAAATGTTGTAGAGTTCGTCTTCCGATGGCGCGCCGGGCCGGTCCATATAGAGCATCTCCGTGCGGAACAGGCCAACCGACTGCGCGCCGTTGTTGAAGGCCGCCACCGCCTCTACCGAATGGGCGATGTTCGCCGCGATCTCGACGCGGATACCGTCTTCCGTCTGCCCCGCCTTATCCAGCCATACCTGCTGCTGTTGCTGGATCTGCGCCTGAACCCACGACTCCTGCTGATAGTAGCGCGCCACCGCCGGACTCAGGTCGACCACCAGCAGCCCGGCGTTGCCGTCGATCTGCACCTGGGTATCCTCCCAGGGCAACAGTGCGTCGAGGTCAACCCCCACCAGGGTCGGGATATTGAATGAGCGGGCGAGGATCACGGTGTGCGACGTAGTGCCGCCGCTGCGCAGCAGCAGCCCTTTGAGATGCGTTTTATCCAGTTCGAGGAACTGGCTGGGGGTGAGTTCGTCGGCAAGGCAAATGGCGGCTTCCCGCAGTTGACCCGGCGCCGGGAAACGGGCTTCGCCGTAGATATGCTGCAACAGCTGGAAGCAGACATCGCGCACATCCAGCACCCGCTCCTGCAGATAGCTGCTGCCGGAATCGCGGAACTGGGCGCAGAAGTGGTCGCTGGTGGCGACGATCGCCTGGGCGCAGCTGAGACCGGTGAGGATCCCGCCGAGCAGATGCTGGCGCAGCGAGGCATCCGTCGCCAGCGAACGGTGAGCTTCCAGTATCGCGCTGGCGGTACCGTCATTGTCCAGCAGCCGCAGTTCGATATCTTTCACCAGCAGGCGCAGGCCGTTATCCAGTGCCGCCTGCTCCTGTTCAGGACTGCTGGCGACGGGCAGTGCGCCAAGCTCGTGCAAATCGCGGGATTTTAGATGGATGAGCCTGCCCCCCGCGCTGCCGGCGCAGACCGGACTGGCATGGAACAGCGTCGGGTTCAGGCGTGAGAGTGACTCCGGCACCGGCTGGACGTCCAGCGCTTGTGCCGTAGGCAGCGGCGCGTCGCAGTGAGGAAATTCATCACGCAGAAAGGCCGTTAACGCGGCGTAAGCCTCGGCTTCATCTTCGCCGCTGATAAGCAGCTGGCAGGTGTCGCCCTTCAGGGTGTTCGTGCCGATGACCGCCAACGCGCTTTTGGCATTGCCACCGGTATCGCAGCGCAGGTTCCGCCACTCAATTGCCGATGAAAAACGGTTACACAGCGTTTCGACCAGACTGGCCGGACGCGCATGCACGCCGTTGGGCAAATTACATGTAAATTCAATGACCAGAGCCATCGCCTTCCTCCTGAGTAATCCATTAATTCCCCAAAAGGTAATGAAAGATGGTCAAGTGGACTAGGTGACAAAACTGGCAATTACTGGACTATTGTACACACGATACTTTTTTATGCCCGCCATCACAATTCCACCCTTTTAGCGCTCACTCCTCCTGTCATCACTAAGATTTGAGGTGGATCGCAATTCTTTTCTAACCTTACAAATATCCAGTAAATGCACTTTTTCTCTACTGTTTTATGCGGCGCCCTTTTTCTAATGTTGAGCCATCAATACTGTCACGGGCCCTACAGCGCTCAGGAGCAAGCAATGAACGAACTGGTGCAAATACTAAAAAATACTCGCCAGCATCTGATGACCGGCGTGTCACATATGATCCCCTTCGTGGTCTCCGGCGGGATCCTGCTGGCGGTGTCCGTCATGTTGTATGGCAAAGGTGCGGTTCCGGATGCCGCCACCGATCCCAACCTGAAGAAACTGTTTGATATTGGCGTCGCCGGCCTGACGCTGATGGTCCCTTTTCTCGCCGCCTACATTGGCTACTCCATCGCCGACCGCGCCGCGCTGGCCCCCTGCGCCATCGGCGCCTGGGTAGGTAACAGCTTCGGCGCCGGCTTCTTTGGCGCGCTGATCGCTGGGATGATCGGCGGTCTGGTGGTCTATTACCTGAAAAAAATACCGGTCCACAAGGTGCTGCGCTCGGTGATGCCGATTTTCATTATTCCCATCATCGGCACCTTTATTACTGCCGGGATCATGATGTGGGGGCTCGGCGAACCGGTAGGCGCGCTCACGGCAAACCTGACCAACTGGCTGCAGGGCATGCGCGAAGGCAGCATCGTGGTGCTGGCCATCATTATGGGCCTGATGCTGGCGTTTGATATGGGCGGCCCGGTGAACAAAGTGGCCTACGCCTTCATGCTGATTTGCGTTTCACAGGGGGTCTACAGCGTAGCGGCTATCGCCGCCGTCGGCATCGCCGTACCGCCGCTGGGGATGGGGCTGGCGACGCTGATCGGCCGCAAATATTTCACCGCCGAAGAGAGGGAAACCGGCAAAGCGGCGCTGGTGATGGGCTGCGTCGGGGTCACAGAAGGGGCGATTCCCTTTGCCGCTGCCGACCCGCTGCGCGTTATTCCGGCCAATATGATTGGCGCGGCCAGCGGCTGCGTCACCGCGGCGCTGTTGGGCGCCCAGTGTTACGCCGGCTGGGGCGGGCTCATCGTGCTGCCGGTGGTCCAGGGCAAACTCGGCTTTATCGCCGCGCTGCTGGTCGGCGCCTGCGTCAGCGCCGCCTGCGTCATTGTGCTGAAAGCGCTGTCTAAAAAGAAATCGTCTGACGCCAAAGCCGACGACGAATTAGACCTTGATTTTGAAATTAACTAACAGACTGGAAGGAACAGATTATGACCCACATTATCGCTGTCACCGCCTGCCCGTCGGGTGTGGCTCACACCTATATGGCCGCCGAATCGTTAGAAAGCGCCGCTAAGGCCAAAGGCTGGCAGGTCAAAGTTGAAACCCAGGGTTCTATCGGCATTGAAAACGAGCTGACGGCGGAAGAGATCGCCGCCGCCGATATGGTCATTCTGACCAAAGATATCGGTATCAAATTCGAAGAGCGTTTTGCCGGGAAAACTATCGTACGCGTCAATATCAGCGATGCGGTCAAACGCGCCGACGCCATCATGAACAAGATAGACAGCCACCTTTCCCAACGAGCCTGAAGCCTTAAAAGGGGCGCCCGCGCGCCCTTCGCCACAACATGGAGTTTGTCATGACGAATCGTACTCAACGCCTGAAAGCCAGCCTGTTCGCCCAACCGCGCGAAATATCACTTGAACGCGCCCTGCTGTATACCGCCAGCCATCGGCAAACGGAGGGCGAGCCGGTGATTATTCGCCGGGCGAAGGCCACCGCCTGGATCCTCGATAAGGTAGACATTTCGATTCGTGATGATGAACTGATTGCCGGCAACCGTACCATCAAACCGCGGGCCGGCATTATGTCGCCGGAGATGGATCCCTACTGGCTGCTTAACGAGCTCGACACCTTCCCGACCCGACCGCAGGACCGCTTCGCGATAAGCGAAGAAGATAAGCGCGTCTATCGGGAAACGCTGTTCCCCTACTGGGAAAAGCGCTCAATGAAAGATTTCATCAACGGCCAGATGACCGACGAGGTCAAAGCCGCCGTCAGCACCCAAATATTCAGCGTGAACCAGACCGATAAAGGCCAGGGCCATATCATTATCGACTATCCGCACCTGTTGAATAATGGCCTGGACGCGCTGGTTGCGGAGATGCAATCACACTGCGACCGGCAGCCTGATAACCCTTTTTATCAGGCGGTATTGATCCTGCTGGAGGCCTCTCTGCGCCATATTCTGCGCTACGCCGCGCTGGCCGAGGAGATGGCTGGACACTGTCAGGATCCGCAGCGTCAGCGGGAGCTGTTAACCATCGCCGCGATTTCGCGCCACAATGCGCAGCACCGGCCAACGGACTTCCCCCAGGCCTGCCAGCTGTTCTGGTATATGAACATCATTCTGCAGTACGAATCCAATGCCAGCTCCATTTCGCTCGGCCGTTTTGACCAGTACATGCTGCCGTTTTATCAGGCGTCGCTGAATCAAGGACAGGATCCGGCGTCGCTCAAGGAGCTGCTGGAGTCGCTTTGGGTAAAATGCAACGACATCGTCCTGCTGCGCTCCTCCAGTAGCGCACGCTATTTCGCCGGTTTTCCCACCGGGTATACCGCCCTGCTCGGTGGGCTAACGGAAACCGGGCGCAGCGCGGTCAATGTGCTGTCATTTTTATGCCTCGATGCCTATCAAAACGTGCAATTGCCGCAGCCGAATCTTGGCGTGCGGGTGAACGAGCTGATTGACCGCCCGTTCCTGCGTAAAACCGCCGAAACCATCCGCCTGGGCACCGGCATTCCACAGATTTTCAACGACGAGGTGGTGGTCCCCGCCTTCCTCAATCGCGGCGTGTCGCTGGAAGACGCCCGCGACTACGCGGTGGTCGGCTGCGTCGAGTTGTCGATCCCCGGCCGCACCTACGGCCTGCATGATATCGCCATGTTCAACCTGCTGAAGGTCATGGAACTTGTTCTGCAGGAAAATGAAGGACAACCGGAGGTCAGCTGGGAAGGGCTTATCCGCCAGATGCGCGACAAAATTCGCTATTACATCAAGCTGATGGTCGAGGGCAGCAATATCTGCGATATCGGCCATCGCGACTGGGCGCCAGTGCCTCTCCTCTCCTCGTTCATTAAAGATTGCGTGCGGCACGGTAAAGACATCACCGCCGGCGGAGCGCGCTATAACTTCTCCGGCGTCCAGGGCATCGGGATCGCCAACCTGAGCGATTCGCTTTATGCCCTGAAGGGGATGGTCTTTGACCAGCAGCGCCTTAGCTTTGACCAACTGATGGCGGTACTGAAAGCCAACTTCCAGACGCCAGAGGGAGAGAAAATCCGCGCCCGGTTGATCAACCGTTTTGAAAAATACGGCAACGATATCGACGACGTCGATAATATCAGCGCCGATCTGCTGCGCTTTTACTGCAAAGAGGTGGAACAATATCTGAATCCGCGCGGCGGGCGTTTTACGCCCGGCTCCTATACCGTCTCGGCGCACGTGCCGCTGGGCTCGGTGGTGGGGGCTACCCCGGACGGGCGGCTGGCTGGCGAACAGTTAGCGGACGGCGGCCTGTCGCCAATGGTCGGCCAGGATGCCCAGGGGCCGACGGCGGTGCTGAAATCAGTCAGCAAGCTGGATAACTATCTGCTGTCGAACGGTACGCTGCTCAACGTTAAATTCACCCCGGCGACGCTGGCCGGCGACGGCGGGCTAAACAAGCTGGCAGACTTTTTACAGGCTTTCTGCAAGCTCAAGCTGCAGCATATTCAGTTTAACGTGGTCAATGCCGACACCCTGCGTGAAGCGCAGCAACGGCCGCAGGACTTTGCCGGCCTGGTGGTGCGCGTCGCGGGCTACAGCGCCTTCTTTGTTGAGCTGTCGAAGGAGATTCAGGATGACATTATCCGCCGCACCGCGCATCAGCTGTGAGGTGATGGAGACGCGCGCCGACCGGGCGCGCATTTTTAATCTGCAGCGCTACTCGCTCAATGATGGCCAGGGGATCCGCACGGTGGTCTTTTTCAAAGGCTGCCCCCACACCTGCCCGTGGTGCGCCAACCCGGAGTCAATGTCACCCAGGATCCAGACCCTGCGCCGGCAGAGTAAATGCCTGGGTTGCGCCCGCTGCCAGCAGGATGTCGCCGAGTGTCCCTCCGGGGCATGGGAGCAGATCGGTCGCGACATGACGCTGGATAACCTCCTTCATGAGGTGCTGAAGGATGAAGTCTTCTTCCGCGCCTCCGGCGGCGGTGTCACCCTCTCCGGCGGTGAAGTGCTCATGCAGGCCGAATTTGCCGCCCGCTTTCTCCAGCGCCTGCGCCAGTGGGGGATCCGCACCGCCATCGAAACCGCTGGCGACGGGCCCTTCAACCGTTTTTTACCGGTGGCTGAAGCCTGCGACGAGGTGTTATTTGATTTTAAAATCATGGAACCTGAGCGGGCATTGTCGCTACTGCGAATCAATCAGCCGCGGGTACTGGATAATTTTCGCCAGCTGGCGGCTAGAGAGATCAACCTCATCCCACGCGTGCCGCTGATCCCGGGCTATACCATGAGCGTCGATAATTTTCGCCAGATTCTGAACTTTCTCGCACCTTTTAATCTTACAGAATTGCACCTGCTGCCATTTCATCAATACGGCGAGCCCAAATACCGTCTGCTGGGCAAACCCTGGGCGCTGGCCAGGGTGAAAGCGCCTGACGAAGCGGACATTCAACCTTATCGGGTAATGGCCGAAGCGGCCGGATTCCACGTCACTATCGGCGGTTAACGCCAGGAGGATGTTATGGACTTCAATATTATCGCCGTCACCGCCTGCGTCAGCGGAGTGGCGCACACCTATATGGCTGCCGAACGGCTGGAAAAGGTCGGTCATCATGAAAAATGGCATCTTAAGGTGGAAACTCAGGGCGCGCTCGGCGTTGAAAATCGCATTACCGCAGAAGATATCGCCCGCGCCGAAGTGGTGCTGCTGGTGACGGATATCGAAATTGACGACGCCCAGCGCTTTCGCGGCCTGCGGACGATTAAAACCAGCATCAAGAGCTTCCTGCTGCAGCCGCAGCAGATCGTCGAGGCCGTGAAAAGCATCATGAAAAAGCCGGTCGTCTATGTTGAACCTCCCTGACCGGCGACGGGCCTTACTCTACATCCAGTAACCACTTTTGCGCTGGCGTCAGGCGGCTGGCCGTCTCGGGCGTCAGCCAGCGCCGCTGGTCCTGCTGCGGCGTATCCGTGCGATCGATGTATAACCCATGCAGCACACGTCGTCTGCTGCCCTCACGATTACGCGTGCCGCCGTGCCAGGCGTGAGCGTTGTAAATCATCACGCTCCCGGCCGGCGCAGCAAACACGATTTCATCAGGGTGGGCTTGCTCCGGGTCGGCCAGTACCTCTTCCGGGAGCTCAGGACGCAGGTGGGTACCGGGGATTATCCGCGGCGCGCCGTTGGCGGCGCTCAAATCGTCTATCGCCCAGATGGTATTCACCAGGTGGACTTTGGGAAAATCCGGGCGCGGCTTTTTCCAGTCGGCGTGCAGCGGCTGGTGGCCGCCGTTATATAACGCCTCGCGCGCGTTGAGGCTGGAGACTTTAAAATCGCCGTCGAAGATATAGCGGCAGGCGGAGAGGATCAGCGGATGAGCCCAGACTTTCTCCCAGATAACCCCCTTATTCACCAGGTTGGCGATCCGCGTCGCGGTCGCTTCCTGATGATGTTCCATCGCCAGATTGTCGCCTTCGCGCTCGACCAGGGTATCAATTAGCCGTCGCATTTCGCTCAGCCACTGGGCGTCAACGACGTTATGCACAACGGTGTAGCCGAGGGTGTCGAGCTCGTGTTTCATTTGCGCGCTGAGCGCCATGCTGGCGCCTAACGCATCGAGAAAGCTAGCTGATGATGAGTTCATGTTGCGTTCCTTTTTAACGTTCCGATAACACAAACAAACTCTACTGGTCCATCCGCGGCATGACAGGAGGCGAGCGCTACGAAAAACTGGACATACGTACGCGAGCCAACAAAGTGTGATGGGCGTCAACAATCACGTTTTCGGCGATGCCTGTGCTGTAGCTGACCGGGAATCCACAGCGCAAAATGGCTTAACAAACGCTGCCGGGGAGGAAAAAATAGATTATCATCAACAGGATAATGCGCATGCTGAGGGCAAAGAATGATTGAAGATCTGCCGGATATACTGCATCGGTTAATCGGTCAAAAAGATCGCTTACAGGTGAGATTTCCTGAGCCGGATATCTCCGTGCCTGCCCTTGCCTTCAACGTACCGTTTCCACGTCTGGAAATTGTGCTGGAGGGTCAGCTTAATGAACAGGGGCTGCCGCTAGCCGCTTCGACGTTAACCGCGCTGCAGGTACTCTACGTGCAGGCGGGAAAGTGGACGCTGCCGCAGTGGACCGGCCCGGCCACTACCCTGAGTATCCTGTTTGGCCGGCAGAAACTGGGATTCAGTATTCAACGCTGGGACGGGAAAAGCCTGCACACGGAGAAGCAAAGCGTTGCCCGCCTCGGGCCGCGCGTGGGCTCTTACCTGCTGCTGAGCCTGAATGAAGTCAGCCTGCAGCCCGATCCGCTGACCGCCCGGCTGGTGGTCGCCGCGCTACTGAGCCACTGTCGCGAACAGCTGGTTGGGCTGGAAATGCGCGTCAGTCGCAGCCGGGATCTGTTTCTTGCCGTTCAGGACTATCTCGAGGAAAATCTGAGCCTGCCGCTGACGCGGGAATCAGTGGCCAGACGTTTTCACATCACGCCCAACTATCTTTCGCATATTTTCCAGAAATCAGGCTCGGTGGGATTTAACGAATATCTGACCCGGGTGCGTCTTGAAAAGGCAAAACAGCTGCTGCGCGGCTATGACCTGAAGGTGAAAGAGATCGCCCATAACTGCGGCTTTGTCGACAGCAACTATTTTTGCCGGGTCTTCAAACGCTACACCGAGCGTTCGCCGTCAGAGTATCGGCGACACTGCCGCAGCGCACAGCAGGCCTAACCTGCCGTGTCGGAATATTACGCCCACTCCACGCGCCCGCGCCCGTTGTGCTTGGCCTTGTACAACGCCTCGTCGACTTTGCGGATAAACGTCTCCTGAGCTTCGCCCGGCCGCCAGGTTCCAACGCCAATGCTGATCGACAGCGGTGTTTGATGATTGATCAGGATGGTGCGGGCATTGTCGAGGATCGCCTGCGCCAGATCGTGCAGCTCAGGCTCCGACAGGCCATCGACGATAATGGCAAACTCTTCCCCACCGATACGCGCCGGCAGGACCTGCTCGCTGGTTAGTTTCGCCAGCTGTTTCCCCAGGGAAAATAACACTTCATCCCCCACCAGGTGGCCCCAGGTATCGTTGATTTTCTTAAAAAAATCGATATCCAGGATCATGAGCCCCAACGCATGTCCGGACTTTTCGCGAATGGTATCGATAAAAAAGCGGCGGTTGGGCAACTGAGTGAGCTCATCTTTTAGGGATTGCGAGCGCGCGTCAACGTACAGCAGGTTGATGCGCTCAATAATTTTGTAGACGCCCACCACGGTCAGCAGCATCCCGGAGAGGCGCAGCAGATCTTCGCAGTAGTAGCCCATCCAGCGCGGCTGAACCACCATCTCATCCATCACATCGAACGTGCCGCCGGCAATCCACAGCAGCAGCCCATAGCGCACCCAGTTGACGGCAATATGGCTCATCCGCACCTTCGCTGAGCTCCACAGCATAAACACCAGAAACAGCAGCGCCAGCATATCGATATAGAGCCCGGGGTTGGCCAGGATTTCTCGCCACGTGCCGATGGGCGGCGACACCAGCGCACAGCCGACAGCGACGGCGACGATAACCAGCAGCGCAGGCAGTAGCGTACCCCGCGCCAAAGCGGACGGAATGGGGCGTTTCGCAGGAATAAGGCATTCAGGCATAGCGATGTCTCATGGTAACCACAGGGCCGATCGCGGGACAGGATAGCAGTTAAGCGCAGCGGGACGAATGAAAAAGCGACGCGCCGACAAAACGGCGGTGAGGTAGACTGACCCCGCGGAATTGTTCCAACGTACTACCACTCCATGGCGACGAGGTCAGTGGCGCGGATACTATCGGCTAAATCCATCAGCTGATTAGCTTTCCGTGCGGCGCCACCGATAACCGGCGGCGCCTGCTCAGAGATTAGCCGCTGAACACTCGCGCCTTGCCGCTGACCGTCAGTCGCACCGTCGCGCCGGGCTGCCACGCCGGCTGGCTTACGGTTCGCAGGACAATCGGCCGATTGTGCCCGGACATCGACAGCGTCAGCGTGGAGAGCTGGCCGGAGAAATCAACATCGCGGATGGTGGCGGTACTTTCCTGCGGCCCGCTCACGCTGACGCTCAGCTGTTCCGGACGCAACATCACCTTACCTTCACCAGCAGGATGCCCTGCGTCTGTCGCCAGGTCGCCCAGCGCGCAGCTGGCCCGCCCGGGGCTCAGCCGTGCGGGGAGGATCAGGGCATCGCCGAGAAACAGCGCCGTCTCTTCATCCACCGGCTGCGCGTAAACCGCCAGCGGGGTCCCCACCTGGGCGAAACGCCCCTGGCGCATCACCGCCACCTGTGTGGCGAACGACAGCGCTTCGGTCTGGTCATGGGTCACCAGAATCGAGGCGATGCCGGTCTCCGCCAGCAGATCGGCGGTCGCTTTGCGCGTGCTGGCGCGCAGTCCGGTGTCCAGGGCAGAAAAGGGTTCATCGAGCAGCATCAGCGCCGGCTGCTGGGCCAGGGCGCGAGCCAGAGCCACACGCTGCTGCTGGCCCCCGGAGATCTCATGCGGCCAGTGGCGCGCCAGGCTGTGGTCGAGGGCGACCATCTCCATCAGCGCGCCCACCCGGCGACGTTTTTCCTCGCGGCTGGCGTCCAGTCCCCAGGCGATATTGTCCGCCACATTGAGGTGAGGAAACAGCGCCCCCTCCTGCGGAACATAGCCGATCCGTCGCTGGTGGGCAGGAACAAACACGCCCTCGGCAAACAGCGGCGCGCCGTGCATCACGATCCGCCCGCTGTCGGGCGTTTCGAAACCGGCGAGAATGCGCAGCAGCGTGGTTTTTCCCGAACCCGACGGACCCACTATAGCCGTCCGGCTACCCGGCGCCACCTGAAGATGAATATTATCGAGGACCTGCGCGTCGGCGAAGGATTTCGAAACAGAAGACAATTCCAGCATGTTACAACCCTGCCATTTTTTTCGACTGCATATAGAGAACCGCCGTCAGCGGCAGCGAAATGACGATCATCAGCAGCGCGTAGGGCGCCGCCGCCACGTAGTCGATCTCGCTGGTTAACGCCCAGAATCCGGTCGACAACGTGCGGGTGCCTAACGGCGAGAGCAGCAGCGTGGCGGTCAGCTCATTGCTGACGCCGAGGAACACCAGCGCGGCGCCGGCGGCCGCCCCCGGAGCGGCAAGCCGCATGGTGATACTCCACAGGGCGCGGGCCGGGCTGCGTCCGAGACTGCGGGCGACGTTTTCCAGCTCCACCGGCGCCTGGGCGATACCGGCGCGCAGGTTAATCAGCGCCCGCGGCATAAACATCAGCAAATAGGCCAGAAACAGCGTCACTTCGGTCTGGTACACCGGACGGGCATAGTGGATGGTGACGGTGACCAGCGCCAGCGCGGTCACGATGCCGGGCAGCGAGCTGGTGATGTAATTACACCCCTCCAGCAGGCGGAACAGCGGACGCGGATAGCGCACGCCGAGCCAGGCGATGGGGATCGCGCAGACCGTCGTCAGCAGCGCCCCGCCCGCCCCCAGCAGCAGCGTTTGACGCAGGGAATGCCACAGATCGGCATGCAGCCAGTTGTCGATACCGCCCAGCCACAGCCAGCGCCCCAGGACCAGCAACGGCACCCCCATCGCCAGCAACACCAGCAACAGAAGCAGCAGCTGCGCGCCGAAAGCGGCCCCTTTACCCAGCACCAGGCGCTTCTGCTCGCGCGCCGCCCCGGCGCCGATACGCGCATAGCGCGCTTTACCGCGCGAAGCGCTCTCCAGCAGCAGGATCGCCAGACAGCACAGAGCCAGCACGCCCGCCAGCATATTGGCGGCCGGACCGCTGAAGGTCGACTGGAACTGATCGTAAATGGCGGTAGTGAAAGTATCGAAGCGGATCATCACATACAGACCATATTCCGCCAGCAGATGCAGGGCCACCAGCAGCGCACCGCCGCAGATAGCCAGCCGCAGCTGCGGGAGGACCACCCGAAAGAACACTTTCCACGGCGGAGTGCCCAGCGATGCGGCGACATCTTCAAGCGTGGGATCGAGTCGGCGCAGCACGGCCGCCACCGGCATATAGATAAACGGATAGTAGGCCAGCACGGAAAGAAACACCCCGGCGCCCAGGCCATGCAGCGAGGGCGCAGCGCTGACCCACGCGTAGCTCTGAACAAAGGCTGGAATGGCCAGCGGGGCCACCGCCAGCGCCGACCACAGCTGCCGCCCGGCCAGCGCGGTACGTTCCGTCAGCCAGGCCAGCGTCACGCCAAGCACAATGCTGATGGGGACCGCCAGCACCGTCAGCCACAGGGTATTGCTGAGCAGCTCGCCTACCCGCGGGCGAAAGACCAGCGCTTTGATTGTCGGCCAGCCGGTATCGAATCCGACCGCCACCACAAACCCTAACGGCAACAGCGCCAGCAATGAAAACAGGAGCGCTAAGGCAACCATCGGAAATGCAGGACGCCTGCGCTCGGGCAGGCGTCCTGTTTTCTTTCCGAGCGACAGACTCAGAACAGACATAGCAACATCACTTCCTCAGGATCAGAGCAGGCCAGCCTGCGTCATCAGTTCAATGACCTTTTTACTGTTCAGCGAGGAAGGTTCTACCTTCGGGGCATCCAGATCTTTCAGCGGGGTCAGTTTCGGGTTAGAGGCCGCGTCTACCCCCACCGCATATTCGAAGGCGTTATTGGTGCGCAGCGCATCCTGTCCCTGCTTACCGGTGATCCATTTAATAAAGGCCTGAGCCTGCGCTTTATGTTTGCTGGAGGCCAGCACGCCGCCGCCGGAAATGCTGACGAAGGCCCCTGGATCCTGGTGTTTGAAGTAATACAGTTGGGTGTTTTTGCTGTTCTCGCCGGTTTTTGACTGGTCAACGAAGCGATAGTAATGGTAGATCACCCCGCCGTCGATCTGCCCGGCGTTGACCGCTTTCATCACCGTGCTGTTGCCTTTATAGGCGACAAAGTTGGTTTTCATCGCCTTCAGCCAGTCGAGGGTCGCCTGCTCACCCTTCAGCGCCAGCATCGCGCTGACGATAGCCTGGAAATCCGCCCCCGATGGCGAAGCCGCCCAGCGGCCCTTCCACTCCGGTTTCGCCAGATCCATTAGCGAGTGCGGCAGCTGCGCCTCGCTAATTTTCGCCGGGTTATAGACGAAGACGGTGCTGCGCGCGGCGATGCCGATCCAGCGTCCGTGCTGAGGGCGGTACTGCGCCGGAACCTGCTGCAGGGTCGCCGCATCCAGCGGGGCGAAAAGTTTGGCATTATCAACCAGCACCATCGACGGCGAGTTCTCGGTCAGAAACACATCGGCTGGCGACGCGGCGCCTTCCTGAACCAGCTGATTACCCAGCTCGCTGTCATCACCATTGCGCAGCGTGACTTTAATACCGGTCTCTTTCGTAAATCCATCCACCCACGACTTCACCAGATTTTCGTGTTGGGCGTTGTAGACCACAATCCCGTCCTGACCGTCAGCCGCCATCCCTTGCGGCGCCAGAAACAGTGAAGCGGCAACCAGCGCTGCCGTGCGGAGGGGCGATAAGCGAGATTTCATGAACGCATCCTTAATGAAATAGGGCAATTAATGGTAAATAGCCTGAGCGGAGAGGATTAAATCACAGCAAAAAAAGAATGATAATGAAAACAATTATCATAAACTTAAAAAAGCAAAAAATAGCGCCGGTCTGTTATTAGGGATTAGAAAATGCTTAAAACCATCCGTTCCCGAAATTTAGATTAAGAAAACATTAAGCTGTGATTTTTTTATTGCCTTCATGACAGAACAGCCGCCTCTGCACGTTATCTGCGGTCTTTGCCGGCAGGTATTGTGATACTGATCATGTTTTTAATATGCGCCGTCATCATGAAAGATATCCCCCTTCTACGATCATTAAAAAGCCTTTACCGTCAGAGGGATGGTTAACTTTATGCACACTCACCCTGGCACGCACGATAAATGAAAGAGATAAAGCGGCGAAACGCATGGATTGCCTTTTCCCTGGCGCTGGTGGTATTTCTGGCTGGCGTGTTCGTCATTAACTGGCAACTGTGGCATTCCGACCAGGCCGCCCATGTCGCCGCCGCCCGCCAGGCGGCGACGAAAATCGCCGTTATTCTGGATGAGGCCCGCACAGCAACGGTGACGGCGATGAACGTTAGCCGCAGCGGGTGCTCGGAACAGGGTCAGTTTCAGCTCGGAACGGAGGCCGCCCTGCAGCCGCATCTGCGCACCATTATGCTGATAAAAGAGGGCCAGGTGTGGTGCTCGTCCCTGCCCGGCAACCGGGTCCTGACGCTCAGCCCTGTTTCTTTATCTGACGAACCTCTGATGCTGCTCCCGGCCAGAATGATGGTCAATAAGCGTCCGGTGCTGATCTATCAGACGCACTCAGCGCAGATCCGGGTGATTGTCACTATCAGCGACGTCCATCTGCGCGATGCGCTATATAGCGATTCGGATAGCAATGGGCTGGCCCTATGGGTTCAGGATCAAATGATTACCAGGCATGGCGATGTCCAGCCACAGGCTGCGGATCCAAGCCGGAGCGTTTTTACCTCGCCGGCCTATCCGTTTCGCATTGCCTATCCCGAGTCATCTTTTTTAAGCCCCGGCCGCCTGGTGAATAATGGCGCCGGTTTGCTGATTTTTATTTTCTCTGTTTCGCTGCTGTTTTATTTTCTGATGCGTAAATTTCTCAATGTTTACACCTCTGAAGAGGAAAAGTTGCGCTACGCCATCGCCCAGGGCTATATCGTTCCCTACTACCAGCCTTTGGTGAACGGGAAAACCGGTGAGATATACGGTGTGGAAATACTGGCACGCTGGCAAAACACCACCACGCCCTCGCGTTCACCTGCTGAATTTATACCGCTGGCCGAGCGTACCGGCCTAATTATTCCGCTGACCCGCAGCCTGATGGCGCAGGTAGCCGCCCAGATGAGACCGCTCTTTAATAAACTACCGGATGGGTTTCATATTGGCCTCAACATCAGCGCGTCGCATATTAACTCGCCGACGTTTATCGATGATTGTCTGCACTTTCAGCGCGGCTTTGAGGGTAAAGCGGTAAAGCTGATGCTGGAGATCACCGAGCAGGAACCGCTGTTACTCAATGGGGCGGTGGTCGACAAGCTCAACAGGTTACACAACTGCGGGTTTTCCATCGCGCTGGACGACTTTGGTACCGGCTATTCCGGGCTTTCCTATCTGCACGAACTGGTGTTTGATTACATTAAAATCGATCAGAGCTTTGTCGGTCGCGTGACCGGAGAGACGCCGTCAAGCAAGCTGCTGGACTGCGTGATAGAGATGGCCCGAACGCTTTCACTGCGCATCATTGCCGAGGGCGTTGAAACCCAGGCCCAGCTGGATTATCTCAATCGCCAGAATATTTCTCTGCTGCAGGGCTACTTCTTCTGGAAGCCGATGCCCTACGTCGCGCTGGTGATGCTCCTGCTGAGTAAACCGAAGGCACGGATTATCGAAGAATAAGCGGGCGGTCAGTAACCCGGCGGCAATCCTGCCCTGCACAAACCTCATCCCTGAGCAAACAGGTTCAGCGCCTCCTGACGGTTCTCTTTAATAGAAAAGATACGATCCATACGGGTAAGCTTGAACAGGTTCTGGATCGTCCCGTTGAGCGAACACAGCACCAGCTCTCCCTGCCCACTGACGCTCTTGAGTATGGATACCAGGGCGCCCAGGCAACTGCTGTCGATAAACTCGACATGGCTCAGATCCAGCAGTACGTTTTTCGTCTCCCCGTCGATGGCCTCGAGGACCTGCTGCTTAAACGCCGAGACAACGGAAGCATCCAGTCGACGCACCAGGGGCACGATAATTTTGACGCCCTGCTCAGTATGTAATTCAACGTTCATCTTTATCCTCAATGTTGGCTGACACCTGTCAACGCGACTCAGTTCTGTTTGGCGTGTGCTTTTTTAGCGGGTGATGCCCCAGATATCCCTGGCGTAGCCGCGGATGGTTCTGTCGCTGGAAAACTCCCCCATCCGGCAAATGTTGAGCAAGGCCCGGCGGTGCCAGCGATCCGGTTGTTCAAAATCAGCCATCGCCTGCTGTTGCACCTGACAATAACTGTCGAAATCCAGCAGATGGCAGTAATGATCGGCCCCCGTCAGCATCTGATGCAGCGGCGCAAACCGTTCGCGATCGGCGGTAAACTGCCCGGACACCAGGCTATCGACCACTCGTGCGATAGCCGGATTCTGATGATAAAACGCAAGGTGATGCCCGAGGCGTCGGCTCTCTTCAATCTCTTCCGCCACCGCGCCAAACAGATAAAAATTATCGATCCCCACTGCCTCGCGGATTTCGATATTCGCCCCATCATAGGTGCCGATAGTTAACGCGCCGTTCATGGCAAACTTCATATTGCTGGTGCCGGACGCCTCGGTTCCGGCGGTGGAAATTTGCTCAGAAAGATCCGTGGCGGGAATAATTTTTTCCGCCAGCGAGACTTTATAATCTTCGAGGAAAACCACTTTAAGCTGCCCGGCGACCTGCGGGTCACTATTAATTTTTCGGGCAACGGTATTAATCAACTGAATAATCAGCTTCGCCATCCGGTAGCCCGGCGCCGCTTTACCCGCAAACAAATGGACCTTAGGCGCAATCGTTCTCCCTGCCTCTTTGATCTCCAGGTACAGCGCGATCACGTGAAGAATATTGAGTAACTGTCGTTTGTATTCGTGAATACGTTTGACCTGACAGTCAAACATGGCCAGCGGATCCAGCGGGATGCCGTAGCGTTGCGCCACCAGCTGGCTGAGCGCGGTTTTGTTAGCAAATTTTATGGCCCGGATATTGTCAATAACGGCCGGATCGTCCACCAGGTTTTCCAGACGGGAGAGCTGGGGTAAATCGGTTGGCCACCCCTCCCCCAATTGTTGGTGCAAAAACTCTGCCAGCCCAGGGTTAGCCTGCTGCACCCAACGACGCGGTGTGACGCCGTTGGTCTGATTAATGAATTTCTCCGGGGTGATAAAATAGAAATCAGGCACCAGCTGTTTTTTGACCAATTCTGAGTGCAGCCACGCCACCCCATTCACGCGATGGCTACCGACAATGGCCAGATTAGCCATGCGGATTTGCTTATCATGATGTTCGTCAATTAAAGACAGCGAAGATAACAGATGATTTTTATCCGGCCAGCGCCGGGCCACCGCTTCGAGAAAACGGTGGTTAATCTCAAATATAATCTGCAAGTGACGCGGCAGAAGTTTCTCAAACAACGACACCGGCCAGGTCTCCAGCGCTTCCGGCATCAGCGTATGATTGGTGTAGGCGCAGGTATTTTGCGTTATCTCCCACGCCTGCTCCCAGGGCAGTCGGTATTCGTCCACGAGGATCCGCATCAGCTCCACCACCGCCAATGCCGGATGGGTGTCATTAAGCTGAATAGCCACATGCTGCGCCAGCAAAGTAATGTCGTCATTAACCTCAGCGTAGTCACGAAATATATCCCGCAGCGTACAGGCCACCAGAAAATATTCTTGGGTCAGCCGCAGCTCTTTTCCGGTCAGCACCTCATCGGAAGGATAGAGTATTTTTGAAATATTCTCCGAGGCGATTTTTTCACTCACCGCCTTGATATAATCGCCGCGATTAAAAATATGGATATTAAAGGAGTCAGAGGCTACCGCGCTGTAGAGACGCAGCTTGTTGGTGGTCGTATCCCGGTAGCCGGAAACAAAATAGTCATGGGGAATACCAACGATAGTTTTCCAGCCGAGCCACATCGGGTTGTAATTACCATCAATATCTTCGCTATGCTCGATATACCCCCCCAGCGGGATCAGAATGTGCTGGGCGTGATGCTCCACCAGCCATGGGGAATGCATGGAGTGCCAGTCATCAGGATGTTCGATCTGCTGATCGTTTTGAAAGGACTGGCGAAAAAGGCCATATTCGTATTTGATGCCATGCCCGGACGCTGCAATGTCAAGGGTGGCCATCGAGTCGATAAAGCAAGCGGCTAAGCGCCCTAATCCGCCGTTACCCAGCGCGGCGTCAGGCTCCTCGTCAAGGAGGCGTTCAAGATCAAACCCCAGGTCATTGACCACCTGGCGCATCTCCGACAGTAAATTCATATTCACCAGGTTATTACGCAGCGACTGGCCGAGTAAAAACTCCATCGACAGGTAGTAAACTCGCTTTTTTCGCGCTTCGCGCTGCCGCGCCTGGCTCGACAGAAAATGGTCCTGCTGAAAATGACGAATGGCCAGCGCCACCGCGTTAAAAATATCGCCTTGCGTGGCTTTATTTAAGCTGACACACAGCGTGTATTTTAATTGTTCTTCAACCAACGCCCGTAATTCTTTGATATCTTGCGGATTAATGACAGGCATGCTGACCTCACTGGTCTCTTTTCTGCGTAAAACCGTGGCAGGTAAATCATCATTTTTCCAAGTATAGACGAAGTTTTTTTGCGGAAAGTTTTTATTCCTGAGCATCAATTCGCTTATATCGTGCTTCGGAACAATTAACATTCCTCCTTTTAAACGGATTGGTGGTTTCATTTTCGCCAGCTGATTACGCTGCGGCGCTGACAGAGTCAACGAGATTTCGCATGGCGGGTTTGCGAGGTCGGGAGGTCAGGATGAAGCGCGGTTGGGATGGTCAAAGGGAAAAGCAAAAAGGGGTTACCTTTCGGTAACCCCTTCTTTTATATGGCGGAAGCGCAGAGATTCGAACTCTGGAACCCTTTCGGGTCGCCGGTTTTCAAGACCGGTGCCTTCAACCGCTCGGCCACACTTCCGGTGTGAGGCGCACTATAAACACCTCGGCGGATGCTGTAAAGCACCATTTTGTTCAACTGCCTTAAAAACAAACAAATCTGTGTTATTCGTCTGAATTTCAGGCAGTTCGCACAGAAAATCAGCGCCCATCGCCGCTCGTGGACGGCAGTTTCTTTATGTACATATCTTTGGTGTAGTAGTACCCCAGCTTGTCCGGCGTGAAGCCGCCCACCCAGGGCTTCACTAAATGGGTACGCACATAGTGATAGACCGGAATGGCGGGGACATCCTGCGCCAGCAGATCTTCCGCCTGCTGATAGTATTTGCCGCGGGTCGCCACGTCGGTGGCTTTCGCCGCGTTGTGCAGCGCCTCATCGTATGCCGGGTTGCTGTACTGACTGGTGTTCTCGCTATCCCCGGTGCGGAAGGTATTGAGGAAGGAGGCGGCATCGTCGTAGTCGGCAATCCACGCGTAGCGGACGGCGTCAAAATTATGCGTATGCATCGTATCCAGCATCGTCTTCCACTCCTGGTTCTGCAGCTTCACCTCGACGCCGAGGTTTTTCTTCCACATAGAGCTGGCGGCGATGGCGATGCGCTGATGTGACTCGTAGGTGTTATATAGCAGGGTAAAGACCAGTGGGTGCCGCTCATCGTACCCTGCCTGCGCCAGCAGTTTTTTCGCCTCGGCAATCCGCTTCTCGCGCGGCCAGCTGGCATAGTCCGGGTTGTGTAGCGTCACGCCGCCAATATCCGGCTGACTGATCACCCAGGCCGGGCGCTGGCCCTGGCCGAGTACTTTTCCGGCAATGATATCTTTATCAAGCGCCATATTCAGCGCCCGACGCACGCGCGCGTCGTTAAACGGCGGCCGGGTGGTATTGAACTCGTAGTAATAGGTCGCCAACTGTGGCGAAACGTCCAGCTGGTCGCCCATGGTTTTCTGCAACTGCGCAAACTGATTGATCGGCACCGTGTAAACAATATCGATCTCCCCCGCTTTGTAGCGATTAACATCGGCGGCCTCGGAAGAGACTGGCAGGTAAGTGACTTTATTGATAACCGTGTGCGCATTGTCCCAGTACTTCACATTACGTTCAGCCACCAGCCGTTCATTCACCACCCATTGGGTCAGCTTATAGGGCCCGCTGGTGACGATATGCTCTGGCCGGGTCCATTTATCGGCAAAACGCTCCACCAGCACTTTGTCGATCGGCACCAGCGCGGGGTGCGCCAGCATCGCCAGGAAGGCAGCATTCGGCTGAGTCAGGGTGACCTGCAGCGTGGTGTCGTTTAGGGCTTTCACCCCCAGCGTCTCGGGGCCCTTTTGCCCCAGGGCAATCTCTCGGGCGTTGGTGATATGCATATTGCCGGGGTAGCTTGCATAGGGGGAGGCGGTGGCCGGCGAGACCAGCCGTTGCCAGCTCCAGACGATATCCTGCGCCGTGATGGCCGTGCCGTCGGACCAGGTCAGGCCGGGACGTAAATGGAAGGTCCACAGCTGGTTGTCCTTGTTTTCCCAGCGTTCCGCCAGCCGGGGCTCGACCGCCCCCGCAGGCGATACGCTGACCAGACCTTCGAAGAGATCGCTAATAATATTATTTTCAACGTCGCTCTCGACTTTGTGCGGATCGAGCGAGGCTGGTTCACTGCCGTTATTTCTGACCAGCTCCTGCTTTTCCGCCAGCTGGGTGCCCGGCGGCACCTGCGCCGCCTGCGCCCCGCCGATCATTGCTATCATACTGACTGCCAGCAGCGTTCGCGTGATGTGATTGTTTTGATGTAATGTCATTTCCCTTTGCCTTTAACGTACGGAGTTATTCCCCCTTCCACACTTAGTCGCAGAATTTCAATAAAGCAATATTTTTCAGTAACCTATAAGATTTCGATCGGCTCACCGAAGCGAAACGCGAAAACATATCGCTTTTTCCAATCCATGCAGAATTATATGCTAGTCAAAAGCGGCAAAAGCTAAGTAAAGATGGGTAAAAGCATTAGGGCTTCACGCTTGTTTTTCTTATTCTTTATACCTAATTACATCTGTCATAAGAGAGTGACTCATGGATCGCATAATTACATCATCGCGTGACCGTTCCTCGCTGCTCAGCACGCACAAGGTTCTGCGTAACACCTACTTCCTGCTCAGCCTGACGCTGGCGTTTTCCGCCATCACCGCTACCGCCAGCACGGTGCTGATGCTTCCTTCCCCGGGGCTGATTTTGACCCTCGTGGGGATGTACGGTCTGATGTTCCTGACCTATAAAACGGCGAATAAGCCCACCGGGATTATTTCCGCCTTCGCCTTCACCGGGTTCCTCGGCTATATCCTTGGACCGATGCTGAACGCGTACCTTTCTGCCGGCATGGGCGATTTGATCGGCCTGGCGCTGGGCGGTACGGCGCTGGTCTTCTTCTGCTGCTCGGCCTACGTGCTGACGACGCGCAAAGATATGTCTTTCCTCGGCGGGATGCTGATGGCCGGCGTGGTCGTGGTGCTGATTGGTATGGTCGCTAACCTGTTCCTGCAGCTGCCGGCGTTGCACCTGGCGATTAGCGCGGTGTTCATCCTGATCTCTTCGGGCGCCATCCTGTTCGAGACCAGCAACATCATCCGCGGTGGTGAAACCAACTACATTCGCGCCACGGTCAGCCTGTATGTCTCGCTGTACAACATCTTTGTCAGCCTGCTGAGCATCCTGGGCTTCGCCAGCCGGGACTAACCGTTCCCCTGCTAACAAAGGCCTCGCTTATGCGGGGCCTTTTTTTTTGCTACACTGCGGCCAGTTTCAGGCGGTATGTGAAAAATTATGTTTATTTTTGAAGGCAACGAAATTGAGACGGATAGCGAAGGCTATCTGAAAGATACCACCCAGTGGAGCGAGGCGATGGCCGACGTCATCGCCGCGCAGGAAGGGATAACGCTCGCCGTTGAGCACTGGGAAGTGGTGCGCTTTGTGCGCGAGTTTTACCTTGAATTCAACACCTCGCCAGCGATCCGCATGCTGGTAAAGGCGATGGCCAACAAGTTTGGCGAAGAGAAAGGCAACAGCCGCTATCTCTATCGCCTGTTTCCGAAAGGCCCCGCCAAACAAGCGACCAAAATCGCCGGTCTGCCGAAGCCGGTGAAGTGCATCTAATAGAGGATCGCGAACTTGTCCCAGCTGCGGGTGGGTTGATGGGGTTCAGTCAACACTCGGTCAACCCGCGCGCTGCGCGGCCCACCGGCTTTCAGCCAGGCGATGAGTTTCTCCACCTGCTCCGCCTCGCCGCAGGCAAGCACTTCCACCCCGCCGTCGTCCAGATTACGGGCATAGCCGGTCAATCCCAGCTGCAGCGCTTCCCGCTGTGTCGAATAACGAAACCCTACGCCCTGAACCGAACCGTAAACCCATGCCATCGTGCAGATACTGGCCATCATCGTCTCCTTTTCGCTCACCCTTTATGCTGAGGATAGCAAATTCATTCAGCGTACGTGCTTTGGCAGTAAACCATAGTGCTGACGGAAGCGCGCGGTAAAGCGCGATCCCGACTGATATCCGCTGTTCTGCGCAATTTCCCCGATGGGCCGCGAAGTGGTCTGCAGCTGCCCCAGGGCATGGGCCATCCGCACCTCCTCGACAATCTGGCGAAAACTCTGCGATTCCTGCTGCAGCCGACGGCGCAGCGTGGACTCGCCGAGAAAGAGCATTTTCGCTACCCGCGACACGCTCCACGCTTGCGCTGGCGACAGCATGACCAGTTGTCGAACCTGCGCCGACAAATCCTGCTGCCGCTCGACGAGCAGCGGGCCGGCATAACCCGCCTCGTGCAAGGCCAGCAGCAGGCCCATGGTCTGATGCTGCTGCAGAGAGGGGGACAAGCCTTCCCGCACCGCCTGCAGAACGCTTTGCCACATAAACGCCAGCTCAGTCGTCACCGGGGCGCAGAGCGAGGTCAGACGCCCGGGCGGTGGTTCACTGACATAGCGGGTCTTGAACGCCGTCAACAGCTCGGGCGTCAGCGACAGCAGATCGGAGCAAAAGAGGCCATTCTCCGGCTGGTTAATCACCTCCAGCTCAACGTCTGCCGGCAAAACAATCAGCTGTTGCGGGGTCGCCAGCACCCGGCTCTCCCCTTGCACAATCACCTTGCTGCCGCGCTTTACCCGACAGAGCGCCGGGGCGAACAGACGCACCCGATGCAGCCTGCATAGCCGTCGGGTGGTGATCTCCGCGGCGGTCAGGGCGTTATGCTGAAAATGAATACTCTCCATCCGACCACCCTTTTATTTTAGCGCCCGGCCGTCGCCGTCAACTGGGCGCTGGCGAGAGCATGGCTGTGTAACAGATACCCGACCAGCGCCCCGCTGGCATCGGCGTTCACCGGCAGCGTGGGGATATCCAGCGCCCACACCGTAAAACGGTAGCGATGCGGTTTATCTCCCGCCGGCGGGCAGGCGCCGCCGAAGCCGGCATAGCCAAAATCATTGCGGCCCTGTACCGCTCCGTTCGGCAGTGTAGCGCTGTTTTTATCTCCCGCGCCAGCGGGCAGAGAAGAGACGCTGCTGGCAATATTGACTAACGTCCAATGCCACCAGCCGCTGCCGGTAGGCGCATCAGGATCCCGGACGGTGACCGCGAAGCTGCGCGTGCCTGCCGGGGCGTTTTTCCATGTCAGCTGTGGAGAGACATTGCCTCCTGTGCAGCCGAAACCGGTAAACCAGTGCTTCTGGGCCAGCGGCTGCCCGTCACGCATATCATTGCTGCTCACGCTAAACGGCGCAGCCATCGCGCCACTGCTCACTGCAGCAACCATCGCCACAACTATCCGCATACCTGTTTTCATCGTCTTCTCCTCCTGGGGGTGAGAAGACAGAGTATGAAACGCCACGCAAGGTGAATGTGCTGAAGCGCCTGCATTTTGTGCCGAAACGCTCAACCGCGCCTGGCGGGGGAAAGATGCTTGTATGCGCCAGGTGTGCTAATCTACGCGCCATTTTTCGGTGCCGACATTCCCGTTGCTTAAAGGTAGCTCCATGACAGATTCCCTATTCCCCCGCTTAGTGTTAGCCAAAGGACGCGAGAAATCCCTGCTGCGTCGCCATCCGTGGATTTTCTCCGGCGGCGTCGCCCGCATGGAAGGTAAAGCCCGCAGCGGTGAAACCATCGATATCGTTGACCATCAGGGAAAATGGCTGGCCCGCGGCGCTTACTCGCCGTCGTCGCAGATCCGCGCCCGCGTGTGGACATTCGATCGCAACGAAGCCATTGATAACGCCTTCTTTGAACGCCGCCTGCAGCAGGCGCAAACCTGGCGTGCCTGGCTTGCCGAGCGCGATGGCCTCGACAGCTACCGTCTGATCGCCGGCGAGTCCGATGGGCTGCCGGGCGTGACAATCGACCGCTTTGGCAACTTTTTCGTACTGCAGCTCCTCAGCGCAGGCGCCGAATACCAGCGCGCCGCCATCATCAGCGCCCTGCAGAGCCTGTTCCCGGACTGCGCCATTTACGATCGCAGCGATGTCGCGGTGCGTAAAAAAGAGGGGCTGGAGCTGGCCCAGGGGCCGGTAGTGGGCGAACTGCCGCCAGCGCTGCTGCCGATCGCTGAGCATGGCATGAAGCTGTTGGTCGATATCCAGGGCGGGCACAAAACCGGCTACTACCTCGACCAGCGCGACAGTCGCCTGGCGACCCGTCGCTACGTGGCGGACAAACGGGTGCTGAACTGCTTCTCTTATACCGGCGGCTTTGCGGTGTCAGCGCTGATGGGCGGCTGCCACCAGGTCACCAGCGTGGATACCTCGCAGGAAGCGCTCGACGTTGCGCGCCAGAACGTGGAGCTCAACGGACTGGATCTGTCCAAAGCGGAGTTTGTGCGCGACGACGTGTTCAAACTGTTGCGTAAATACCGCGATCAAGGGGAGAAATTCGACGTCATCGTGATGGATCCGCCGAAATTCGTAGAAAATAAAAGCCAGTTGATGGGCGCCTGCCGTGGCTATAAAGATATCAATATGCTGGCGATCCAGCTGCTGAACCCCGGCGGCGTGCTGCTGACCTTCTCCTGCTCCGGCCTGATGACCACCGATTTATTTCAGAAAATCATCGCGGATTCCGCAATTGATGCCGGACGTGATGTACAATTTATAGAACAGTTCCGTCAGGCTGCCGACCATCCGGTGATCGCAACCTATCCGGAAGGGCTGTATCTGAAGGGGTTTGCCTGTCGCGTCATGTAACTTGAAAAACGAAACATGAGCCTCATATAGGGAGTATTCATGTTTCCCAGGAGGTGCCTATGATAGCCAGCAAATTCGGTATCGGCCAACAGGTCCGCCATACGCTCTTGGGCTACCTGGGCGTCATCGTCGATGTCGATCCCGAGTACTCGCTCGCGGAACCGGAAGAGGATGAAATTGCCGCCAATGACGAACTGCGCGCGGCCCCCTGGTACCATGTAGTGATGGAAGATGATGATGGCCAACCCATCCACACCTATCTGGCAGAAGCGCAGCTGAGCAGCGAACCCCGCGACGAACATCCGGAGCAGCCGTCCCTCGACGAGCTGGCCAAAACAATTCGTCAGCAGTTGCAGGCGCCGCGCCTTCGCAATTAAACAAAACCCCGCCAGGCGGGGTTTTGTTTATTATTTTGCTAATCCCAGTCGCGGTAGCTCAATGGCCGGACAACGATCCATCACCACGTTTAACCCGGCTTCTCGGGCCAGCACCGCGGCCTGTTCATTGATCACCCCCAGCTGCAGCCACAGCGTTTTCGCGCCGATAGCAATCGCCTCCTGCGCCACGCCCCATGCCGCTTCTGAATTACGGAAGACATCAACCATGTCGACCTTTTCCGGTACATCGGCAAGCGTTCCATAGCCCTGCTGCCCCAACAGCGTCTTGCCTGCCACCTTCGGCGAAACCGGGATAACGTGATACCCCTGATCCAGCAGATACTTCATGACCCGGTAGCTAGGACGGTCAGGTTTGTCGCTGGCGCCGACCAGCGCAATCGTCCGTGTCGAGGTCAGGATTTCGGCAATATCGTTCTCTTTCATGGTTTCCTCCTGCTATTTCACCTAAGTGTATGCTAATCCGCAGCAGGGGGCCATCCAGGCTAACCCGCAGATTCAGCAAAATTTTCATCCCTGATGCTTGCAGCGACAGCCACATTCAGTAATCTGTCAGCAGGTCAAAATGCGGAATGAAAATATGGAACTGACAACACGTACCCTGCCTGCGCAAAAACATATCGCGCTGGTGGCTCACGATCACTGTAAAGATATGCTGATGAAATGGGTTGCTCGCCATCAGGCGCTGCTGGCGCAACATGTTTTGTACGCCACCGGCACTACCGGCAACCTGGTCTCCCGGGCTACCGGGCTGGAGGTCAATGCCATGCTGAGCGGCCCGATGGGCGGCGACCAGCAGGTGGGTGCCCTCATTTCAGAAGGGAAAATCGACGTGCTGATCTTCTTCTGGGATCCGCTGAACGCCGTTCCCCACGACCCGGATGTCAAAGCCTTGCTGCGTCTGGCCACGGTCTGGAACATTCCGGTCGCCACTAACGTCTCCACCGCTGACTTTATTATCCAGTCGCCGCACTTCGCTCAACCGCTCGATATTCTGATCCCGGATTATCCGCGATATCTTGCCGAGCGCCTGAAATAATCGAACCGCGATCACGGCTTTCTGGCCACAGGCACATCCAGCGCCTGCAGGATCTCGACAAACGGCGACGGTTGCGCCTTGTTAAATAACAGCCACACCCGGTGACGGGCGCGGGTTATGGCCACGTACAGCAGTCGACGTTCCTCCGCATCCGGAAAATCTTCCGGTTGCGGCAGGAGCGCCTCCTCTATGATCGACTCGCGCGCTGGGGCCGGAAACGCATCCACTCCCTCCTGCAGTCCCAGCACAATGACATAGTCGGCCTGTTGACCTTTGCTGGCGTGAATAGTCATAAAATCAAGCTGGAGGTGCGGCCAGCGCGTCGCCGCTTTATCAAGCGCCTCGGGCTTCAGATGATGGTAGCGGGCAAGCAGAAGGATCCGCTGCTCGGGCTTAACGTAACCGCTCAATTTATCCAGAAGATCGTCCAGCTTATCGTCGGCTAACAAAGTGACGGCCTTTTTATCTCCCGCGGTCAGGCTATTCAGCGGTTTGCTTAACTGATGCGGATTCTGCTGGATAAAACCATTGGCTATTTCGCCGATACGCCCGTTAAAGCGATAGGTGGTATCCAGCGCACAGCAGTCCCCTTCGCCAAAGTAGTGGTTGAACGCGGTGGTCAGGGAGAGCTGCGCCCCGCTGAACCGGTAAATCGCCTGCCAGTCATCGCCAACGGCAAAGAGCGTGGTTTGGCTATTTTGCCGGCGTAACGCGGCCAGCAGCGAGGCTCGCTGCGGCGAAATATCCTGAAATTCATCCACCAGAATGTGTTTCCACGGGCTAACGAAGCGGCCTTTATCGAGAATATTGACCGCCTGATGGATCAGGCCGGAAAAATCAACCGCATTCTCCGCCTTCAGCGCCGCCTTCCACTCTTTCAGCAGGGGCGACATCAGCTTCACCCGTTTACTGAACAGATCGCGTACCGCATCCGGCGCGCCGGCGATCATCTCTGCCTGGGAGCCGCCGTGCATGCGCATCAGGCTGACCCAGCGGTCAAGCCGGCTGGCCATCCGCCGCTGCACCTTTTTATCCTGCCAGAAGTCCCCCTCCGGCAGTTGCCAGCCCATCTCCTCTTCCAGCCACAGGCGCCAGCCTTTCGCCTGCGCTTTTTTCTCCTGGCACTGCTTTTGCCAGCTTTTCAGCAGCAATGCGTGGCGGGCCGCAGTATCGCTTTCCAGCTTACTGATGGTGGGCACTTTTTTGCTGCCCTGCTGGATAATATGCAGCGCCAGCGAGTGGAAGGTGCGGGCGGTAATATCGTCTGATGCCAGACGCTCGCGGATCCGCTCATCCATCTCCTGCGCCGCCTGGCGGCCAAATGCCAGCAGCAGAATTTGCTCTGCCGCCGCTTCTCCCCGCGCCAGCAGCCAGCCCGCTCGTGCCACCAGCACCGAGGTTTTACCACTGCCCGCTCCCGCCAGCACCAGCAGGGAGTGCTCGCCGTTCACCACCGCTCGCGCCTGCGACGGATTGAGCGGGGAGGATTCCACTCCGTTAAAAAAGCCGCGATACTGTTCCAGCATCGCCTCGGTAAAGGCCTGGTTATGGGCCTGACGCGCCGCTTCAATATCCCCTAACCAGCGCTGACATTCCCGCCACAGCTCCCGGCAGTTATCAAAGGCGTCAAGCCGGCTGGTGGGCATCGGCAGCCCGGTTAACGCCTGGCGAATATTATCCTGAACATCCGCCACCTGCTGACGCGTCAGCCACTTACCTTCTGCCCGGGTGCGTTCGATAGCTGTCAGCTGCTGCTTCAGCACCCCGGCGGCGATATCGCTCATTTCCGTGCTCCACTGCTGCCAGAGCGTGTGTAAATGGTGATAAAAGCGCTGCGTTTCGCTCCATTCGGTACCGTGCAAACGCACGACTTTATCGTCCGGCAGCACAAACTCCAGTTCGCCCCAGACCAGACCGCGCTTACAATGCACTGACAATAACTGATTGAAAGGGATAAGATACTCATGACGATCGCCGGAAACCTTTACCCCGGCATTCAGTAACTGCACCCTGTCATAAGGATGCTGAGCCATGCGTTTGCCCAATGTTGTCGCTTTAAGTTCCATATAATGTCGATTTTCAATCAGGGTGGATTGTTTTTCAGTTTAACCGCCCCGGACCAGGTGCTCCAGCGCAAAAAAACGTTACAATTGTCAGGTCTTATTATCCACAGGGCAAAACCGAGGCTTTATGCGTACCATTCTGAATATTTTGAACTTTATCCTTGGCGGTTTCGCCACCACTTTAGGCTGGCTGCTCGCCACCCTGGTCAGCATTATGCTGATCGTCACGCTGCCGCTGACTCGTTCCTGCTGGGAAATCACTCGCCTTTCGTTATTTCCTTATGGTAACGAGGCGATTCATGTTGATGAGCTCGAGCCAGGTCGCCAAAACAGCCTGCTGAACGCCGGCGGCACCATCCTGAACATTCTGTGGTTCATTTTTTTCGGCTGGTGGTTGTGCCTGATGCATATTTTCAGCGGCATCGCCCAATGCCTGACTATCATTGGCATCCCGGTGGGGATCGCTAATTTTAAAATCGCCGCCATCGCCCTCTGGCCGGTGGGTCGCCGGGTCGTCTCTGTGGAAACCGCGCGCGCAGCGCGCGAAGCCAATGCGCGTCGTCGCTTTCAGTAACCGAATGGAACACGGACATGATTAGCCCCCTGCTACGCCGCTACACCTGGAACAGCGCCTGGCTTTATAACGTACGCATTTTTATTGCGCTCTGCGGCACGACGTTGTTTCCCTGGTGGATCGGCGAAGTCAAACTGACCATCCCCCTCACCCTCGGCGTCGTGGCCGCGGCGCTGACCGACCTTGATGACCGTCTGGCGGGCCGTCTGCGCAACCTCGCCATTACTCTGGTTTGCTTTTTTATCGCCTCCGCCTCCGTGGAGCTGCTGTTTCCGTGGCCGCCGCTGTTTGCCCTTGGTCTGACCGTGTCTACCATCGGCTTTATTTTGCTTGGCGGCCTCGGACAGCGCTATGCGACCATTGCCTTCGGCGCTCTGCTTATCGCCATCTACACCATGCTCGGCGTCACGCTGTACGATCACTGGTATCTGCAGCCGTTGTTCCTGCTGGCGGGAGCCGTGTGGTACAACCTGCTGACGTTGTCCGGCCACCTGATCTTTCCAATTCGTCCACTGCAGGACAACCTGGCGCGTAGCTATGAGCAACTGGCCCGCTATCTGGAGCTCAAATCCCGGCTGTTTGATCCAGACCTTGAGGATGAGAGCCAGGCGCCGCTGTACGATCTGGCCCTCGCCAACGGCCAACTGGTGGCGACCCTTAACCAAACCAAGGTCTCACTGTTGACCCGACTACGAGGCGACCGGGGACAGCGTGGTACTCGTCGTACGTTGCAGTATTACTTTGTGGCCCAGGATATTCATGAACGCGCCAGCTCATCGCATATTCAGTACCAGACCCTGCGCGACCAGTTCCGCTACAGCGATGTGATGTTCCGTTTCCAGCGCATGCTTTCGATGCAGGCGCAGGCCTGCCAGAAACTCTCGCGGGCGATTCTGCTGCGCGAACCCTATCAACATGATGCCCATTTCGAACGGGCGTTTATGCATCTCGATGCGGCACTTGAGCGCGTACGCGCCAGCGGCGCATCCGATGAGCAGCTCAACGCCCTTGGCTATTTACTCAATAACCTGCGCGCCATTGATGCTCAGCTGGCCACGATTGAATCGGTGCAAACCACCGCGCCCGCCGGGAGTAATACAGAGACGCTGCTGGCCGACGACAGGCTCGGCGGACTGAACGATATCTGGCTGCGCCTGCAGCGCAATATGTCGCCAGAGTCAGCCCTCTTTCGCCACGCGGTGCGTATGTCGCTGGTGCTCTGCGCCGGCTATGCCTTCATCCAGTTTACCGGCCTTCAGCACGGCTACTGGATCCTGCTGACCAGTTTGTTCGTCTGTCAGCCGAACTATAACGCCACCCGCCATCGCCTGGCGTTGCGGATCATCGGCACGCTGGTCGGGGTGGCGATCGGCCTGCCGGTCCTCCTGCTGGTACCGTCGGTTGAAGGGCAGCTGCTGCTGATCGTCCTCACCGGCGTGCTGTTCTTCGCCTTTCGTAACGTGCAGTACGCCCATGCCACCATGTTTATTACGCTGCTGGTGCTGCTGTGCTTTAACCTGCTTGGCGAAGGTTTTGAAGTCGCGCTGCCGCGCATCATTGATACGCTGATCGGCTGCGCCATCGCCTGGGCGGCGGTCAGCTTCATCTGGCCGGACTGGAAATTCCGCAACCTGCCGCGGGCGCTGGACCGGGCGCTAAACGCGAACTGCCGTTATCTGGATGCCATCCTGGAGCAGTACCACCAGGGCCGCGACAACCGGCTGGCCTACCGTGTCGCACGCCGTGACGCCTACAACCGCGATGCTGAGCTGGCTTCCGTCGTCTCGAACTTGTCGACGGAACCACGGGCGGATGCCGCCCAGCGCGAGACCGCCTTTCGCCTGCTGTGTCTCAATCATACCTTCACCAGCTACATTTCCGCTCTCGGCGCGCATCGGGAAAAACTGTCCACGCCGGACATCCTCGCCCTGCTCGATGATGCGGTCTGCTATGTGGATGATGCCCTGCATCATACCCCAGCGGATGAACAGCGGGTGCAGAAGGCGTTGACCAGCCTGCAAAGCCGGATCCACCATCTGGAGCCTCGCGCGGACAGTAAAGAGCCCCTGGTGTTACAGCAGATTGGCCTGCTGCTGGCGCTGTTGCCTGAAATCTGCCGCCTGCAGCAGCGGGTACACGCTCAAACGGAATAACCGTTGTCCATTAGCGCGCAGACGCCCATTCCAGAAGCTCCTGACGCCGTGGCGTCGGGAGCGCGGCGGCATGAACGCCAACGATAGCCCCCTCCAGCGCCAGCAAGACGTTGTGCGATAGAGAAGCATTGTTCTCGCGCAGCTTTAGCCAGGCCTGGCGGGCGCCCACCTCCCGTAGTGCTAACACGTCTGGAATGCCCGAGTGAATCAGCTGCAATTCCATATGAAAGCTGATATTGGGTAAATCCTTCAGGCGTCCCGACGACCGGCGGCGATATTTTTCACGCTGGGCGCTCTGCCACGACATCAGCGACAAGCGGAAAAGCTGTTTCTCATCGCGCCACAAGGCATCGTCGATTTGATAATACTTTAGCGGCACGATGCGCCCGTGTCGGCGCAGCATCAATAAAGGATTATGGTGTTCTACCCGATAGGCAGCGCTCTGCTCGCAGGCCTTTAGATAAATATTCCCCTCTGCCACCATCGCAAACACGGTATCTTCGATAGCCAGGCTGTAGCCGCCAAACAGGGGGCGAGAGTGAAGTTGACCCAGCGGAGAGACGCAGGCCTGAAATTGCGGGAGCCGCGGACATACGAGTTTTCTCATGATCATTCCTTTGTGAATCATGTAATTAAACTTAAGTTGTTAACGGATCCGCTAAGGGAAAACATAAGGGACTTCCCTGACAGCAGCAAGATGATTTTTGCCTGCTTTTCCACCAGAATGCGGTTTTGCGAGACGCTTTCAGAAAATTGCAGCTGTTGCTGCAACTGGCAGACAGGAGAAAAAGGATTAGCCGGTGTTAAGGATGGTGTTGCGAGTAGCCGCAAACCTGTACCGTCAGGATGGCTGAAAGCGATTAAATTTCCACCAGCAAAATGACAAATTGCGGTTGATCTTTTCCCCTGGCGGATATACTGTATATGCATACAGTAACTACAGGCGGGATAGACTATGTTTACTTCAGCTCATGCAAACCGTTCAGCACAGGCCTCTGCTCCGGCAGCCCACTACGCTCATCGTTCTGGCGAACAGGCCGCCAATGGGCTGATCAGTGAAATTGTCTATCGTGAAGATCAACCCATGATGACACAGTTGTTGTTGCTACCTTTATTACAGCAGTTGGGTCAACAGTCTCGCTGGCAGCTGTGGCTTACGCCGCAGCAAAAGCTTAGCCGCGAGTGGGTTCAGTCCGCCGGTCTGCCGCTGTCTAAGGTCATGCAAATTAGCCAGCTCTCCCCCAGTCACACTTTAGACTCGATGATCCGCGCCCTGCGTACCGGTAACTATAGTGTGGTTATCTGCTGGCTGGCGGAGGAGTTAACCGCTGACGAACATGAGCGTCTGGTGCATGCAGCCCAGGAAGGCTGCGCGATGGGATTCATCATGCGCCCGGTCCGAAATCAGGGCACGCTCGGCAGACAACTCAGCGGGCTAAAAATTCACTCAAATTTGTATCATTGAGTGAAATTAGGATTATTCCTGGAATTTTTTTTACCGGTAGTAATGGCACAGCGTTTTTTAAGGTCTTTTTCGCGGAATGCCTGCCACACGGGCATTTGTGCCTTTTTTTCGTGTACGAAAATCAACCATATTTGTTAAATATTGTGTACACAACCCTTTTTTTTCATATGCCTGACAGAGTTCACACTTGTAAGTTTCGAACTAAGTTGTAGACTTTACATCGCCAGGGGTGATCGGCTTACGCTGCATGTATCAGCATAGTTAACAACAAGTCACGCCCCCGGTGAAGGATTTAACCGTGAGGTCTTTTGTAACTTCATGGCGAATTTTGGATGATAATGAGGCGCAAAAAATGAAAAAGACAGCTATCGCGATTGCAGTGGCACTGGCTGGCTTCGCTACCGTAGCGCAGGCCGCTCCGAAAGATAACACCTGGTATGCAGGTGGTAAACTGGGTTGGTCCCAGTATCACGACACCGGTTTCTACGGTAACGGTTTCCAGGGCAACAATGGTCCGACCCGTAACGATCAGCTCGGTGCTGGTGCGTTCGGTGGTTACCAGGTTAACCCGTACCTCGGTTTCGAAATGGGTTACGACTGGCTGGGCCGTATGGCATATAAAGGCAGCGTTGACAACGGTGCTTTCAAAGCTCAGGGCGTTCAGCTGACCGCTAAACTGGGTTACCCGATCACTGACGATCTGGACATCTACACCCGTCTGGGCGGCATGGTTTGGCGCGCTGACTCCAAAGGCAACTACGCTTCTACCGGCGTTTCCCGTAGCGAACACGACACTGGCGTTTCCCCAGTATTTGCTGGCGGCGTAGAGTGGGCTGTTACTCGTGACATCGCTACCCGTCTGGAATACCAGTGGGTTAACAACATCGGCGACGCGGGCACTGTGGGTACCCGTCCTGATAACGGCATGCTGAGCCTGGGCGTTTCCTACCGTTTCGGTCAGGAAGATGCTGCACCGGTTGTAGCTCCGGCTCCGGCTCCGGCTCCGGAAGTGGCGACCAAGCACTTCACCCTGAAGTCTGACGTACTGTTCAACTTCAACAAAGCAACCCTGAAACCGGAAGGTCAGCAGGCTCTGGATCAGCTGTACACCCAGCTGAGCAACATGGATCCGAAAGACGGTTCCGCTGTTGTTCTGGGCTACACCGACCGCATCGGTTCCGAAGCTTACAACCAGCAGCTGTCTGAGAAACGTGCTCAGTCCGTTGTTGACTACCTGGTTGCTAAAGGCATCCCGGCTGGCAAAATCTCCGCTCGCGGCATGGGTGAATCCAACCCGGTTACTGGCAACACCTGTGACAACGTGAAAGCTCGCGCTGCCCTGATCGACTGCCTGGCTCCGGATCGTCGTGTAGAGATCGAAGTTAAAGGCTACAAAGAAGTTGTAACTCAGCCTGCGGCTTAAGTTATAACTGATGAAAAAACCCGCTTCGGCGGGTTTTTTTATGTCTTCTCGCTCGCTTTAGCGGCTAAAGACTGAAGGCCGTTAGAGGCGGATGGTAGCCTGTGTGGCGCGACCTGCGCCTTAGTCACCACTGAACGGGCAGCCCGCTACTCCTTACCTAACAGAACCTGCAGATCGTGCTTCAGGCTCGACATTTTGCTGGCATACTTCTCTTTATGCTCAGCATCCTCAATCAGCTGGACGATGGTTTCGGACAAGGTTTTCCCTCGCCTCTGCGCCAGACCGGCAAGGCGCTGCCAGACGACAAACTCAAGGTCGATCGACTTCTTACGCGTATGCTGATGCTCGGCGTTAAAATGGCGTTTCCGTCGCGCACGGATGGTCTGTTTCATGCGGTTCATCAGCGCCGGATTCATATGCTGCTCAATCCAGGCATGCACCAGCACAGGTTCATTCTCGAGCGTCAGCAAGTCATCTACCGCAGCTTGCGCAGCGCTGGCCTCAATGTAGCGGGTAATCAGCTCACCTTCCCGGTGCTTCTTTACCAGATATTTCCATTTCCAGCCGCTTTCAAGATTTTCCAGTTGTTGATATTTCATTGCGATCTCAATGTGACCGTGTAACTCATTTCAGGATATCAGTTTTTTCCTGATGTGCTGAATATAAATCATTATTCGTGATGTGGATGGCCGGGTAATCATCGGGGTAGCCATAATCCTCCGTGTGCTCAGACGCGGCATCAGGTATAATTGCGCGCTTTACATCTAACTAAAAAACAGCGACTTTGACCATTACGAAACTGACCCGAACCGACCTTGCGCCTGATCTGGAACCTTACCAGGCGCTGTTTGCTCAAGCTGAACTCTCTCATCCGGCCCCCTCCCTCTCGGGCGATCTGCAGCCGCGGTTGTTCTATGCGCTTGAGCAGCTGCTGTACACCCCGGCAGTCTCCTCCTTCATGCTGGTGAAAGCCCCTGAGGAACCGGAATATCTGCAATGGCTGGCGGCTGAAACTCGCACGCTGCACGAGCCTGCCGCACCGCTTCACGGAGTTCGCTATGAGGTTAACGGCGCTCACGTGACGCTCACGCCGGCGCAACGCGCTGAAGATAATTTTGCCAGTACCGCTCCGGTCGTGGCGGCCGATTGGCTGGAGGCGGAACAGCTGTTTGGCTGCGTACGCCAGTTTAACGGTGAAATCACACTCCAGCCTGGCCTGGTCCATCAGGCCAACGGCGGCGTGCTGGTGCTCTCACTACGCGCACTACTGGCGCAACCGCTGCTGTGGATGCGCCTGAAAAATATGGTGACCCGTCAGCGCTTTGACTGGCTCTCCATTGATGAATCACGGCCGCTGCCGGTCAGCATCCCTTCCATGCCGCTGAGCCTGAAAGTCATGCTGGTGGGCGAACGCGAATCGCTGGCCGATTTCCAGGAAATGGAGCCAGAGCTCTCTGCCCAGGCTATCTATAGCGAGTATGAAGATACCCTGCAGTTTGCGGACGCCGATACGCTGAAGGCCTGGTGCCAGTGGGTATGGCAGAATGCGCAGCAGCTGGAGCTACCGGGCCCGGCGAGCGATGCCTGGCCACTGCTGATCGATGAAGGGACGCGCTACACCGGCGACCAGGAGACCCTGCCGCTCAGCCCGCTATGGATAGCCCGCCAGCTGCGTGAGTCTGCCGCCTTCTGCGAAGGCGAAGAGATTACCGGCGAAGCGATGCAGACGATGCTGGCGCGCCGGGAGTGGCGTGAAGGCTACCTGGCGGAGCGTATGCAGGATGAAATCCTGCAGGAACAGATCCTGATTGAAACCGAAGGCGAATGCGTCGGGCAGATCAACGCCCTCTCGGTCATTGAATTCCCCGGTCATCCACGCGCCTTCGGCGAACCTTCGCGCATCAGCTGCGTCGTGCACATTGGCGACGGCGAGTTTATCGACGTCGAACGCAAAGCCGAGCTGGGCGGCAACATCCATGCGAAAGGCATGATGATCATGCAGGCTTTTCTGATGTCCGAGCTGGAGCTGGAGCAACAACTCCCCTTCTCCGCTTCGCTGACCTTTGAACAGTCCTACAGTGAAGTGGATGGCGACAGCGCCTCCATGGCGGAACTCTGCGCCTTAATCAGCGCGCTGGCCAACGTGCCGATTAATCAGAGCATCGCGATCACCGGCTCCGTCGACCAGTTTGGTCGTGTGCAGCCGGTCGGCGGACTGAATGAAAAAATTGAAGGTTTCTTCACAATCTGTCAGCAGCGCGGCCTCACCGGAAAACAGGGCGTGATTATCCCTGCCGCCAACGTTCGCCACCTTAGTCTGACCCACGAGCTGCGTCAGGCCGTTGCCGACAATCAGTTTGCTATCTGGGCAATAGACGATATTACCGAAGCGCTGCCGATGTTGACCCAGCTGATGTGGGACGGTGAAGGACAGACGCTGCGACAAACCATTCAGGAGCGGATAGCGCAGGCGACCCAGCAGGAGACTCGCCATCGTTTTCCGTGGCCGCTACGCTGGTTAGGTGGGACAAGTTCTAACTGATCGGACTTGTTCAGCTTACACGTGTTAGCTATCCTGCGTCCCGAACTTAAAATAAGGCTTACTGAAAACATGGTAGATAAACGCGAATCCTATACAAAAGAAGATCTTCTTGCCTCTGGTCGTGGTGAACTGTTCGGCGCGAAAGGCCCGCAGTTGCCGGCGCCAAACATGCTGATGATGGACCGCGTCATCAAAATGACCGAAACCGGTGGTAACTACGACAAAGGTTATGTTGAGGCCGAACTCGACATCAACCCGGACCTGTGGTTCTTCGGTTGCCACTTTATCGGCGATCCGGTGATGCCGGGCTGCCTGGGCCTGGATGCCATGTGGCAGTTGGTAGGTTTCTATCTCGGCTGGCTCGGCGGCGAAGGCAAAGGCCGTGCGCTGGGCGTTGGCGAAGTGAAATTCACGGGGCAGGTTCTGCCGACCGCGAAAAAAGTGACCTACCGCATCCACTTCAAGCGCATCGTTAACCGTCGTCTGATTATGGGCCTTGCGGATGGAGAAGTGCTGGTTGACGATCGTCTGATCTACACCGCAAGCGATCTGAAAGTGGGTCTGTTCCAGGATACTTCCGCTTTCTGATAACGTTCAGCAGCGATTAAAAGGCGAAGCCCCCGCTATGCGGAGGCTTCTTTTTTAAAGAGACAGTGTCAGGCCGTTAGTACCCTGTCCTCCATGGCTTCTCGCCAGCCTCCCAGCCACCATGAGCGTTGATTCAAGCTCTGGTATGGACACATTTCTTTCGATCTTCCTGCGATACCCGCCTGATATCCGCGTTGATGTGCCCGTTCCAGGCGATCTCGTTTTTGTCTCTTCATGCCTCGTTTCCCTCATTCTTTGATCTGGTGGAAAAGAAAACAGTGGTCGCAAATTGTGCAGCCACGGGTTACGAATACCGCGAAATGAAGGCGACGTCAATGCGCAAAATTCACGCCATTGTCATATTTGTGACCTATATAAGAGTTCATTTTTTGTTCACCTGGCACACCGGCCGGTAACGAACTGACCTGACAAAAAAAAGCCGCGCGGCTCAGATGAACCGCGCGGCAGATCAGCGTGATGAATTTTACTTATGGCAGACGGTTAAGCTCGCTGGCAATGGCTGCCGCCTCCTGGCTCCACGCCTGCGCCAGGGTCTTGACCATCGCATCATATCCATCCTGATCCTGCTTAAGCACGATGTTAAACGGGCGTTTGATCAGCTGCCCCTGATGCTTTAGCAGCCACTCACCGCTGACGATAACCCGCCCGTCGTAGCGTCCGTGAAAGCCGTTGACCGCGACGTTGAGCGTATCCTGTTCGCTACCCAGCGGCTGGGATGACACTACCCAGCCCGGCAGCTGTTGGCTCAGGTTCGCCACCAGCGTAGTGCGCAGCTGCTGGTCCAGCGGGCTGGCCCACCGATTATTATTGGCGATCACATACTGTACGTCGGTGGTCTGGTAGACCACCCCGTTACCCGCCAGATAATCCGGGATGCTGACCTGCTCAACCCACAGCAGACGTGCCCCCTGGCTGGCGGCGCGCTGTGCGCCGCCCTGCGCCACCGGCAGCTGGTAATACGTTTTGCTTTCGCCGCCGCTACTGCATGCCGTCAGCACGCATACGGTTGCCGCGAGTAACCATTTTTTCATTATTTCGCTCCCTTCGGCTGTGGGTCTTTTTTATCCTTCGCCTCAAATACCAGCGCATTGCTCTTATCATTGAGCGTTTTCAGGACCGGCTGCAGCTCGCGCAGCACCTGATCCAGACGCTGCATATCGGCCACCATCTTATTGTAGGCCGCGGAGCCCGGCTGGAAGCCCTGCATGCTGCGGTTCAGCTCGCGCAGCGTCGTCTGCATATCGGCAGGCAACTGCTGCATCGACTGGCTGGAGGTGATCTTATTCAGACTATCCAGCGTGGTCTGCACGTGTTGCATGGTCTTCTCGCTCTGCGCCAGGGTGCTGGTCGCCTGCTCCAGCAACGGATTGAGCGGCAGGTTATTAATCTTATCCAGCGCATCCATCAGACGCTGCTGGATCTGCGCCAGACCACCGCTGATGGTCGGGATAATCGGATAGCCGTTAAACTCCTGCATTTTCCCGCGCGGCGGCGCCTTCGGATAGAAGTCGAGATCGATATACAGCGCGCCGGTCACCAGATTGCCGGTTTTCAGCGAGCCGCGCAGTCCGCGGTTGATCAGATCGTCAATGTGGGCGCGAATATTCGGATCGCCGCCCAGCTGGTTAATCAGACGTTGCGGTTCAACCCGCACTTCCACCGGAATGCGATAGTCGTCGTTCAAACGCTGCTTCAGACCGGGGATGAAGAATGGCACTTTGCCGACGGTTCCCAGACGGATGCCGCGGAACTCCACCGGCGCGCCGGGCTGCAGGCCGCGAACTGAGTCTTTGAAGAACATCACATAGTCAATATGTTCGGTAAAGACCGAATCCTGGATGCTCTTCTGATCGTCAAACAGATGGTATTCCGTTTTATTCGCCACCGGCTCGCCGAGATCCAGTCCTTCCGGAATATCGAAGCTCACGCCGCCGCCAAACAGCGTCGACAGCGAGCCCATCTCGACGCGCATCCCCGCCGAGGTCAAATCGACAGCGATCCCACTGTCCTTCCAGAAGCGGACATTGGTGGTCACCAGGCGGTCATTGGGCGCATTGATGAACAACTGATAAGTGATACGACGTTTCTGGGTGTCGAAGGTGCTGGTTTCCACCGACCCCACGCGATAGCCGCGGAACAGCACCGGATCGCCCGGCGACAGCTGGCCCGCCTTGCTGCTCTCCAGCAGAATACGGATCCCCTTGGCGTCCGGCGAGGCCAGCGGCGGAGAATCAAGCAGCGGATACTGCTCCGGCACCGTGCCTTTCGACCCCGGCTGCAGTTCAATATAGGCCCCGGACAATAATGTTCCCAGGCCACTGATCCCCTCGCGCCCTACCTGCGGTTTCACCACCCAGAAGACGGAATCGTTGTGCAGTAATTTCTGCATCCCGGAATTGAGGCGGGCTTTGATTTCCACGTGGGTTAAATCGTCGGTCAGCGTGGCGCTCTCCACCACCCCAACGTCCACGCTACGGCTCTTGATACGGGTTTTTCCCCCTTCAATCCCCTCCGCATTCGTGGTGATCAGCGTGACCTCAGGTCCCTGATGGCTGTAATGATAAAACAGGATCCACGCCCCGATCAGCGCAGTGACGATAGGGAAGATCCACACCGGTGACCAGTTCTTCACCTTCTGCACTTTCGCTTCTCCGCTCTTATTTTCCATGTTGTTGTCTTTCCTCATGGCTTGAATCTGGCTCACGATCCCACAGTAAACGGGGATCAAACGTCATGGCTGAAAACATGGTCATCACCACCACCAGCGCAAACATAACCGCGCCGATGGCGGGATAGATATTCATCAACCCTCCCATGCGCACCAGCGCAGAGAGTACGGCGATGACAAAAACATCAATCATTGACCAGCGGCCAACAAATTCCACCACTTCATAGATCAGATGCATGCGTTCCGAATCGCGCGCACCGTTGCCATTGGCATTCCAGCACAGCCAGGCGATAGCGATCATCTTTAGCGTCGGCACCATAATACTGGCGATAAAAATCACCAGCGCCACCGGATAAGACCCCTCGCTCCACAGTAAAATTACCCCGGCCATGATGGTTGACGGCATTTTATCGCCCAGCAGATCGGTGATCATGATCGGCATAATATTGGCGGGGAGATAGAGGATAAATGAGGTCACCAGCAGGGCCAGCGTCCACTGCAGGCTGTTTTTACGCCGCGCCGTTCCTTTACTATGACAGCGCGGGCAGACCGTCTGGTCGACGGGTAACACCGCCGTGCAGCAGGCGCAGGAGCGCAGCCCCTGGCGGATGCCGGCCACTCCGACCTTCAGCGGTTGGCTAATGGCTGGCATGGGGGCAATATCATCCCACAGCCAGCGGCGGTCGACGCACTGGAAAGTGCGTAACTGCAGCAGACAAAACATGCACCACGGAACAAAGCTCAGACCGATACCGATATCGCCATAGGCCATCAGCTTAACGAAGCTCACCAGCACGCCGGCAAGAAAGATCTCCGCCATTCCCCACGTCTTCAGGTGAAACAGAATTCGCGCCAGAAACGCTTTCAGGCCAGCGGGCATCCTGACCCGATTGACCAACAGCAGAATGGTGACCAGGCAAAAGGCCGGTACCAGTTGCACAAAGAGTAAAAAGAAGGTGCCGAGGCTGGCGTAATCCTCGGTAAATAACACATTGGGAATTTCCAACAGCTCTATTTCGCTGCTGATCCCGCCCACTTTCATGTAGATAAATGGAAACAGGTTGGCCAACAGCAGCATAAACAGCGCGACCAACGCGTAAGCCGTGGGACGCTGGCGAGGCGCGTCCCACGTGGTGGTTAACGTTGTACCGCAGCGCGGGCAAGCGGCTTTCTGGCGATGCTCCAGCTGCGGCAAAGCCACCAGCAAATCACATTGGGGACATAAAATATGTCGCGCAGCATGATGATGATCGCACATGACAACTCCTCGGCTCAGGCGCCGTTCTTTAATCCTTCGAGATATTCCCAGCGTTCAAAGGCTGCTTCCAGCGCCTGTTCCGCTTCGGCCAGCTTTGCCAGCACCTGCTGCGTGCGATCGTGCGGTTGTCCAAAGAAGTCGGGATCGGCAACCTGTTCCTGCAGCGTCTGCAGTTCGGCCTCGAGAGCTTCCAGCTTCTGCGGCAGCTGTTCCAGCTCGCGCTGCAGGTTATAGCTTAGTTTGTTCCCACCGCGTTTGACAGTTTCTGCTTTTGGCTGAGCGACTTCCATCGTTTTTTTCGCTGCCGGCTGCTTCTGCGCCAACGACTGGGCCTGCTGGCCGCGGGCATCGTGATAGCCGCCGATGTACTGGCCGATGCGACCGCCGCCTTCGAAGATCCAGCATTCGGTTACGGTGTTATCCACGAACTGACGATCGTGGCTTACCAGCATCACGGTGCCCTGATAGCCATCGATCAGCTCTTCCAGCAGCTCCAGCGTTTCGACATCCAGGTCGTTTGTCGGTTCATCGAGAATCAATAAGTTGCTGGGTTTCAGGAACAGACGCGCCAGCAGCAGGCGGTTACGTTCCCCGCCGGAGAGCGCGCGCACCGGGGTCATCGCCCGTTTTGGATGGAACAGGAAGTCCTGCAGGTAGCCCAGCACATGGCGCGGCTTACCGTTAACCATCACCTCTTGCTTACCTTCCGCGAGGTTATCCATCACCGTCCGATCCGGATCCAGCTCTGCGCGGTGCTGGTCGAAGTAGGCGACTTCCAGTTTAGTGCCGACGTGGATCCGCCCGCTGTCGGCCTGCAGCTGGCCAAGCATCAGCTTCAGCAGCGTGGTTTTCCCGCAGCCGTTGGGGCCAATCAGGGCAATCTTGTCGCCGCGCTGGATCTGCGCGGAGAAATCTTTCACCAGCACTTTGCCATCAACCTGGTAGTTGACGTTCTCCATTTCGAACACGATTTTGCCGGAGCGCGAAGCCTCTTCAACCTGCATTCTGGCGCTGCCCATCACTTCCCGGCGCTCCCCGCGCTCGCGACGCATCGCCTTCAGGGCGCGAACGCGGCCTTCGTTACGCGTGCGGCGCGCTTTGATCCCCTGGCGGATCCATACCTCTTCCTGGGCCAGCTTGCGGTCGAATTCCGCATTCTGCAGCTCTTCAACCCGCAGGGCTTCCTCTTTATCCAGCAGATACTGATCGTAATCGCCCGGGTAGGTCACCAGCTTGCCGCGATCGAGGTCGACGATGCGCGTCGCCATATTGCGGATAAAGGAGCGGTCGTGCGAAATAAAGATAATGGTGCCTTTAAAGGTTTTGAGGAACCCTTCCAGCCAGTCGATGGTTTCGATATCCAGGTGGTTGGTGGGTTCATCGAGCAGCAGCACGCGCGGCCCGCTGACCAGCGCGCGGCCCAGCGCCGCTTTACGCAGCCAGCCGCCGGACAGGGATGCCAGCTGCGCGTTGGCGTCGAGACCAAGCTGCTCAATCACTTCGTTAATGCGGCTGTCCAGCTGCCACAGCCCCAGGTTATCGAGCTGCTCCTGCAGGCGCGCCAGTTCATTTAAATTTTTGTCGCTCGGATCGGTCATGACCTGATGCGACACGTCATGATAGGCCTTCAGATAAGCCGCCTGCTCGGCGATGCCTTCCGCGACAAAATCGTACACTGTACCGGCGACATTGCGCGGCGGATCCTGCTGCAGACGCGCCACAATCAGATCCTGTTCATAAATAATGCGCCCGTCATCCAGCCCCTGCTCGCGGTTGAGGATCTTCATCAGGGTCGATTTACCGGCGCCGTTGCGTCCGACGAGGCAGACGCGTTCGTTATCTTCGATATGCAGCTCGGCATTATCCAGCAGCGGCGCATCGCTGAAGGAAAGCCAGGCGCCGTGCATACTAATCAGTGACATTCTTTATTCCTTTCAGGCTGCGGTAATCAGCCAGCAGTTGTGGATCTGACGGTTGCGGGCAAAATCCTGCGACAGCGTTTTTTGCGAAATTTCTTGCGCCTTCAGGCCAAGCGCCGCCAGCCCGTCATGATCCATACGGAAACCGCGTTTGTTATTCGAGAACATAATGGTGCCGCCTTTACGCAGCAGACGTTTCAGATCGGTCATCAGGCGAATGTGATCGCGCTGGACGTCGAAAGCATCTTCCATTCGTTTGGAGTTGGAGAAGGTCGGCGGATCGATAAAGATCAGATCGAACTGCTCGGTGCTCTCCCGCAGCCAGCCCAACACGTCCGCCTGCATCAGGCGATGCGCGCGGCCGGTCAGGCCATTGAGACGCAGGTTGCGTTCCGCCCACTCCAGGTAGGTGCGCGACATATCCACCGTGGTGGTGGAGCGCGCGCCGCCGAGACCGGCGTGGACGCTGGCGCTGCCGGTATAGGAGAACAGGTTCAGGAAGTCCTTGCCTTTGCTCATCTGGCCGAGCATACGGCGGGCGATACGGTGGTCGAGGAACAGACCGGTATCCAGGTAGTCGGTGAGGTTGACCCACAGGCGCGCGTTGTACTCCTGAACCTCGATAAAGTCGCCCTTCTCCGCCATCTTCTGGTACTGGTTTTTCCCCTTCTGCCGCTCGCGGGTCTTCAGCACCAGCTTGTTAGGCGCCATGTCCAGTACGGCGATGGTCGCGGCGATAATATCGAACAGGCGCTGGCGCGCTTTGTGCGCATCGACGGTTTTCGGCGGGGCATATTCCTGGACCACCACCCAGTCGGCGTAGCGGTCGATGGCCACGTTGTATTCCGGCAGGTCAGCATCGTACAGGCGATAGCATTCAATGCCTTCCTGACGGGCCCATTTTTCAAACTTCTTCAGGTTCTTACGCAGACGGTTAGCAAAATCTTCCGCCAGCATCGCCGGCTTGCCGCCTTCGCTCTCCGCCAGGTGATAATTCTTCTGTACGCAGTCCAGCGGGCCGTTCTTGGCTTTAAACTGTTTGTCGGCGCGCAGCTGCAGGCAGCTTAACAGCTCCGGCGAGGCGCTGAACACCGACAGGTTCCAGCCGCCAAACTGACTTTTCATGATCCGGCCCAGCAGGCTGTGCAGGGCAATCAGCGCCGGCTCGCTTTCCAGACGCTCGCCGTACGGCGGGTTGCTGATCACGGTGCCGTACGGGCCTTTCGGTAGCGGATTATTCAGCTGGGCGACGTCTTTGACTTCAAAATCGATCAGCTCGCCGATGCCGGCCCGACGGGCGTTGCGACGGGCGCGGTCAATGACGCGTTCGTCGACATCAGAGCCATAGAAGCGTGACCCATATGCCGCCAGCCCCTGACGGGCGCGCGTTTGCGCTTCCGCTTTCACTTCTTTCCAGATGGCGTCGTCGTGCTGCGCCCAGCCGCCAAAGCCCCAGTGGCCGCGGTGCAGACCCGGCGCGCGGTCGGTCGCCAGCATCGCCGCCTCAATCAGCAGGGTACCGGAGCCGCACATCGGATCGAGCAGCGGGGTGCCCGGCACCCAGCCGGAGCGCATCACGATCGCCGCCGCGAGGTTTTCTTTGATCGGCGCCATACCGGTGCCATCGCGGTAGCCGCGCAGGTGCAGGCCTTCGCCGCTCAGATCCAGCGAGATGTGCGCCGTCTCTTTGTTCAGCCAGACGTTGATCCGCAGATCGGGCGACTCACGATCGACGTTCGGGCGCGGCAGGTTCTTACGGGTGAAGCTGTCGACAATGGCGTCTTTGACCTTCAGCGCACCGTACTGGCTGTTGCGGATCTCCTCATTGAGACCGCTAAAATGCACCGCGAAGGTGGCGCCAGGGTTGAACATCTCCGTCCACGGAATGGCCTGTACGCCGAGGTACAGATCCAGATCGCTGTATACGCGACACTCGCCCAGCGGCAGCATGATGCGCGAAGCCAGCCGGCTCCACATCAGGCTTTGATACAGCAGGCGCGTATCCCCCTGAAAATGGACCCCGCCCTGGACTACCTGGCAGTCCGTCGCGCCAAGCCCTTCCAGTTCAGTTTTTAACAGCTCTTCCAGCCCACGAGCCGTACTGGCAAACAGAGAATTCATATCGTCACTTTTACTTAAAGAAAATTGGTGCGCATTATAGCCAATATGTGCCCTATGTCATAAAGTTATAGGCTTATTTTTGGAACCCGGAGGCAGCGTATGGTAACGCTCTCGCGTCTTTTTATTCATCCCGTTAAATCCATGCGCGGCATGGGCCTGACCCACGCCTTTGCCGATATCAGCGGCCTGGCCTTCGATCGCCTGTTTATGGTCACCGAAACCGACGGCACCTTTATTACCGCCCGTCAGTTTCCGCAAATGGTGAAATTTATTCCGGCGCCGCTGCATGATGGCCTTCACCTGACCGCACCGGACGGCAGCAGCGCCGTGGTGCGTTTTAACGATTTCGCCCCTCAGGCCGAGCCGACAGAAGTCTGGGGCAACCATTTTACCGCCCTTATCGCGCCCGCCGCCGTTAATCAGTGGCTCAGCGGCTTTTTCAATCGCGATGTCCAGCTGCGCTGGCTGGGGCCACAGTTAACCCGCCGGGTGAAGCGCCACGATGCGGTACCGCTCTCCTTCGCCGACGGCTACCCTTACCTGCTGGCTAACGAGGCCTCGCTGCGCGACCTGCAGCAGCGCTGCCCGGCAAGCGTAAGCATAGAACAGTTTCGCCCTAATCTCGTGGTCACCGGCGCGGCGGCCTGGGATGAAGACAGCTGGAAAGTGATCCGCGTCGGCGAGGTGGTATTTGACGTCGCCAAGCCGTGCAGCCGCTGCATTTTTACCACCGTCAGTCCGGAGCGCGGGCAGAAGCATCCCAGCGGAGAGCCGCTGGAAACCTTAAAGCGCTTCCGCACCGCGCAGGATAATGGCGATGTCGACTTTGGTCAGAACCTGATTGCCCGTAACAGCGGCGTGATCCGGGTGGGGGATGAAGTGGAAATCCTCGCCCGCGGCCCGGCGAAAGCCTACGGCGCCGGCGAAAGCGACGATACCCCGGCTCCCGAGGCGCAGCAGCAGGCCACGGTTGCCATTGAATGGCAGGGTCAACAATTTACCGGCAATAACCAGCAGGTGCTGCTGGAACAACTGGAGCAACAGGGCATTCGCGTACCCTACTCGTGTCGGGCGGGGATCTGCGGCAGCTGCCGCATCCGTCTTGAAGAGGGGGAAGTGAGTCCGTTAAAGAAAAATGCGGTCGCCGGAGATGGCACCATTCTCGCCTGCAGCTGCGTACCGAAAACGGCCCTGCGCCTGGCGCCTTAAACCGCCTGCCCCAGGCTGTAGCTGACCGCGCTTTGCGCCGGCTGCAGCCTGTCGTTCATGATTTTAATCACATCGCCCAGCTGCATAACGCGGCCGGCAAGCGTGAGACCCGGCTGGGCCAGCAGACAAAGCGCGGCGTTATCGCCCGGCTCCACCACCAGCAAATTGACCTGCTCGCCGGTATCGCTCAGCCAGACGCAGGCCGCGTCGCCGCCGCTCGGCTGCCAGTGATGGGGATGGGCGACGAAGTGCCAGCTTTTCGGCATCTGCGGTTTGAGAAAACGGATCGCGGTTAATGCGTTGAGGACTAATTCCGCCCGCTGCTCTTTCGACAACTCGAAATCGCGGCATTTTTCTTCAAAGGAGAAATAGAGCGCGGCGTCATCGACGCAGAATCCCGATGGGGCAAAAGCGTCCGGGGTCAGCATGCGCCGGGCGAAGCGCGAGCGAAATAACATGCCATTGGCCAGATCGAGCATCATGCGGTCGTGCTCTTCATCGTAATACCAACGCCAGTTATCGTCAGGTTTAATCCGCATTTTTCCCCCTGTCCCCTTTCATACGCCTCTGCAAAGTTGTTGCGACTTGCCGCAGAATATTTTCTAAAATTAAGAAAAGTCTAAAATGTTTAAATAAGCAACAGTGAGGGAATATAAAACAACCAGGGCCGGAAATAAAGCCCTGGGTGGGATTCAGAGGAGGAAAAGATTAGATGTGGGTAACAATTTCTTTAATCAGCGGCGGACCTTTAAAAATAAATCCGGAATAGATCTGCACCAGCGAAGCTCCGGCGGCCATCTTTTCCCGCGCGGCAATCACGGAATCAATACCGCCCACGCCAATGATAGGCAAGCGGCCATTGAGCTCAGCGGAGAGCATACGGATAATTTCGGTACTTTTTAATTGTAATGGACGACCGCTAAGTCCGCCGGTCTCATCGCAATGTTTCATTCCCTGAACCAGAGAACGATCGAGGGTGGTATTGGTGGCAATCACGCCATCAATATTATGACGCACGAGGCTATCGGCAACCTGGATCAATTCCTCAGGCAAAAGATCCGGCGCGATCTTCACGGCGACCGGAACATATTTTTGATGCTTCTGCTGCAGCTCAAGCTGCTTATTTTTAATACCGGAGAGTAAATCATCGAGCGCTTCGCCGTATTGCAGCGTGCGCAGCCCCGGGGTATTCGGCGAGGAGATATTAATGGCGATATAGCCGGCGTAGGGATAGACTTTTTCCATACAAATCAGGTAATCATCTTTCCCGTGCTCAACCGGCGTGTCTTTATTTTTGCCGATATTGATGCCCAGCACGCCGTCAAAATGCGCCTTCTTCACGTTCTCAACCAGGTTATCGACGCCATGGTTATTAAAGCCCATGCGGTTGATCAACCCCTCGGCATCCACCAGACGGAAGATCCTTGGCTTATCGTTACCCGGCTGCGGACGCGGCGTCACGGTGCCGATCTCAATGGATCCAAAACCCATCGCGCCCAGCGCGTCAATGCATTCCCCGTTTTTATCCAGCCCGGCCGCCAGACCCAGCGGGTTTTTAAAGGTCAGCCCCATGCAGGTGACAGGCCTGGCCGGCACCTTCTGGCGAACCAGTATTTCCAGCGGCGTCCCGGTGACACGGCGTAATTGTTGAAAGGTAACTTCATGAGCGCGCTCAGGATCGAGCTGAAAAAGGGCTTTACGAACGAAGGGGTAGTACATGAACTCTCCTGGATTCCCGGTGTGCAAACCGGGGGCGTATTATGTGCGATCTGTTGCGGAAAGGGAATTGACCTGCGACAAAAAATCCCCCATCAGCGCAAACGATTACCTCCCCGCGCGCCGTTATGCGCTTTTCGGCTATCTAACGGTGGATAAATCATTTAGGGAAAGAATGGCCCTCTGTCACACTCACTACAAATGTTATCAATTATAGATAAATGCAAACATTTAGTTATAAGGAGAGAGAGATGCGCGTCATTACGCTTGCGGGCAGCCCGCGTTACCCTTCCCGTTCCAGCGCCCTGCTGGAATACGCCAGAGAGACGCTCACCGCCGCCGATATCGAAGTCTGCCACTGGCATCTGCAGAACTTTGCCCCGGAAGACCTCCTGTACGCTCGCTTCGACAACCCGGCGCTGCAGACGCTCAATGAGCAGCTGGCCGGGGCTGACGGACTGATCATCGCCACGCCGGTGTATAAAGCCTCGTTTTCCGGCGCCCTGAAAACGCTGCTCGACCTGCTTCCTGAGCGGGCGCTGGAGGGCAAAATCGTGCTGCCGCTGGCCACCGGCGGCACCATCGCCCACATGCTGGCGGTGGACTACGCCCTGAAGCCGGTGCTGAATGCCCTCAAGGCTCAGGAGATCCTCCATGGCGTCTTCGCCGACGACAGCCAGGTGACCGATTACCAGCACAAGCCGCAGTTTACCCCGAACCTGCAGCGGCGCCTCGATGAAGCCCTGGAGACCTTCTGGCAGGCGCTGCATCGCCCCAGCAGCCGCGCCCCGTCGTTAACGTCTCTGCGTGGGGTGGAACATGCTTAATCCTCTCCGCGCTATGACCCTCGGCGGGCTGCTGCTGTTCTCCGCCCTGGGCCATGCCGCCCCGGCGGCGCCTGACGCCCTGCGCATCGGCTATCAGAAAGGCAGCGTCAGCATGGTGCTGGCGAAAAGCCATCAGCTGCTGGAGCAGCGCTACCCGCAAACCCATATTTCGTGGATTGAATTCCCGGCCGGTCCGCAGATGCTGGAGGCGCTGAACGTCGGCAGCATCGATATTGGCAGCACTGGCGACATTCCGCCTATCTTTGCGCAGGCGGCCGGCGCCGATCTGGTGTATATCGGTTCGGAACCGCCAAAGCCCAAAGCGGAAGTGATTCTGGTGGCGCAGGGCAGCCCGATTCATAACGTGGCTGAGCTAAAAGGGAAAAAGGTCGCTTTTCAGAAAGGCTCCAGCTCCCACAATCTGCTGCTGCGCGCCCTGCAGCTCGCAGGTTTGAAGTTTAGCGACATTCAGCCGGTCTATCTCGCCCCCGCCGATGCGCGCGCCGCCTTCCAGCAGGGCAATGTCGACGCCTGGGCGATCTGGGATCCGTATTACTCCGCCGCGCTGCTGCAGGGCGGCGCCCGGGTACTGACCGACGGAACCGACCTGAAACAGACAGGATCCTTCTATCTCGCTTCCCGCCCTTACGCTGAACGCAATGGCGCCTTTATTGAGGGCGTACTCGATACCTTTACCCAGGCCGATGCCCTGACCCATAGCCAGCGTGCGCAAAGCATTACGCTGCTGGCAAAAACGATGGGATTACCGGAAGCGGTGATCGCCAGCTACCTGGACCATCGTCCCCCCACCTCGGTGACCCCGGTGAGCGCTGAAACCACCGCTCGCCAGCAGCAGACGGCCGACCTGTTCTATGAGAACAAGCTGGTGCCGAAAAAAGTTGATATCCGGGCCCGCATCTGGCAGCCCGCCGCCGCACAAGGAGCGAAATCATGAGTCTGAATATGTTCTGGTTTTTACCGACCCATGGTGATGGTCGTTATCTGGGTACCGAAGAGGGAGCCCGTCCGGTCGATTACGGCTATCTGCAGCAAATCGCGCAGACGGCGGATCGGCTGGGATTCACCGGCGTACTGATCCCGACCGGGCGCTCATGCGAAGATGCCTGGCTGGTTGCGGCCTCGATGATCCCGGTAACGCAGCGGCTGAAATTCCTTGTCGCCCTGAGGCCAAGCGTGGTGTCGCCGACGGTGGCCGCGCGCCAGGCGGCGACCCTGGACCGACTGTCGAACGGCCGGGCGCTGTTCAATCTGGTCACCGGCAGCGATCCCGCCGAGCTGGCAGGCGACGGTGTCTTCCTCGACCACACCGAGCGCTATGAGGCCTCGGCTGAATTTACCCATATCTGGCGCAAGCTGATGGAGGGGGAGACTGTCACCTTTAACGGCAAGCACCAGCGCGTTCGCGACGCCAAACTGCTGTTCCCGCCGCTCCAGCAGCCGCGTCCGCCGCTCTATTTCGGCGGATCGTCTGAGGTGGCGCAGGATCTGGCCGCTGAGCAGGTCGATCTCTATCTTACCTGGGGCGAACCGCCGGCCCAGGTGGCAGAGAAGATAGCTCAGGTGCGGGAGAAAGCCGCCCGGCACGGTCGCCGGGTGCGGTTTGGCATCCGCCTGCACGTGATCGTGCGGGAAACCAATGAGGAAGCCTGGCAGGCGGCGGACAGCCTTATCTCCCATCTGGATGATGAGACTATCGCCCGCGCCCAGGCGGCCTTCGCCAGAACCGACTCCGTCGGCCAGCAGCGGATGGCGGCGCTGCACAATGGTCGACGCGATAAGCTGGAAATCAGCCCCAACCTGTGGGCTGGCGTCGGTTTAGCGCGCGGCGGCGCCGGGACCGCGCTGGTGGGCGATGCCGCTACGGTTGCCGAACGGATCAATGAATACGCCGCGCTGGGTATCGATAGCTTTATCTTCTCCGGCTATCCGCATCTGGAAGAGGCGTATCGGGTCGGCGAGCTGCTGTTCCCGCTGCTCGACGTCGCGGTGCCGTCTGTTCCGCAGCCGCACAACCTGCGTCTGCAGGGGGAAGCCGTCGCCAACGAGTTTATCCCGCGTAAAGTGGCGCAGAGCTGAGGAGGCACTGATGGCAAAATCAACCCATCCCCTGTTGTTACGCCTCGCCCCCTGGCTGCTGCCGGTGGGAACGGTCATTGTCTGGCAGCTGGCGTCGTCCGTCGGCTGGCTGTCGACGCGGGTGCTGCCCTCGCCGGAGGGCGTTTTGAAAGCATTCTGGACGCTCTCGGCCAGCGGTGAGCTGTGGCAGCATCTGGCCATTAGCTCGTGGCGGGCGCTGGTCGGCTTCGCCATCGGCGGCTCCATTGGACTGGTGCTCGGCCTGATCAGCGGTCTGTCACGCTGGGGCGAGCGCCTGCTGGACACGTCGATCCAGATGCTGCGCAATGTGCCGCACCTGGCGCTGATCCCACTGGTGATCTTGTGGTTCGGTATCGATGAGACCGCCAAGATCTTCCTCGTATCGCTGGGGACCCTGTTCCCGATCTATATCAATACCTGGCACGGGATCCGCAATATCGACCGTGGGCTGGTGGAGATGGCGCGCAGCTATGGTTTATCCGGCTTTGCTCTTTTCCGTCACATGATTTTACCCGGCGCCCTGCCCTCGATTATGGTCGGCGTGCGTTTTGCCCTCGGTCTGATGTGGCTGACGCTTATTGTCGCCGAAACCATCTCGGCGAACGCCGGTATCGGCTACCTGGCGATGAATGCGCGTGAATTCCTGCAAACCGACGTGGTGGTGGTCGCCATCATTCTTTACGCCATTCTTGGCAAACTGGCCGACGTCAGCGCCCAGCTGCTGGAGCGGCTCTGGCTGCGCTGGAACCCGGCGTATCATCTTCAGGAGGCTAACGCATGAACACTGCCCGTCTGAACCCAGGTATCCCGCTGCTGCTGAACGGGGTGACTAAACGCTATGGCGACAACACCATTCTTAACGAGCTGGATCTGCATATCCCCAGCGGCCAGTTTGTGGCGGTGGTGGGCCGCAGCGGCGGCGGCAAAAGCACCCTGCTGCGCCTGCTGGCGGGCCTGGAAAAGCCGAATGCCGGCGAGCTGCTGGCAGGCGCGACGCCGCTGGCGGCGATCCAGGACGACACCCGGATGATGTTTCAGGATGCGCGCCTGCTGCCGTGGAAAACGGTGATTGATAACGTGGGGCTGGGGTTAAAAGGCGCCTGGCGCGACGCCGCCCTGCAGGCGTTGGCCAGCGTCGGACTCGAGAGCCGCGCGCAGGAGTGGCCGGCGGCGCTGTCGGGCGGGCAGAAGCAGCGCGTTGCGCTGGCCCGCGCGCTGATCCATCGCCCGCGTCTGCTGCTGCTGGACGAGCCGCTGGGGGCGCTGGACGCCCTCACCCGTCTGGAGATGCAGGAGCTGATCGTCTCCCTGTGGCAGGAGCATGGCTTTACGGTCCTGCTGGTGACCCACGACGTCAGCGAAGCCGTGGCGATGGCCGACCGGGTGCTGTTGATTGAAGAGAAGAAGATCGGTCTCGATTTGAACGTGGATATTGCGCGACCGCGGCGCACCGGTTCGGCGAAGCTGGCCGAGCTGGAGGCGGAGGTGCTGGATCGGGTGATGAAACGCGGCAAGAGCGAGAGCGCACCGCGTTTGTTTAGTCATGGCTAACTAACGTCCCCGGCCCGCGCTTCGCTCGGCCGGGCTACCAAATCGCACAGCGCTGTAGCCCCGGTAAGCGAGAGCGCAACCGGGGATTTTGCCACCGTTACGCCAGCGCCTTACTGATTTTCTCGTACAGATCGCCTGAGAGATCCTTCAGCCCCTTCAGCTGCTCCAGCGCGGCGCGCATCAGCGCCTGGCGTTTCTCATCATAACGCTTCAGACGAATCAACGGCTCAATCAGTCGCGATGCGACCTGCGGGTTGCGCTGGTTAAGCTCGGTCAGCATCTCCACCAGGAACTGGTAGCCGCTACCGTCTTCAGCATGGAACGCCGCCGGGTTGCTGCTGGCGAAAGCGCCGATGAGCGACCGCACGCGGTTCGGGTTGCTCATGCTGAACGAACGATGGTTCAGCAGACCGCGTACCGTTTCGACCACATTGGCCGCCGGACTGGTGGACTGCAGGATAAACCACTTGTCCATCACCAGGCCGTCCTGATGCCATTTGTCGTCATACTCCTGCATCAGCGCATCGCGGCACGGCAGCTCAGCGGCAACCGCCGCCGACAGCGCGGCCAGCGCGTCGGTCATGTTATCCGCCTGGTGATACTGCGCCGCCACCAGCTTATCGCCCAGCGTCGGCTCTGCGAACGCCAGATAGCGCAGGCAGGTATTGCGCAGGGCTCGCTTACCGATATCGGCGTGCTCCACCCGGTAGCTGTCGAGCTTATTGGCGTTATATAGCGCGAGGAATTCGTCCGCCAGCTCGTTCGCCAGGGTGCGGGTGAGCGCCTCGCGCACGGTGGCGATGGCGATAGGATCGATAATGGCGAACATCTCGGCGATTTCGTTGGCCGACGGCAGGGTTAAGATCTCGGCGGCCAGCGCCGGGTCAATCTTCTCGTCGAGCAGAATCGCGCGGAAGGCGTCCGCCACGTGCACCGGCAGCGACAGCGGCTGTCCCTGCTGATGACGGTTGACGTTCAGCTTGATGTAGGTCGCCAGCAGACTCTGCGCCGCATCCCAGCGCGAGAAATCATTCCGCGCATGGCGCATCAGGAAGGTTAGTTGCTGATCGCTCCACTTGTATTCCAGTTTCACTGGTGCTGAAAACTCGCACAGCAGTGCCGGGACCGGCTGGAAATAGACATTATCAAAGACGAAAGTCTGCTCAGCCTGGGTCACATTTAGCACCGGGTGCAGCGGATGACCGCCCTTCTGCAGGGGGATCACCTTACCTTCGTTATCGTACAGCTCGATGGCAAACGGAATATGCAGCGGCTGTTTCTCAGCCTGCTCGGCGGTCGGCGGCGTGCGCTGGCTGATGGTCAGCGTATACTGCTCGGTTTCCGGGTTATAGTCGTCGTGGACGGTGACAATCGGCGTGCCGGACTGGCTGTACCAGCGGCGGAAGTGCGACAGGTCGACGTTAGAAGCATCTTCCATCGCCTGGACGAAATCGTCGCAGGTGGCGGCGCTGCCGTCATGACGTTCAAAATATAGCTGCATCCCTTTCTGGAAGTTTTCTTCACCCAGCAGCGTGTGCAGCATGCGGATCACTTCGGCACCCTTTTCATAGACCGTCAGGGTGTAGAAGTTATTCATCTCGATAACCATATCCGGGCGGATCGGGTGCGCCATCGGGCTGGCGTCTTCGGCAAACTGCAGCCCGCGCATGGTGCGCACGTTGTTAATGCGGTTCACCGCCCGCGAGCCGAGGTCGGAACTGAACTCCTGATCGCGGAACACGGTCAGCCCCTCTTTCAGGCTGAGCTGGAACCAGTCGCGACAGGTGACGCGGTTGCCGGTCCAGTTATGGAAATACTCATGGCCAATCACCCGCTCAATATCGAGATAGTCTTTATCGGTGGCGGTGTCGGTGCGGGCCAGGACATATTTGGAGTTAAAGACGTTCAGCCCTTTGTTTTCCATCGCTCCCATATTGAAGAAGTCGACGGCGACAATCATATAGATGTCGAGGTCGTACTCGAGGCCAAAGCGCTCCTCATCCCATTTCATGGAGTTTTTCAGCGAGGTCATCGCCCACGGCGCGCGGTCGAGGTTACCGCGGTCGACGTACAATTCCAGCGCCACTTCACGCCCGGAGCGGGTGGTAAAAGTGTCGCGCAGGACGTCGAAATCACCGGCCACCAGCGCAAACAGGTAGCACGGCTTCGGGAAGGGATCCTGCCACTGTACCCAGTGACGACCGTTCTCCAGATCCCCTTCCGCCATCCGGTTGCCGTTGGAGAGCAGGAACGGATATTTGGCTTTATCGGCGATAATTTTGGTGGTAAAGCGCGCCAGCACATCCGGACGGTCCAGGTACCAGGTGATATGGCGGAAACCTTCCGCTTCACACTGGGTGCACAGCGCTTCGCCTGACTGATACAGGCCTTCCAGCGCGGTGTTCGCCGCCGGGCTGATCTCATTGACGATGGTCAGGGTGAAATGCTCCGGCAGGCCGCCGATCACCAGCTGATTGTTTTCTTCTTTATAGTCGCTCCACGGCTGGCCGTTCACCTGCAGAGCAATCAGGGTCAGATCTTCGCCGTCCAGGCGCAATGGCACATCAGACGCAGCCGCATGGCGGGAGACCTTGCTCTCGGCCGTAACAACGGTTTTTGCGGCATCCAGGTCAAAGGTCAAATCGATATCGCTAATCAGATACTCCGGCGCACGATAGTCGTGGCGGTATTTGGCTTGGGGCTGTTGTGTCATAAAAAACCTTTAGCATCTTCGGTAAAGTGTCGTCCCAGTCTATTCCTGTTGTGTCAATCGCGCTATGCAGAATCTTCATCTTTTCAACGTGAAACACGAAAATCGCTACATTTTGTTAACACTCGCGGCACGAATTGCCCTCGACCCGACGCAAAGCTTGTGGTGTGATCCATGTTCAATATATTAAACTAGGCCTCGCAAATGACCGTCAGCGTCGCCATCGCTCGCCATCGCGGGACAGAGCCGGGTAATAAAGGTATACTCCGCCTCCTTTTTCCGCGTTGGTTTCGATGGAACGCTCCAGTGAGAGGATGCTACTGCGCACCATGACACAATTCACTTCTCCTGTACTGCATTCGCTGCTTGATACGGATGCCTACAAGCTGCACATGCAGCAGGCTGTCTTCCACCGCTACGGCGATGTACATGTGGCGGCGGAGTTTCGCTGCCGTGGAGACGACCTGCTCGGCATTTATGCCGACGCGATCCGCGAGCAGGTGGAGTCCATGCGCGATCTGAGGCTGCGGGATGATGAATATCGCTGGCTGTCCACCCTTCCCTTTTTTCGCCAGGATTACCTCGACTGGCTGCGCGATTTTCGCTATGACCCGCGCCAGGTCACGGTCGCCAATGACAACGGCAAGCTGAACATTCGCCTCACCGGCCCGTGGCGGGAAGCCATCATGTGGGAAGTCCCCCTGCTGGCGGTGATAAGCGAGCTGGTCCATCGCTACCGTTCACCCGAGATGGGCGTTGAACAAGCGCTAAACGCGCTGGAGCATAAGCTAGGCGACTTCGCCACCATGACCGCTGACCTCGATATGAGCGCCTTCCGCCTGATGGATTTCGGCACCCGCCGTCGTTTTTCACGCGATGTACAGGAAGCCATTGTGCAACGCCTGCAGCAGGAGCCCTGGTTTGTCGGCACCAGCAACTACGATCTGGCGCGCCGTCTGAACTTAACCCCGATGGGTACCCAGGCCCATGAGTGGTTCCAGGCCCACCAGCAGATCAGCCCGAACCTGGCCAGCAGCCAGCGGGCGGCCCTCGCCGCCTGGCTGGAAGAGTATCCTGACCAGCTGGGCATCGCGCTGACCGACTGCATCACCATGGATGCGTTCCTGCGCGATTTCGGTCCGGAGTTCGCCACCCGCTATCAGGGTTTGCGCCACGACTCCGGCGACCCGGTGGAATGGGGTGAAAAAGCCATCGCCCATTACCAGAAGCTGGGCATCGATCCGCTGAGCAAAGTGCTGGTCTTCTCCGATAATCTCGACCTGGCGAAAGCCGTCGACCTGTATCGCCACTTCGCCTCGCGGGTGAAGCTGAGCTTTGGTATTGGTACCCGTTTAACCTGCGATCTGCCGCAGGTTAAACCGCTCAATATCGTGATTAAGCTGGTGGAATGTAACGGCAAGCCGGTGGCGAAACTCTCCGACAGCCCGGGGAAAACCATCTGCCACGATAAGGCCTTCGTCCGCGCCCTGCGCGAGGCGTTCGACCTGCCGCCGATTAAAAAGGCAAGCTAATTTCCCTAAGGAGCCTTTCAGGCTCCTTTTTCTTTATTATTTATTGCCGAATTATCCGCTTATGATGCGAAATCTACTTGTCTGATGGAAGATGACAGGTAACATAGATATCCCCCCGCTGTAGGGGGAAGAGACTTTTTTATTGGACTATATAGAGAGATTATTATGAGCGTTGTGCCTGTAGCCGACGTACTCCAGGGCCGCGTTGCCGTTGACAGCGAAGTCACGGTCCGCGGATGGGTGCGTACCCGCCGAGATTCAAAAGCTGGCTTTTCATTCCTCGCCGTCTATGACGGTTCCTGCTTTGATCCTGTACAGGCCGTTATTAATAATTCTCTGCCCAATTACAATCAGGAAGTGCTGCGTCTGACCACCGGTTGCTCGGTGATTGTCACCGGTAAAGTCGTGGCTTCCCAGGGCCAGGGTCAAAGCTTTGAGATCCAGGCGACCAACGTGGAAGTGACCGGCTGGGTGGAAGACCCGGACACCTACCCGATGGCGGCCAAGCGTCACAGCATCGAGTATCTGCGTGAGGTGGCCCACCTGCGTCCGCGCACCAACCTGATCGGCGCGGTTGCCCGCGTGCGTCACACCCTGGCGCAGGCGCTGCATCGCTTCTTTGATGAGCAGGGCTTCTTCTGGGTCTCCACCCCGCTGATTACTGCCTCCGATACCGAAGGCGCCGGCGAAATGTTCCGCGTGTCGACGCTGGATCTGGAAAACCTGCCGCGTAACGATCAGGGCAAAGTCGATTTCGACAAAGACTTCTTCGGTAAAGAGTCGTTCCTGACCGTTTCCGGCCAGCTGAACGGCGAGACCTATGCCTGCGCGCTGTCGAAGATTTACACCTTCGGCCCGACCTTCCGTGCGGAAAACTCCAACACCAGCCGCCACCTGGCGGAGTTCTGGATGCTGGAGCCGGAAGTGGCCTTCGCTAACCTGAACGATGTTGCCGGCCTGGCGGAAGCGATGCTCAAGTACGTCTTTAAAGCGGTACTGGAAGAGCGCGCGGACGACATGCAGTTCTTCGCCGAGCGCGTTGATAAAGACGCTATCGACCGTCTGCAGCGCTTTATCACCGCTGATTTTGCGCAGGTGGATTATACCGACGCCGTCACTATTCTGGAAAACTGCGGCAAGCAGTTCGAGAACCCGGTCTACTGGGGCGTGGATCTCTCCTCCGAGCACGAACGTTACCTGGCTGAAGAACACTTCAAAGCGCCGGTGGTAGTGAAAAACTATCCGAAAGATATTAAAGCCTTCTACATGCGCCTTAACGAAGACGGTAAAACCGTCGCGGCAATGGACGTCCTGGCGCCGGGTATTGGCGAGATCATCGGCGGTTCCCAACGTGAAGAGCGCCTCGACGTGCTCGACGCGCGTATGGCCGAGATGGGTCTGAATAAAGAAGACTACTGGTGGTATCGCGACCTGCGCCGCTACGGCACCGTTCCACACTCCGGCTTTGGCCTGGGCTTCGAGCGTCTGATTGCCTACGTGACCGGCGTGCAGAACGTCCGCGATGTCATCCCGTTCCCGCGGACCCCGCGCAACGCGACATTCTAAATTTTTCTGACATAAACCTGAAAGGCCAGCGCAAGCTGGCCTTTTTTTATGTCAATTACTGTTATCAAAATTCAACAAACTTAAACATCAAGGCCTCGGATTCACATTTATGTTACGCACTGTTTCGGTGCATCCGGGTGATGCAGATCGCACTTTATGTTCATAACAGAGCAAAACCCCTGATAAATTTGCTCATTTTTTAACCACGCGCCGCACGTCTTGCCAAGACAAAGGCTGAATAAAAAGAAGGCGAATTCAACACACAAAATGAGCAAATTTACGCTTATCCAAATTAATCATAAATAATTCATATAGATAGATATGGAAAGGCGATTTACCTCACCATGTGGAACGGAATTTTGATTAAGTTCACAAAGTTCCCAGAAATACATATTTAGTTACATGTTTTTTCGTTTTGTTACTCATATGAGATATTAGTAGCATTTTCCGGCTAGCGAAACGTTGTCGCGGATGGAAAGATGCCTTCAGACACCAAACTCTCATCAATGGTTCTGTAAGTTTTTATTGACAGAACTTATTGACGGCAGTGGCACGTGTTCATATAAAAAATATTAATGAGGGTAATAAATAATGATGAAGCGCAATATTCTGGCAGTGGTGATCCCTGCCCTGCTGGTAGCCGGTGCAGCTAACGCTGCAGAAATCTATAACAAAAACGGCAACAAACTGGACTTCTACGGAAAAATGGTCGGCGAGCACGTCTGGACCACCAATGGCGACACCAGCAGCGACGATACCACCTACGCCCGTATCGGCCTGAAAGGCGAAACCCAGATCAACGATCAGCTGACCGGCTACGGTCAGTGGGAATACAACATGGACGCCTCCAATGTTGAAGGTTCCCAGCCGACGAAAACCCGTCTGGCGTTCGCAGGTCTGAAAGCGGGCGAGTATGGTTCATTCGACTACGGCCGTAACTACGGCGCGATCTACGACGTCGAAGCAGCAACCGATATGCTGGTTGAATGGGGTGGCGACGGTTGGAACTACACCGACAACTACATGACCGGCCGTACCAACGGCGTGGCAACCTACCGTAACTCTGACTTCTTCGGTCTGGTTGACGGCCTGAGCTTCGCGCTGCAGTACCAGGGTAAAAACGACCACGACCGTTCGATTCACAAGCAGAATGGCGACGGCTTCAGCACCGCGGCGACCTACGCGTTCGACAACGGTATCGCGCTGTCTGCTGGCTACTCCGGCTCCAACCGCAGCGTAGACCAGAAAGCTGACGGCAATGGCGACAAAGCCGAAGCCTGGGCAACCTCTGCAAAATATGACGCCAACAATGTCTACGCGGCCGTCATGTACTCCCAGACTTACAACATGACCCCGGAAAACCAGGGTAACTACTTCGCTGGCAAAACCCAGAACTTCGAAGCCGTTGTACAGTATCAGTTCGACTTCGGCCTGCGTCCGTCCATCGGCTACGTACAGACCAAAGGCAAAGACCTGCAGGCGCGCGGCGGCTTCTCCGGCGGCGATGCGGATCTGGTTAAATACGTCGAAGTGGGTACCTGGTACTACTTCAACAAGAACATGAACGTTTATGCGGCGTACAAGTTCAACCAACTTGACGACAACGCTTATACGCGTGAAGCTGGCGTAGCGACCGACGACCAGGCGGCCGTGGGTATCGTTTACCAGTTCTAATCTGCAGTACACCCCTTCGTGATATGCCTTCAGAGCAGGACTTCGGTCCTGCTTTTCTCTATTCCTGAGGCAAAGCTCGTATCTTTCGAAAACCTTCGCGCTTTTTATCGCAAACGGTTGGCAATTCGTTGTTCTCCCGTTAACCTGATAGCGGATTTCCCTTCAGTAATCACAATGGAACCTCGTCATGTTTGAGAACATTACCGCCGCCCCAGCCGACCCGATTTTAGGTCTGGCCGATCTGTTTCGTGCCGATGACCGCCCTGAAAAGATTAACCTCGGAATTGGTGTTTACAAGGATGAAACCGGTAAAACACCCGTTCTGACCAGCGTCAAAAAAGCAGAGCAGTACCTGCTGGAAAATGAAACGACTAAAAACTATCTGGGCATCGATGGTATTCCTGAATTTGGTCGCTGCACCCAGGAGCTGCTGTTCGGTAAAGGCAATGCGATTATCGCCGATAAACGCGCCCGCACCGCGCAGACCCCGGGCGGTACCGGTGCGCTGCGCGTCGCCGCAGACTTCCTCGCCAAAAACACCGACGTGAAACGCGTGTGGGTAAGCAATCCAAGCTGGCCAAACCATAAGAGTGTGTTTACCTCCGCCGGGCTGGAAGTACGTGAATATGCCTACTACGATGCGGCTAACCACGCGCTGGACTTTGATGGTCTGCTGGCCAGCCTGAACGAAGCCCAGGCGGGCGACGTGGTACTGTTCCACGGCTGCTGCCACAACCCGACCGGTATCGATCCGACGCTCGAACAGTGGCAGACGCTGGCGCAGCTGTCGGTCGAGAAAGGCTGGCTGCCGCTGTTCGATTTCGCCTACCAGGGCTTCGCCCGCGGTCTGGAAGAAGATGCTGAAGGGTTGCGCGCCTTTGCTGCTCTGCATAAAGAGCTGCTGGTCGCCAGCTCCTACTCGAAAAACTTTGGCCTGTACAACGAGCGCGTCGGCGCCTGCACCCTGGTCGCCGCCGATCAGGAGACCGTAGACCGCGCGTTCAGCCAGATGAAGTCGGTGATCCGCGCTAACTACTCCAACCCGCCAGCGCACGGCGCGTCCGTGGTCGCGACCATCCTGAGCAACGATGCGCTGCGGGCAATCTGGGAGCAGGAGCTGACCGATATGCGCCAGCGCATCCAGCGTATGCGCCTGCTGTTCGTCAACACCCTGCAGGAGAAAGGCGCGAGCCGCGACTTCAGCTTTATCAGCAAGCAGAACGGTATGTTCTCGTTCAGCGGCCTGACTAAAGAGCAAGTGCTGCGTCTGCGTGAAGAGTTCGCCATCTATGCGGTCGCGTCCGGCCGTATCAACGTGGCCGGCATGACGCCTGACAACATGGCGCCGCTGTGTGAAGCCATCGTCGCCGTGCTGTAAGCGATATTATTCGCTATAAAGAAAAAGGCCGCGAATGCGGCCTTTTTTACGTTCGCGTCAGGTCGGTTACCAGACCGGCATCTCATCCTGCAGGAACGGGTTGTTGCGGCGTTCCTCACCCAGCGTCGACAGCGGACCATGGCCGGGAATAAAGGTCACGTCATCGCCCAGCGGCAACAGCTTATCCTTAATGGCCGCGATCAGCTGTCCATGGTCGCCGCGTGGAAAATCACTGCGCCCCACCCCGCCTTTGAAAATCACATCTCCGGAAATGAGCAGTCGGGAAGCGTCATCAAAGAAGACCACGTGACCCGGCGTATGGCCCGGGCAGTGCAGTACCCGCAGCGCCACATTCCCCACATTAACCACATCGCCTTCATTGAGCCAGCGATCCGGACGCAGCGGCTGGCAATCCTCCAGGCCGAACATCCGGCTTTGCGCCGGTAATCCTTCCAGCCAGAACTCATCTTCTTTTTCCGGACCAATAACCGGTACGCCATAATGCTGCGCCAGTTCCGCAGCGGCGCCGACGTGATCGAGATGGCCATGCGTCAGCAGGATCTGCATCAGCGTGACGCCAGCCTCCGCCACCACCGCTTTGATACGTTCAGCATCGCCGCCAGGATCGACCAGCGCCGCCAGCCGGGTTTGTTCGCACCAGATAAGAGAACAGTTCTGCGCGAACGCGGTAACCGGAATAATACGATAGTTCATGACGCTCCTTTCGTTACCAGTGCCTTACGGGACCGGTATCAATATGCACAAAGTTACTACGTGGGTAGTATCCTACACCACCTGCGCGCATAGATAACGCCGCTTTGCGAATATTGCTTAACGAAATACCTTCAATATGGAAATCCATTGCCTGCCCCTTGGTGTGATAGCTATGTTTTGCTACACCACGGCTTCGTGCGCGAAGCTCATCATTGGTATCGAGGGAACGATAGCCAGAGATAAGCTGGACAGGTTTGTTGGTGCCTAGTAGTCCCTGCAACCGATAAAGATGATCGAACAGATTTGGATCGATGGACTTAATTTTATTCGCGCGGTAATCACGGAAAAAATGGTTAAGTCTTGCTAATTCATCCTGAATATAGCCTCTGCCATCGAAAAACTCCGCCTTGAGTGATTCACCGGTATGCAGGTTATTCAGCGTCAAAATACGCGGACGGGGGGTCGAGAGGGTGGCAAATGCCGGCGCAGGGAGAATGGCGGCAGCACCCAGCGCAGCACCACCCAACGCCAGCAATCTGCGGCGATTAGCGTCAAATTTGTCCATGATAATCAGGTCTACAGTCAATGAATCGTTATATACTTTTTCCGCTTTGCGCGATGCTGAACCCCAGCACGCCATCGCTCGCCACAGCCGTGATGCTGCCCGGCAAAAGAGAGCGTTCGCGCTGACTGCGTCACGCATTGAGCGGAATGATATGTATATGCACTTCTGGCGCACGAAAGGCACCTTACCGGGCATTATTGCCAACGTCAAGGCAGCCTCACCCCAGGAAAATCGGGCGCTGCAGAGGAGCAGCGCCCTTTTTTACCCAGTGCTAGGACAACAAAATCCATTGAACTACTTCATTTACCTGATTAATTGCTCAGCTTTCGTCAGAATTTGTGCGCTGGATCGCGCGGTGATATCGTAATTGTAAATATCTGTTCGATATTGTGTACGTCCATCAGCGTCCACAAACGCCGTTAAGTAATATAAATTCACCGGTATATTTTGCCGAATATTGACATAGCGCGTGTCCCCTTGCTTCAGGGCATCGGAAATACGCGTGTCATTCCAGCCCGCATCCTGCAGCAGCATATTGGCCAGCTCCGAAGCCTTATTCACCCTCACACAGCCGGAACTGAGCGCACGAACATCCTTCTGGAACAGGTTATGGTTCGGCGTATCGTGCAGGTAGATGGCATCGGAGCTCGGCATATTGAACTTGTAGCGTCCGAGCGAGTTACGCGCTCCGGGCGCCTGCTGAAAACGGAACGGTAAGTTGTTCTCGGTGATGCTCGACCAGTCGACCCGATAAGGATCGATGGTCTCTTTACTGTTCCAGCCGCGCATGACGGTGTAGCCATGCTGCTCAAGATAGCCTGGATTGTTACGCACCTTCGGCAGGATATCTTTGCGCGCCAGGGTTGGCGGCACGTTCCATGGCGGATTGACCACCACGTTATTCAGCGCGCTGCTCATCATTGGCGTTTTGCGGTCCGGACGCCCCACAATTACCCGCGAGGCCAGCACCTGGCTGCCGTCCTGGTAATAGACCAGCGAGAACGCCGGAATATTGACCATAATGCCGGTGGACAGTTTGCCCGGCAGTAAGCGTAAACGCTGAATGTTCAGGGCCAGCACCCCTGCGCGCTGCGCGGAAGAGACGTTGAGCCAGTCGCGAGTCGACTGGCCGATGACGCCATCCGCCCCCAGCCCCTGCATCGCCTGGAAGCGCTTAACCCCCTCCACCAGCTGGCGATCGTACACGCCGCGCGCCGCAGGTTTGCTCTTTTTCTTCGCCGACGGGCTCACCACATCGCCGGGCAGAACGATATTGGCGGTATCGTCCAGCATTCCGGTACGCTGGAGGATCTCGCGCAGGGCGCCGATATCATTGCTCCATTCGCCGGGGCGCAGCGAGCCGCTGCCGGTCATCTGCGGCCATGGGCGAGAATCAGCCACCAGCGCCAGCAGCGACTGATGCATGGCTTCATACTGCGGATGATGCGGCGCCAGGCCGGCGATAAACGCCGGCAGGGAGCCATTGTCCAGCGCCAGCTGCCACTGGTTAATCACCGACAGCGGCGGGGTCGCCATCTTGTACGGCGTTGAACTGTACAACCAGCGGGTCCCCTGGGTGGGGATGCCGCTGATAAAGTGCAGATAGCCCATCATGGCGTCCGACAGCACCACATCGCGCGCCATGCCGCTGACGGCGGGATCGGTCAGCAGGCTGACCCAGGTGGTAAACTGCGGCTGAAAACCGGCGATGGCGATCTCCGCCAGCTGCTGCTGGAACGCCTGCACTGCCTCGCGGTTTTCCCACATCGGTTTCATATCCCTGGCGGCGTACAGCGACACCAGCGGATTCATAAAGACGGGTTTGTACCCTGCCGGCAACAGCGCCTCGATCTGGGCGCGGCTGTTTGCCGCCGCCTCCATCGACAGCGGCTGCTCACCGGCCAGCTTCGCGACCGCCGGCGATTGCCCATCGCTTTGCGCCAGCGCGGCGGAAACCTCGGCGGGCGCCGCAGAACTGTCGCCGGGTACGACTTCAGGCTCTTCGGCCTGGACATTGAACAGCGGAGCAAATGCCAGTGCCAGGCTCAGGCTGAGCGCTGACAATGGACGACCATACCGTTTCTTTAGCAACATCCCTTGCCCCCTGTTGTCACACATTGCTGCCCACAAAATTGGGGCTCTTTTTTCAGTATATAAAGACGAAAAGGCTTTTGCCTTACCTAATGTAAAGAAGTTTAAAGATTATACCACCCTCGCATACCGGGCTGGATAGAAAAAAAGGGCAACGTAACGTTGCCCTCTTCACCGCTTAGCCGCCAGAATGTAGCCGCAGCCTCAGGAGGCGTCGGCTGTTCCCGGCAGCGCTTCCGGCAGCGGCGCGGCAAACCCGCGCAGCCCCACCACGTGGACGTGTTCGTGATTATTGAACACCTTACGCACCAGTTTATAGGTGGTGCCTTTCTCCGGACTGATGTTCTCCGGCGCCGCGATAATCAGCTGCATCTCCAGACGTTCGCACAGCTCGAACAGCGTGGCGATGGAGCGGGCGTCGAGACGCGCCGCTTCATCGAGGAACAGCAGACGGCAAGGCGAGATATCCTTGCCGCGCAGGCGGCGGGATTCATCTTCCCAGCTCTGGACGACCATCACCAGAATCGACATCCCGGTACCGATCGCTTCCCCGGTGGACAGCGCGCCGGACTCCGCGCGCAGCCAGCCGTCGGAGCCGCGGTTAACTTCCACTTCCATCTCCAGATAGTTGCGGTAGTCGAGCAGCTCTTCGCCGATGGTTTGCGGCGTGCGCTGCCCCATGTCGATCTGCGGATTCAGGCGCTGATAGAGCTTGGCCAGCGCTTCCGAGAAGGTCAGGCGGTTGCTGTTGAACAGATCCTGATGCTGTTCATGCTGCTCGGAGAGCACATCAAGCAGCGTCGAGTGGGTCTCGCGCACGTTGACGTTCAGACGCACGCTGTTGACCTGGCCGAAGGAGACGCTCTGCAATCCCTGGTTGAGCATTCGGATACGGTTCTGCTCGCGCTGAATGGTTTTGCGAATAATGTTGGCCACGCTGCGGGAGCTGATGGCCAGCTTCTGTTCGCGGTTTGTCAGCTCTTCGGTCAGGCGGCTGAGCTCAATCTCCATCTGCTCGATCGCTTCCACCGGATCATCGGTGCGGATAATATCCTGGCGGATACGCTCGCGCAGATGCTGGTAGACGGCAACGAAGAACTGAATTTTGCGCTCCGGGCGCTTCGGATCTTCCGAGATACGCAGCACGTCACGCAGATGTTCGTTATCGGCGACCGCCAGACGCAGCGCACCGAGCGCCTTATCCGACATGGAGCGCAGCTCGTCGGCGGAGAGATAGGCCAGCTCGCGGCGGTGCAGACGACGCTCGACGCCGTTGTCTTTCACCAGGCGCATCACCGCGCACCAGCCCGCCTTGGCGGTCACCACCTGCTCGCGCATTTCGCAGTAATCGCGCTCCAGCTTGCGCAGTTTGCGGGTCAGGTTGTCCATTTCCGCTTCGCAGAAGGTCAACGCTTTCTCCAGCTGATTGCGACGGGAGCGGTTATTGCTCAGCTGCATGTGCAGCTCATCGCGACGCGCACGGGCACGCTCTTCCGCGCCGGAATCGGCGCGCACGCCAATGTCCTGCAGCTCTTTATACAGATCGTTGAGCAGCTCTTTTTTGGTGTCATACGAGCTCTTCAGCGAGGCCAGCACCTGATTGTACTGGCTAAGCTGCGCCGCATGGGCACGCATCGCGTCGCGCGCGCGGCTGCGTTCGGTTTCCGCCTGCTCCAGGCGCTGGCGCAGTTTCTCGTTGAGATCGCTGTTGCCGCTGAGCATTTCCGCCGAATCGGAGTAGCTGAAGTGGGCCCGGCGCTGGACGACTTCCGCCAGGGCAAAAGCCTGCTGGCGCGCATCGCGCTGGGTCTGCTGCGCATAGGCGTAATCTTCTTTCAGCTGCTCAAACTGCTCCGGATCGCTCTGCAGCACCGAAACAATCGGCTCCAGCTTCGCCAGCTGGTTGCCGTGCTGCTGAATAAAGCGCGCGGCCTCCTGCGCTTCGTCCAGACGTTCCTGGATCTCGTCCACGCGGTCGGCCAGCGTATCATCCGCCAGCAGATTCAGGCGCGGCAGCAGGCGGTTGAGCGCCGACACGCCCTCTTTCGCCTGCTCATACTGCACGCGGTTCTGTTGGTTATCGCTTTCATGGGCGCTCAGCGCGCGCTCCAGCTCGCCGCGGCGGCTGTTGAGTTTGCGGATCTCTTCTTCCGGATCGTCCTCAAAGGCCACTGCCAGATGGCTGCCAATGAAGCGGCTAAAGGCCTGATGCAGACGCTGAGTTTTCTGCACGTCAAACGACAGGGTCGCAAAACGCTCGGACAGCGATTCACGCTCGGCATGCAGGGTTTCAATGCGGTTTTCACGCGCGGCGCGGCCAAACAGCGGCAGCGACGGGAAGCGCGAATAACGCCACTGGCGGTCGGCAATCTTCACCACCACCGCTTTTTCCAGCTCATCCACGCTGAATACGCTATCGTCAAAGGACTGCGGATCGCCTTCGATCAGATAGAGATCTTCCGGACAATCTTCCAGTCCTTCAAGCTGCTCGGCAACCTGCGACAGATCCGGCACCACGATGGCATGGCGCGACGGACCGTACAGCGCGGAGAAGTACGGCGCATCGTCAAGGCTGACATCATCGTAGATCTCGGACAGCAGAACGCCGCCGAACCGTTCCGCCAGCGCGTTGAGGCGCGGATCTTCCGAACCGCCCGGCTGGCTGAGACGCTCAATTTCTTCGTCGATGGCGCGCTTGCGGGCGCCGACCTCGTCACGTTCAACGATAGCTTCGCGCTCGCGCTCCAGCAGCTGCTGCAGGTATTCGGTAACCTCCTGGCCGGACTCAAACTGCTCGCCGCTCTGCTCGCACAGCTGGTTAAGGCTGTTCTGCGCCGCCAGCCAGACCGGCGCCCGGCGCATCAGCGTCTGAGTGCGCGACTGCAGCTGCTCCAGTTCCTGGCGCAGGGTCATGCGCTGTTCCTGCGCGTTAGAAACGCTGTCGGCCAGCGAAGCGATGCGCGCTTCCAGCTCCTGATGCAGCGTTTCCAGATCGTCGATATCGTAGCGTTTGCCCTGGCGTTTGCAGAACTCAGCCAGCTGGCGCTCGGCGTCCTGCTGCTCGCGCAGGCGCTGCTCCAGCTCGTTGAGGCGGCTACGCAGCCCCTGCGCCTGCTCGGCCTGGTGACGCTGGTTCACGCCGTCGCGCAGCAATTCGCGCGCCACGTCCCAGGCTTCATTGCGCGCCAGCGGGCCGTTAATCGCCGCCACTAGCTGGTAGGCCTGTTCAAACTGGCTGTGCGCGGTTTGCGCCACGCTCATTTTCTGTTCCAGCGACAGCATTTTCTCCGTCGCTTCCTGCTCTTTCGCCTGGAAGGTTTCCAGCCACTCGTCGGCGCTCTCCGGCGTCAGATCCGGCAGATGACACAGCGCCTTCGCGCGCTCCAGCGCCTGCAGCGCCTGGTTATACTGAATGGCGCGGGTCTGCTGCACGTCGAGCGCCTGCTGATAGTCGGCGAGCTGGTTTTTCAGCTCATCCACTTCCAGCTCGGCGGCCTCGGCGCGGGCTTCGTTCTCTTCCTGGCGATCGATGGCTTCCGCCACCACTTCGTTCTGCTCTTCCAGACGGATCTGCAGCTCGTCGAGATCCGCTTCGTAGCGCTCGATTTTTTCCTGCTGACGTAGTGCGGTCTGCACCAGGTTCAGGTGGTCGCTGGCGGCCTGGTAATCCGCTTCCAGATCGCCTTCTGCGCCGTTATGCTCCTGCAGCTCGCGCGCCATGTCGACGTGCTTATACTGCTCTGCCGCCAGCTGTGAACGGGAGGTAAAGAGATCGCGACGATACTCCAGCGCCTTATCAAGATGAATGCGCCGCTCGTTGGCGTGACGCATATAGTCCGCCGCCACGTAGTTAGTGGCTTCGCTGATCAGGTGTTTGAACAGATCGCGATCGGACTGGGTGACGCGGATCGCCTCGAGGGTCATGCGGTTTTCCCGCAGCGCCGCTTCCATATCCTGGAATGCCTTACGCACGCCGCTGTTTTCCGGCAACAGGTAGTCGCGCAGCGAGCGGGTAATGGTGCTGGAGATCCCGCCGTACAGCGATGCCTCGATCAGGCGATAGTATTTACTTCGATCGGAAGCGGAACGCAGACGCCGCGCCACCACGCCCAGATCGAACATCAGCGAGTGATACTCGGTGATCGAGTTGAACTGCTTAAACTGGACCCCTTCCATCGCCTCGAGCTTGTCTTTCAGCTCATTGAGACTAACCACGCGCGCCTGGCGATCGTTCAGCGTTTCGGTTAACAGCTGGGTCGGCAGGATAGCGGTGGGCAGCCCCTGAATGGCGAAAGGCTTGATATCGACTTTGCGATCGCGCCCGGCAACCTGCTGCAGACGCACGCCGACCACCACGCGCTGATGGCGCGAGTTGATGACGTCGAGCACGGAGTAACAGACCCCGGCGCGCAGCTTCCCGTGCAGGCCTTTATCGCGTGAGCCGCTGGTGGCCCCCGCTTCGGTGGTGTTACGGAAATGCAGCAGGGTTAAATCGGGGATCAGCGCCGTGACGAAGGCCGCCATGGTCGTCGACTTACCGGCGCCGTTCCCCCCGGAGAGGGTGGTGACCAGTTCATCAAGATCAAAGGTCCGGGCAAAGAAACCGTTCCAGTTAACCAGCGTCAGCGAGCGAAACTTACCGCGTTCAATCATTACTCTTCCTCCCCGCTATCCGGCTGGTTCTCTTCATTCTCATCATTGAGCTGCAGGTGATTTTCCAGGGCCATCGCTTCCCCGTCGCGGATCAGGCGGCGCTGCGCCTCGCGTGGGTCGTCGCCGGCGCGCACATCGGCGCCAAAGCGGAATACCGATTCGGTAATACGGAACTTGCTGCTGTCATGGCCCATAAACCACACCATCCCCAGACGGCGCAGGCGGTTAAGCGACGCGCGCATTTTTTCCTGCAGCTTCTGGCGGTCCAGATCCGAACCGGTGGAACGGTTGTTGACCAGCTTCAGCAGCCTGGATTCATCCGCCAGGGTCAGCAGCTCGTCATACAGCTCCTGCTGGGTGAAAATCCCTTCATTTGCCAGGCGCTCCGGGCTGAGATAGAGATAGCAAAGAATTTTGCCCACCATCATATCCAGTTCGGACAGCACCGAGCGTGAAATCAGGGTTGTGGAACGCGGGCGCAGGTAGAAGAAGCCCTCCGGCGCGCGGATCAGCTCGACGTTATAGCGAGCATAAAACTCTTCCAGATAATCCTGGAAATCCATCAAAAATGCGTGATTATCCAGCTCGTCGAGGCCGATATGTCGGCCCGCGCGCAGGGCGCTGTCCAGCGCCGGAAATAACGGATTGGCCAACGCCTGCGCCAGCTTAACCGGCATCACTTGTTCAATATTTGTCAATGACATGCGCCTGTACCTTGGCTCCGTAATCATTAATCGGCTGCCATTTGGCTGGCAGTCCGGTGAAATCTGCCTGGGCGACGCCCAGCTGTACCGCCTGATCCACGACGATCCGCGCCACGTCAAAGTGACGCCCACGCGGATATTGCGCCAGGAACTCCCGCGCCACCAGGCCGAGATCCAGCGGTATTCCTTTCTCTTTATAGACCGCCAGCTGCGCTTCGATCAGCGCCGCCAGCTGCTCGCGAATTTCGTTAAACTCTTCAAATTCAAGGTCCGCAGGCAGCTCGCCGGTGACCTCTTCATCGCGCAGGGCCATCTCCTCGTCGCGCATATCCAGCAGACGGTCGGCGTTGGCGTAAGTCAGCGCCCACGGCTCATCAAAATAGGTCTGTACCGACTGGCGCAGACGCTGAGCGAAGACGCGGTTCTTATCCATATCGATAGCGGTACGGATAAACTTGTGCACGTGGCGGTCATAGCCGATCCACAGGTCAATCGCCTGCTGGCCCCAGCTGACGATGCGGTCGAGCTTGCTTTGCAGATCGAACACCAGCCGGTCGACAAAATGGAGATCGTCGCGCGCCATGGTCGAATCCTGAATGCGCAGCAGATTCGCCTGCAGCTTATCTCCCGCCGCATCCAGCGTATCCTGCAGTTCACGCAGGGTACCGGAAGTTTCCGACAGCAACAGTTCACAGCTGGAAATCGCCGCGCGCCAGTCTTTGTTCAACAGCTGCGCGATATCGTCTTTCACCAGCTGCTGCTGCTCATCCATGATGCGCTGCGTCAGGTCGATGCTGTCGAAAATTTCCGCCACCGAATACTTCAGCGGGGCAAAAACGTTGCGATGCCAGTGAAACTCATCGCCGCCCTCTTCTGCCGCGTCCGCCGCGCGCTTCAGCTCGCCGGCGACGATCGACAACTGCATCGAGAGACGCAGCGTCGAAAATTCGCGCTGCCGGATATAATAATCGGTGATCCCGATCCCCAACGGCGTCAGACGATAGATTGCATTGCCTTCGGTAATTTCGCTGGTAAAGCGGTTCAGCAGACGCTGGCGCACCAAATCGTTGATGGCGTTATTGGCGCGCTGGCTGATGGTTTCGCTGGTCTGCTCAAACGCATCACTCACGTGGCGGAACGCATCCACCAGTTCTCCCTCGCTCATTTCTCCTTCCAGCCGTTCGCCATTCAGGGTGGCGATCGCCAGCAGGAAAGAGAGCCTGTCGACCGGCAGCGAGATAGAAAAATCGTTTTTCCTGGCCCAGGCAACCAGTTCGGGGACTGTCTGGGAAAATTCACTCATACTTTATCCTTGCATCTGCGGCTATGAGCCTGGCTCTTAAGCGCGGTGACATGAATATAACGGCCCAGGCTGAGGTACGGCTCCTGACGACAGTAGCGCGTCTCCAGCTCCAGCAGCGCCGCATAGCTGTCATGCTGTTGGCGTTTTTCACGCAGATAATCATGAAACACCCGCACGCCGGTTTTGCTGACAATTTGCCAGCCAATCTCTTCCAGCCAGTGATAAACCTGTTGCGGCTCACGCGGATAATCCGGCGACAGCGTGCGTTTTTTCTTTTTTGGCATGCCCAGTTGTACGTAATCGAAATTACCGGCAACCATATTGTGCATCAGCAGGCCGTTAGCATTGTAGAACATCAACGACAAGCCGCCGCCAGGACGCAGCGTCGACCACAGGGTACGCAGCACCGCCTGGGGCTCCGCCACCCACTCCAGCACCGCATGAAACAGTACCAGATCGACCGGGCTTTCCAAGTGCTGCGCAATATCCTGAGCCGCGCATTGTACAAAATGCATGTTGTCGATCACACCTTTATCGACAGCAGCCTGGCGGGCGCGGGCCACCATTTCAGCAGAGAGATCGCACAGCGTCACGTGATGGCCCAGTTGCGCCACTTTAATGGCCGTTTGCCCTTCGCCGCCGCCGGCATCCAGTATCCTCAGCGGTCCCGGCCCCAGCTGCGCCAGCAGCGGCTCCAGATCCTGCCAGAGGATTGCCTGGCGCAGCTGGCCTTTTGTGGTGCCGTAAATATTGCGCGAAAACTTTTCAGCAATGTCATCGAAATTGCGATCCTGCACGGGCGACTCCACAAGCCAACACAAAACCGCTATTTTGTCATACCCGCGCCGAGAATGAAGCGATCTGTTATAAGATCCGAACATAACTTTGGTTATATGGTTAAAAAAGGAACCATCTGGCATGCTTTTCACGCTAAAAAAGATCGTCGGCGGTCTGCTGCTGCCGCTTCCTGCCCTGCTGTTGCTGATCGGTATCGGGATCGCCCTGTTATGGTTCAGCCGCTTTCAACGTACCGGGAAGCTGTGCGTGAGCCTCGGCTGGCTGCTGCTGGCGCTGCTGAGCCTGCAGCCCGTGGCAGACAGCCTGCTTAAACCGATAGAAGATCGCTATCCCACCTGGCGCGGCGAGCAGCCGGTGAGCTACGTGGTGGTGCTGGGCGGCGGCTATACCTGGAACCCGGAGTGGGCGCCAAGCTCTAACCTTATCAGCAACAGCCTGCCGCGCCTGACGGAGGGCATTCGCCTGTGGCAGGAGAATCCGGGATCGAAAATGATCTTTACCGGCGCGGCGGCAAAAACCAACCCCGTCAGCACGGCGGAGGCCGGGGCGAGAGTGGCCGAGAGCCTCGGCGTACCGCGCAGCGATATCATCGTGCTCGATAAGCCGAAAGATACGGAAGAGGAAGCGCTGGCGGTGAAGGGCGCCATCGGCGACGCCCCCTTCCTGCTGGTCACCTCGGCGTCACACCTTCCGCGGGCGATGATCTTCTTTCGCCATGCCGGTCTGGATCCACTGCCCGCACCGGCTAATCAGATGGCGATCATGTCACCGCTCAATCCGTGGGAGCGGGTCATTCCTTCTCCGGTGTGGCTGATGCACAGCGACCGGGTCGGCTATGAAACGCTCGGTCGCGTTTGGCAATGGCTGAAAGGCAGCTCAGGCGAGCCAGGGCAGGAGTGATTTCGCGGCGAGGTCGAAACGGGCGCGGTCAAAGCGCCCGGTATTGACCAGACTATCCACCTCATCCCACAGCAGATAAAGCCAGCGCCGCCAGACAAAGGCCTCGGAAACCGGCGCCTGCTGCAGGTAGCGCCATAGCAGCTGCTCGGCCTGGCCCCCCTCCGCGAGACGGAACAGTTCGTACTCCCGCGGCGCCCAGAGCATCATCCCCGGGCCGACCATCGCCAGCAGCTGATCGCTGCGCGGATCTTTCAGCATACTGCGCAGGGTGAAATTGCCGTGCACCAGCACGGCATTATCATTGAAATCGCGGAACAGCTCCGGCAGACACTCGCGAGAGCGGAACAAAACCCGCTTATCCTGCATGGTCAGGCCGGTGTCCTGATACAGGTTCAGGGTGCTCCACAACATCGCCACCCGCTGCCGGTACCAGTTCGGCCACAGATTGTCCTGGGTATTATCGACCATCCCCACGCAGCCGCCGCTGTCCTGACGATGCCAGGCCAGCAGCGCCTCGACGATCTGCTCCTGCAGCTGCTCCCAGCGTGCCGGGGTGCGGGTGGGCGCCTCCACCGGGACGCCGCGCAGGCGCTCAAGCAGCAGCACGTCCGGCCCGGGATGCTCTTCGTGCGTCATCACGCCGTAGACCACCGGCATGCGCACCGTACCGCTGCGCGCCAGAGTGGAGATCTTCCAGGCCAGCTGCCGCGCCACCCCGGGCGTGGTGAAACTTCGCGCCAGCAGCGGCATCGGATTTCCCTGCGCGTCATACAGGGACCACAGCGCCGTAGCGGCTTTTTCACTGACACACTCCACCCGGCTCAGCTTTTCGCCAAGCAGGTGACTGAGTTCGGTTCGCAACTGTTCCATTGTCGATTACCCCTATGAACACTACTGATTTCATAATGAGCGCCCGCACCTGGGTTGTCATCGGATAAGATCAAAAATGGGCAAAAAAAGCATAAAACTGGTGGGGATATCCCCTCCTGCAAGGAGGGGACAGAGGACTAGCGCAGTTCAGCGCGGACGCGCGCCAGATCTTCAGGGGTATCGACGCCGGTACCGGGCACTTCGGCCGCCACGGCGACGTGGATCTTCTCGCCATACCACAGCACCCGCAGCTGCTCGAGCATTTCAATCTGCTCCAGCGGGCTTGGCGCCCAGCTGACGTAGCGGCGAATAAAGCCGGCGCGATAGCCATAGATGCCGATGTGGCGCAGCAGAGAATCACCAATGGCGTCGCGGGAGTGGGCAAAGCGATCGCGATCCCAGGGAATGGTGGCGCGGGAGAAATAGAGCGCATAGCCCTGCGCATCCATCACTACTTTGACCGCATTTGGATTAAACGCCTCTTCCGCATCGTGGATCGGTACCGCCAGCGTCGCCATTCCGCTGGTGCTGGCAGCCAGATTCTCCGCCACCTGGCGGACGATAGCCGAGGGGATCATCGGCTCATCGCCCTGGATATTGACGATGATGGTGTCATCGCTGAACGCGCACTTCTCCACCACCTCCGCCAGCCGTTCGGTGCCGGACTGATGGTCGGCGCGGGTCATGCAGACCTCGCCGCCGGCGGCTTCAACCGCCCGGGCGACATCTTCGTGATCGGTGGCGACAATAATGCGTTCCGCGCCGGATTCGCGGGCGCGCTCCAGCACATGGACAATCATCGGCTTGCCGTTAATGTCCTGCAGTGGTTTTCCCGGCAGGCGCGTGGAGGCGAAACGCGCAGGAATAATGACCACGAAACTCATGAGTGACTCTCTTCTACCGCCAGCGGACGCGCTTCTGTCTCCAGCAGCACAGGGATGCCGTCGCGGAGCGGAAACGCCAGACTATCAAGTTTGCAAATAAGTTCTTGCTTATCCTGACTGTAATACAGCTTACCGTTACAGACCGGGCAGGCGATGATTTCAAGTAAACGGTGATCCATGTTTCCTCCTGATGGACCGGATAGATTTCTCAGCAGCATAACACAGGAAGGTCGGCGCCGGGATCAATCAGCATCGATTTCCCACCCCTGCGTCTGGCCGCCAAACAGCCCTTCCGGCAGGCGTCGGCACAGGATCCGCTCTGCCGATTGCCAGCGTGCGAAATCGTTGATCGCCCGGCGCAGCCCCTGCTCCAGACCGCGGGTGATCTTCACCCCATCCTCCAGCCACAGGGCGAAGATCTCCAGTTCCCGGCTTTTGCGATGTATTTTACTGTCCATCCGCCCGACCAGTTTTCCCTGGTGCAGCAGAGGCAGTACGAAGTAGCCATACTGACGCTTCGGCGCAGGGGTATAGCACTCCAGACGATAGCTGAAGTTGAACAGCTGCTCAGCGCGTTTCCGATCCCAGACCACCGGGTCGAAGGGCGAGAGCACGGCGCTATGGCTGGCGGTAAGTTTACCGCCGGGCGCGGACTCCAGCTGCGCCAGCGCATCGCGATGCAGCCACATCTCGCCAAGCGCTTCCACGTTGGCCGGGGTCACCAGACCCTCTTCCTGCCAGGCCGCCAGCAGACCCGGTAGCGCCGGCTGACGTAAACGATAGTAATCCGCCAGCCACTGGGGACGAAAGATGCCGAGGCTGCGGGCGCTGTTGCGCAGCATGATGGCCTCTGCGGCGTCGCGGGACAGCGCATCGCGCTCGTCGTCCCAGTGCGGCATCACCCGCCGGGTTAAATCATACACGCGGTGAAAGTTGCGCCGCTCTACCACCATCACTTCCCCGGCGGTAAACAGCCCTTCCAGGTGGCGCTTATGCGGTTTCCACTCCCACCAGCCGCTGGCGCCTTTGCGAGGGTGGGCAAAATCCGCCGAGCGAACCGGCCCGTTTTGGCCGATATGCGCCACCAGCTCTGCAATACTGCCGGCATGCTCCTCCATCCACGCGCGATGATATTTCCAGCCCATCTTATCGGGGTTCAACATCCGGTGGCGTACAAGGGCGAAATCGCTGCGCGGCAGAAAACAGGCTTCATGCGCCCAGTATTCCATCAGCTCGCCGTTGCGCAGCGACTCATCCAGCCAGTGCTGCGGATAGCTGCCGAGGCGGCTGAACAGCACCAGGTAGGGGCTGCGGGCCACCACGTTGATGGTATCGATTTGCAGCAGCGACATCTGCTGGATGGTAGAAAGGATGTCATTTGGGCGAGCGCGACGCCGGGGCTTTTTTAATAACCCCTGCGCCGCGAGATGGAGGTGGCGCGCCTCATTAAGCGATAGTTGCAATACCGACATGCAGGTTCTCCGTCAGGATTTCCAGCACAGCGGCGAGCAAAGCCGGCGCGTCGGTTAACGTTGCGCCAACGTCGCTAAGTCCGCAAGCAACCGCTGTGCGCGTTCATCGGCCATTATGGCGTCGACCGGTAAATACCACCAGTTCGCAGCGGCGAAATCGCGACATTTCACGGCGTCTTTTTCGGTCATCAGCAGCGTCTGCCCGGCGGTTACCAGGGCGGCGACATCGGCCTGGTTCAGCGCCTGATGGTCCGCCAGAGCCACGGTTTTGACCGGTTGGACGCCACAGCTTTCGAGGGTGGCGAAAAAGCGCGGCGGATGGCCGATGCCGGCCATTGCCACCACGTTAGTGAAGGTAGAGACATCGCGACGTTCGCCGGTGAGCAGGTTGACCGCCATCCCGGGACGCAGCTGCATCGGGATCTCTCCCGGACGCGCCACGCCGCCGTTGACGATAACCGCATCAACGCTTTGCAAGCGCGACGCCCGCTCGCGCATCGGCCCGGCAGGCAGCCACCAGCCGTTGCCAAAGCGGCGCACGCCGTCGATGACGACAATTTCCCGGTCCCGCGCCAGCTTATAGTGCTGCAAACCATCGTCGGTCACGATAATCTGCAGATCGTGCGCGCTGAGCAGCGATTTCACCGCGTCGCTGCGCAGTGGAGAGACAGCCACCGGCGCGCCGGTGCGCTGATGGATAAGCACCGGTTCATCACCTGCCTGCGCCGTACTGGTCCGGTCAGTTAACACCAGCGGGTAGCGTTCGGCTTTACCGCCGTAGCCGCGGGAGACCACCCCAACGCGAATGCCGCGCTGTTGCAGCTGCTCCACCAGCCAGATCACCACCGGCGTTTTACCATTGCCGCCGGCGGTCAGATTACCGACCACCACCACCGGCACCGGCGCGCGCCAGGCTTTTTTCCACCCCAGCTGATAACTGAGGCGAATCACCGCGCTCACCAGGCCATACAGCCAGGAGAGCGGCAGCAGCAGGCGCCACAGCGGCGATTCACCGGACCAGATGCGCGCGATCATTCGCCGAATTGCATCTTATGCAGCTGGGCGTATACGCCTTTATGCTCCAGCAGGTCGTGGTGCGTTCCGCGCTCCACAATCCGCCCGTCTTCAACCACCACGATCTCATCAGCCTGCTCAATGGTTGACAGACGGTGGGCGATAACCAGCGAGGTGCGGTTTTTCTGCAGCTCATCCAGCGCCGCCTGAATCGCACGTTCGGACTCGGTATCCAGCGCCGAGGTGGCTTCATCGAGGATCAGGATCGGGCTGTTACGCAGTAGCGCACGGGCGATAGCAATACGCTGACGCTGGCCGCCGGACAGCATCACGCCATTTTCGCCGATGATGGTATCCAGGCCATTGTCCATCTTATTGATGAAGTCCATGGCGTAGGCCATCCGCGCAGCCTCTTCAATTTGCTCGCGGCTGTACTCTTCGGTACGGGCATAGGCGATGTTATTAGCGACGGTATCATTGAACAGGTGCACGTTCTGTGAAACCAGCGCGACCTGGTCGCGCAGCGAGCTCAGCTTGTACTCGCGCAGGTCGTGGCCATCCAGCAGGATCTGCCCGTCGTCGACATCGTAGAAGCGTGTGATCAGGCTGGCGATGGTCGATTTACCCGACCCGGAGCGTCCCACCAGCGCCACGGTTTTCCCTTCCGGGATATCGAGATTGATATTGCGCAGCGCGGCCACTTCGCGACCCGGATAGGTAAAGGTGACGTTCTCGAACTTGAGATTGCCTTTCGCCCGCTCAATGACGCGCGTACCTTCGTCTTTTTCCTGCTCGGAATCGAGGATCGCAAACAGCGTCTGGCATGCCGCCATCCCGCGCTGGAACTGGGCATTGACGTTAGTCAGCGACTTCAGCGGACGCATCAGCGCAATCATGGAGGAGAAGACCACGGTAATGGTCCCGGCGGTCAGGGTGTCCATCACGCTCGGGAAGCTGGCGGCATACAGGACAAAGGCCAGCGCCAGGGAGGCGATAAGCTGAATGATCGGGTCGGAGATAGACGAGGCGGAAACCATCTTCATCCCCTGCAGGCGCATTTTATTGCTGACCTTATCAAAACGTTTGGTTTCCACTTCCTGGCCGCCAAACATCAGCACCTCTTTGTGCCCTTTAAGCATCTGCTCGGCGCTGGTGGTGACCTGCCCCATCGTGTTCTGCATATTCTTACTGATATTGCGAAAACGCTTGGAGACCACGCGGATTGCTACCGACACGATAGGCGCCAGTACGATCAGGATCAGCGACAGCTGCCAGCTGTAATAGAACATCATCACGAACAGGCCGATAATCGATGCCCCTTCGCGGACCACGGTGATCAGCGCGCTGGAAGAAGAGGAAGCGACCTGCTCGGAATCATAGGTGATACGTGACAGCAGCGTCCCGGTAGACTGCTTGTCAAAGAATGCCACCGGCATACCCATCATATGGCCGAACAGGCGACGACGCATGGTCATCACCACTTTGCCGGAAACCCAGGAGATACAATAGCTCGAGATGTAGCTGGTGATCCCACGCAGCACCATCAGCCCGATAACCACCAGCGGCATCCATAGCAGCACTGAGCGATCCGTTTTACCAAAACCATCATCCAATAACGGTTTAAGAAGCGATAACATGAAGGTGTCACTGCCCGCGTTAAGCACTAACGCCACCGCCGCTACGATTAGCCCGGCTTTAAACGGTGCAATAATCGGCCAAAGTCGGCGGAAGGTCTGCCACGTGGAGAGATCTTTATCGTTCTGCATTCAATAAACCAGCTTGTGTTGAAATAGCCGCATATTCTACCCGTTATCGGCGGGCGCGCCAAACCACTGATGATACCAACGTGGTAAAACTTGATCCCGTAAGCTATGGATTTGCCACCCTTCTGCAGAAAAAACCACCGTTATCTGCCCCTGCTGCGGCGTGGCGAACCAGCGATACCCCCGCTGGCGATAACGCTGAACGACCTTGTGCGAGGGCATCCGCCACGCATTGTAGCGCGAAGCGGAAACCAGCGCGGCCGCGCCATCCACCCGCCGGATCAGCAGTTCGCTGGAGGAGGTGTTGCTGCCGTGATGGGGAACCTGAATAAGTGTAGACGCCAGATGCTGCCAGTAGCGGCTGATCATCGCCTGCTCCGCCTGACGTTCTATATCGCCGGTCAGCAGGATGCTGGAGCGACCGTCATCGATCCGCACCACGCAGGAGTGATTATTTCCCTTTGCCGTGCTGCCCGGCAGCGGCCACAGCGCCTGGAAAGTGAGTCCCTGCCACTGCCAGCGCTCGCCGCGATGGCACGGCAGATGACCCGACCAGCCTGGCGGGCTGCGCACCCACGCCTGCGGCCATGCCTGCAGCACCGATTCGAGGCCGCCGCGATGGTCAAGATGCTCGTGGCTCAGCATAATCCCCTGCAGCTGCAGATGGCGCCAGCGCAGCCACGGGATAATCACCTGTCGACCGCTGTCGCCCTGCGGCCATGCCGGCCCGGTATCGTACAATAACGCCTTGCCGTAACGCTCGATCACCATCGCCAGCCCTTGCCCGACATCCAGCATCGTCACCTGCCATTGGTCCGCGGGCGGTTGCCGGCTGAATGGCCGCGTCAGCAAAAACAGCACGCTCAGACACAGCGCCGGCGAATGTCGCCAGCTCTGAAAACGCCAGCCCATCACCAGCAGCCACGGCAGGCTACTGATCCAGAGCCAGCGGGCATCCAACGTCAGCCAGCCGTCCGGTAAACGTCGTAACCCCCAGAACAATACCGCCAGCACGCGATCGGCTGCCAGCCAGATCAGCGACGCCACCATCTCCGGTCCAGTGAGATGCAGCAGCATTCCGGCGAGAATGAGCGGCACCGCCAGCAGGGTCACTAACGGTACCGCCAGCAAATTGGCGGCCATCGACGTCAGGCTTATACCGTGGAAGAGCAGCAGTTGCAGCGGCATCAGCAGCAGCGTCACGCCAGCCTGCAAATGCGCGAGGGCGAACAGGGCTTTCCACGGCCAGCGCCAGCGGCTGTCAGGCAGCGGTAACCACTGGTACCAGAAGATCAGCCCCGCCACGGCGAAGGCGGATAGCCACAGGCTTTGCGACAACACCGCCAACGGATCGGCAACCAGTATCGCCCCCAAACAGCAGAGCCACACCTGCCATGCCGTCCAGCGTTGACCCGACAAACGTAAAGCACAGCAGACCGCAAGCCCTACGCAAGTGCGCAGGGCCGGCGGCTGCATACCGGTCAGCCAGGCATAGCCGACGGCGCCCGCCAGCCCTGCCAGCAGCGGTAGCCGCCAGCCGATCCAGCGCCCCGGTAAAAGTGACTGTAATCCGCGCAGCAGGAGCACGATCAGGGAAGCCGCGAGGGCAATATGCAAACCGGAGATAGCCATCAGATGGGAGGTGCCTGTGTTCTGCATCAGGACCTTTATCTCCGCCGGCAGCGCCAGCCGCTCCCCCATTCCCAGCCCCAGCATCACCGGATGCCAGGGATAAGTCTGCAATCGCCGGGTCAGCGACGCCAGGTAGCGGGCGCGCAGACTGCAGCGGGTATCCAGCGCGGAAGCGGCGACGATCCCCCCGCTCAGCGGCCGATGCTGAGCCAGCGCATAGCGCTGGCTGTCGAAGCCCCCGTCATTGAGCTGCCCATGCACCGGCCGCAGGCGCAGCGTCATCATCCAGCGCTGCCCCTCGCAGACGGGCGCAGGTGCAAGTTCCCCGTATAAAGTCACGCCAACCGGAGGGAACAGGAAGCGACCCGCCAGGCGCACAATCTGCCCGCGGTGCAGGGTCTGACCATCCGTCTCGTGGAGGATCACTTCCGCCTGACGGACGGCGCCGGTGAGGTGCTGCGTTGGCCACAGCGCCTGATACGCGCTTAAAACTCCCCAGACCATCAGCAGAAGCGTCACCGCCACAACGGCGACGACCGTCCCGCGCAGACGGGTCAGCAACATCGCCAGTACGCCGGCGACCGCCAGAATGCCCGGCCCCGGCAACGCGGGTAGCCAGAGTAGCGGCAGTATTGCGATGATGGCGCATCCGGCAAGCCATGGTAGACGCATAAACACCTCCCTGTGAGCGGGCAGTGTTACGCAAAGCGAGGCTGGCGTCCTGGGGCAGTATTCAGGCGCGCGCGCAGCGTTCCAGACAATCGTCACGCTTGCAGTCAGGCACTTTTGTTTTGCGAGGCGGAACGCAAATGGCGGGTACAAAAAAAGCACCCAAAGGTGCTTTTATCGTCAGGCAGGTTGCACGTCGTGCAACTCACCCTTCATAAATATTGGCGCGGTCACGTAATTCTTTCCCGGGCTTAAAGTGCGGAACGTACTTACCTTCCAGTTCGACTTTATCACCAGTTTTCGGGTTACGTCCGGTGCGAGGTGCTCGATAGTGCAGAGAGAAGCTGCCGAAACCGCGGATTTCAATGCGCTCACCTTGAGCAAGCGTTGAGGCCATATGTTCCAGCATTTCTTTAACAGCATCTTCCACCGCTTTCGCCGGAATGTGAGATTGCTGGCTGGCAAGTCTTTCAATCAATTCTGACTTGGTCATTATTCCTCCGGTTTCCTTCAAGGCAAAAATTAGCTAACAGCTTAAACAAGGGCGGCCGTAGCCGCCCTTTGTGCTTGATTACAGGACGAATCCTGCAATCTGTCAAGTAAACTCGTCACTATTCAGGTTGTTATTACCTGAATGACAAAGATTACTCGCCTTTCGCTGCTTTGAACGCTTCAGCCATGGCGTTGTTGGAGAAGTTCGCGTCTTCCTGCTTGTTCACGGTAGCGATAGCGTCTTTTTCTTCCGCTTCGTCTTTCGCACGTACAGACAGGCTCACTACGCGGTTCTTACGATCCACGCCAGTGAATTTCGCTTCAACTTCGTCGCCAACGCTCAGAACCAGAGTTGCGTCTTCAACGCGGTCACGGGATGCTTCAGAAGCACGCAGGTAACCTTCTACGCCGTCAGCCAGTTCTACGGTTGCGCCTTTAGCGTCAACTGCAGTCACTTTACCAACAACGATAGCGCCTTTCTTGTTCAGAGCAACGTAGTTGTTGAACGGATCTTCCGCCAGCTGTTTAACGCCCAGGGAGATACGCTCACGCTCTGCGTCAACCTGCAGAACAACTGCTGCGATTTCGTCGCCTTTTTTGTATTCACGAACTGCTTCTTCGCCTGCAACGTTCCAGGAGATGTCAGACAGGTGAACCAGGCCGTCGATGCCGCCGTCCAGGCCGATGAAGATACCGAAGTCAGTGATAGACTTGATTTTACCTTCAACACGGTCGCCCTTGTTGTGGGTTTCCGCGAACTGCTGCCATGGGTTAGATTTGCACTGCTTCAGACCCAGGGAGATACGACGACGCTCTTCGTCGATATCCAGAACCATTACTTCCACTACGTCGCCAACGTTAACAACTTTGGACGGGTGGATGTTTTTGTTGGTCCAATCCATTTCAGAAACGTGAACCAGGCCTTCAACGCCTTCTTCGATTTCAACGAAGCAGCCGTAGTCGGTCAGGTTGGTCACGCGACCGGTCAGTTTGGTACCTTCCGGATAACGTTTAGCGATAGCTACCCACGGATCTTCGCCCAGCTGTTTCAGGCCCAGGGATACACGGGTACGCTCGCGGTCGAACTTCAGCACTTTAACAGTGATTTCGTCGCCAACGTTTACGATTTCGCTCGGATGCTTAACGCGTTTCCAGGCCATATCGGTGATGTGCAGCAGGCCGTCAACGCCGCCCAGATCAACGAATGCACCGTAGTCAGTGAGGTTCTTAACGATACCTTTGACTTCCATGCCTTCCTGCAGGTTTTCCAGCAGCTGATCGCGCTCTGCGCTGTTTTCGGATTCGATAACGGCACGACGAGAAACAACAACGTTGTTACGCTTCTGGTCCAGCTTGATGACTTTGAACTCAAGCTCTTTGCCTTCCAGGTGCAGCGTGTCGCGCACCGGACGAACGTCTACCAGGGAACCCGGCAGGAACGCACGAATACCGTTCAGCTCAACAGTGAAGCCACCTTTAACTTTGCCGTTGATAACACCGGTAACAGTTTCAGCGTCTTCGTAAGCTTTTTCCAGCGTGATCCAAGCTTCGTGACGTTTAGCTTTCTCACGGGACAGCAGAGTTTCACCGAAGCCGTCTTCTACTGCATCCAGAGCAACGTCAACTTCGTCACCAACCTGGATTTCCAGCTCGCCCTGGGCGTTTTTGAACTGCTCAGCCGGGATGGCGGACTCAGATTTCAGACCGGCGTCAACCAGTACTACGTCTTTGTCGATAGCAACAACAACACCACGAACGATGGAACCCGGGCGGGTTTCGATTTCTTTTAAGGATTCTTCAAACAGTTGAGCAAAAGATTCAGTCATGTTTAATCTTCAGGTTAATATTAACGTCCACCTGGCTCCGTGCCGGATGGGGTTGTTTCACATACCCGCTGACCATCCATTGCCGCGGGGTACTGCTATAATTCGGAGGCTTCGGCGCGTGACCGGTTAAGGCTTACGCAACGGCCAATTTTTCGCGCGCATATTGTAGCGCTTTTTCAATCACTTGCTCAATGTTTAGTTCGGTTGAATCGAGAACTAATGCATCGGCAGCCGGGACAAGCGGCGCCACGGCGCGATTTCTATCGCGATCGTCACGCTCTTTTATCTCGGACAAAAGACGTTCAAAGTTAACATCAAAGCCCTTTTCCTGCAACTGCCGCATGCGGCGATGCGCCCGCTCATCGGCCGAGGCATCGAGGAAAATTTTCACCGGCGCGTCCGGGAAAACCACCGTGCCCATATCGCGCCCGTCGGCAATCAGCCCCGGCAGCTCACGAAAGGCGCGCTGGCGGCGCAGCAGCGCTTCGCGAACGCGAGGGAAAGCCGCCACTTTCGAGGCGGCGTTCGCGACCTCCTGGGTGCGAATTTCGCCGCTGACATCTTCCCCTTCCAGCACCACTTCGAGGTTGCCGTCAGTAGAAATAAAGCGCACGTCAAGATGGGCAGCCAGGGGCACCAGCGCCTCTTCGGACTCCACGTCAACATGATGATGCAGCGCCGCCAGCGCCAGAACGCGGTAGATCGCGCCTGAATCTAACAGATGCCAGCCCAGCGCTTCCGCCATTGCCTTGCACAACGTACCTTTACCCGCACCGCCAGGCCCATCAATGGTGATTACCGGAACTGTTGCCGTCATCTTTTTCTCCTTCAGCAAGGCGCATAAATATCTAAACGCCGCGCATTATACGCATCTCTTCGGCGGAAAGTGAGTCTTGCTTTTAAATTACAGATAACTGGAAATCTCATGCGGAAGAATTGAGCAATTATAGCGGGCTGATAGAGCATCAGCCCGGAAGATGAGGGAGTTTTACTTTTTATCTGCAGCGATACGGTCGCGGATATGCTGCGCGCGTTCAGCTGAAGGCGGGTGTGAATCGAACAGAGATTTACTGTGGCCGGCGTCAAGGCTGGCCAGTTTTTCGAAGCTGCCCACCAGCCCCTGAGTGCTGATGTTGCGTTTTTTCAGCAGATCGTAAGAGAAATCATCAGCATCCGACTCCTGCGAGCGGGAGAACGCAGAGTTGATCATTCCCTCAGCGATATCGCCCAACTGAGATTTAGACAAGTTTGCAGCCGCTTCGCTGGTCGCTGAAATTGCATCGCGTGCGGCAATAGTCGCATACGCGGTTTGCATCGCTTTGCGCGAGTGTCCGAGCGCTACGTGACCCAGCTCATGGCCCAGAACCGCTTCAACTTCATTATCGGTCATCATGTCCATCAGGCCGCTATAGACGCGGACGCAGCCGTTGGCCATTGCCCAGGCGTTGACGTCGGATGTCATATAAACCTTATAGGTTACCGGCGTGCCGTTGATATTATTTCCTAACGCTTTGGCAATTTTGTTCAGACGTTTGGTGTACTTACTTGATGCACTAGCCAGTTTATTTTCACTATCCATTTGCTTACAGGCATCGTCGGAAAGCGTTTTGACTTCAGAGTCAGAAAGCGTCGCCGCTTTGTAAGCCGTCATTCCTGAATTGACGAGGGCGTTGGTGTCCATCCCCTGCATATTTTTACAACCTGCCAACAACGTGGCGGAAACGGCCAAAGCCAGCATTACTTTTGTATTTCTCATATCAATCATCCATTGATTAGCATAATAAATGCTTATAAATCCTATATTTACAAGCAAGCAAGGCTAGCATTTAGTTTCCTGTCCGACAAGCAGAGATAAAAAAACGCCGACCTGAAGGTCGGCGTTGTTACCTTAAATTCGCGTCATTCAGGCCGGCGTACTGATCCGCGCCAGTTGCTCAAAATAGTCGGGGAAGGTTTTCGCCGTACACTTCGGATCAAGGATGGTCACCGGCGTATCAGACAGCGCCACCAGCGAGAAGCACATCGCCATCCGGTGGTCGTTATAGGTGCCGATTTCAGCATACTTCAGCGTCGCCGGCGGGGTGATGCGAATATAATCTTCACCCTCTTCCACCTCGGCGCCCACTTTACGCAACTCGGTCGCCATGGCGAACAGACGGTCCGTCTCCTTGACCCGCCAGTTGTAGATATTGCGCAGCGTGGTGGTCCCTTGCGCGAACAGCGCGGCGGTGGCGATGGTCATCGCGGCGTCCGGGATATGGTTCATATCCATATCGATAGCCTTGAGCTCGCCACGGGTACAGGCGATGAAATCGTCGCCCCAGGTGACGGTGGCGCCCATTTTTTCCAGTACGTCGGCGAAACGAATATCGCCCTGTACGCTGCCGCGGCCGATACCGGTGACTTTCACCGTGCCGCCCTTAATGGCGCCAGCGGCAAGGAAATACGAGGCCGATGAAGCATCCCCTTCCACCAGGTAATCCCCCGGCGACTGATACTGTTGCTTGCCGCGCACCACAAAGCGCTGATAAGACTGGTTGTCCACCTCAACCCCGAAGGTTTTCATCAGGTGCAGCGTAATGTCGATATAGGGTTTTGACACCAGATCGCCCTTAATGGCGATCACAGTATCCTGCGGCGCCAGCGGCGCGGTCATCAGCAGTGCGGTCAGGAACTGGCTGGAGACGCTGCCGTCAACTTCAACGTTGCCCCCCTGGAATCCCCCGCGCAGGCGCAGCGGCGGATAATTTTCCTGCTCCAGATAGTCGATCTGAGCGCCGCCCTGACGCAGGGCATCCACCAGATGGCCGATCGGGCGCTCTTTCATTCGCGGCTCGCCGGTCAGCACGATATCGTTGCTGCCAAGGCACAGGGCTGCCGCCAGCGGGCGCATCGCGGTACCGGCGTTGCCGAGGAACAGCTCCAGCGCCGCTGCGGCATGCAGCGGGCCGCCGTTGCCGGTCACTTCACAGCGGGTACGGTCAGCAGACAGGGTGTATTGAACCCCCAGCGCACTCAGGGCATTCAGCATATGGCGCACATCGTCGCTGTCCAGCAGGTTGGTCAGCACCGTCGTGCCGCGAGCCAGGGCGGCCAGCAGCAGCGCGCGGTTGGAGACGCTTTTCGAACCTGGCAGGTTCACGGTGCCCTCTACGCGTGCGATGGGTTGTAACGTCAGGGAATCCATCAAACTTCACTCTCAAACAAACAGAATAAAAACCCCGCAGACAGGCCGCGGGGAGGAAGAAAGGAACGGGCGATTAACCGTGGCGGCGTTCGAAGTCCAGCATAAAATCGGTTAACGCCTTCACGCCGTCTAACGGCATCGCGTTGTAGATGGAGGCACGCATGCCGCCCACCACCCGGTGGCCCTTAAGCGCGTGCAGCCCGGCGGCAAACGACTCTTCTAGGAACAGTTTATCCAGCGCGCTGTCCGCCAGCTGGAACGGCACGTTCATACGGGAGCGGTTGGCTTGCGCCACATCGTTACGATAGAAGCCGCTGTTATCGATCACGCCATACAGCAGTTCGGCTTTCTGCTGGTTGATCTTGTCCATCGCGGCAACGCCGCCCTGCTGTTTCAGCCACTTAAACACCAGACCGGCCAGATACCAGGCGAACGTCGGCGGCGTGTTAAACATCGAGTCATTCTCGCTTAACACGGTGTAGTCGAGGATTGACGGGCAGGCCACGCTGGCTTTACCCAGCAGATCTTCACGCACGATGACCAGCGTCAACCCTGCCGGGCCGATATTCTTCTGCGCGCCGGCATAGATCACGCCGAAGCGGTTGACGTCAATTTCGCGGGACAGAATGGTGGAGGAGAAATCGGCGGTCACGATGACGTCGTCGCCGAAGTTCGGCGTATCGTCAATCGCGATACCGTCAATGGTTTCGTTCGGGCAGTAGTGCAGATACGCCGCGCCCGGCGTCAGCTGCCACTCGCTCATTGGCTTGACCGCGCGCTTGCCGTCGACGGTGATTTTCGCGTCGATGACGTTAGGCGTGCAGTATTTCTTCGCCTCTTTGACCGCGCTGGCGGCCCAGTAGCCAGCGTCCACATAGTCAGCGACGTTTTTATCGCCGAGGATGTTCAGCGGGATCCCGGCGAACTGGCCGCGGCCGCCGCCATGACAGAACAACACTTTATAGTTGGAAGGGATATTCAGCAGAGAACGGAAGTCCTGTTCTGCCTCTTCTGCCACCTGGATGAACTCCTTACCACGGTGACTGATTTCCATGACCGACGTACCCAGACCGTGCCAGTCGCACAGTTCCTGCTGAGCCAGTTTGAGTACTTCCGCCGGCAGCATTGCCGGGCCCGAACTGAAGTTATAGACCTGAGCCATTTCCCCTCACCACGTTGCTATGTTGTTTTGCCCGCGAACCGCCGCGGGCATAAGTTATTCCTGTGGCTATCGGTTTTATCATTCAGTGACACGGTCCGCAATGGCTAAAACTCGCCGACGGTAAAACGCGGCAGCCGTCACACAACAGAATCTATCGGCTTGACGTAATAAAACCGACATATTTGCTGTCAGGTGAGCCGTTTCGCCCGGCTGGCCTTCGACCATTCTGCATTTGCGCAGCGGGAACATATTCGCTTTTCTCCCGCCTGCATCGCCATCACGATGCTGCAGCGTACGCAGGCGTAGATCCCCTCCTGAGGAATAGTGGTATAGCGCGTGGTGCAGTGCGTCGGGAGAATCGACAACCCGGCCCTCACCTCGTCATCGGGATAATAAAACACGCTGATCTGGCCATTGGTTTCAAGGATCGCCAGCCGCACCTGGCCGAGCTGCTCGACGCTGTTGACCCGTAGCTCCATAAAAAATTCGAATTCGGTCATATTTTCCGCATGCAGTTTCTCCCATGCCAGTTGCCCCTCCTCCACCACCACGATAGGCTTGCCCTCCAGCAGATCCTCCAGCTTTTCACTATGCCCCATCAGCCACATGATGCCGCGATAAAGCAGCGCCAGCGTGACGAAGACCACCAGCACCGGCAACAGCGGAACATCGTCATAAAACGCCACGTCCCCCGCCGCCGAGCCGAGGGTCAGAATAATCAGCACTTCAAACAGCGACATCTGCCGCACGCCGCGCCGTCCGGTAATTTTGAGGAAAATAAAGACCAGAACAAAGGTGTAGAGGCTGCGCAACGCCACCTCGCCGAGAAATTCCACCGGCACTTTATCGAGCGCCATCCTCTGCCAGTCAAAGGCTTTCATTATCATCTCCCTGAGCATTAAAAGATGTCTCTAAGCATAGCCAGATGATGGAGATAGCACCTGTCAGATAAAAGCCGTATCATTGCGCGCTTTCCGTACGACAAAAGTGATCGCCATGACCCAAACGTTTATTCCCGGCAAAGATGCCGCCCTGGAAGATTCCATCGCTCGCTTCCAGCAAAAATTGCTCGACCTCGGATTTGATATCGAAGAGGCCTCGTGGCTGAACCCGGTGCCGCACGTGTGGTCCGTTCACATTCGCGATAAGGAATGCGCGCTGTGCTTTACCAATGGTAAAGGCGCCACCAAAAAGGCAGCCCTCGCCTCCGCGCTGGGCGAATATTTCGAGCGCCTGTCCACCAACTATTTTTTCGCTGACTTCTGGTTAGGCGACACTATCGCTAACGGCCCGTTCGTTCACTACCCGAACGAAAAGTGGTTCCCGCTGACCGAAAACGACGACGTCCCGGAAGGTCTGCTGGATGCCCGCCTGCTCACGTTCTACGATCCGGACGATCAGCTGACGGCCAGCATGCTGGTGGATCTGCAATCCGGTAACGATGAGCGCGGCGTGTGCGGCCTGCCCTTTACCCGCCAGTCCGACGGCGAAACGGTCTATATTCCTATGAATATCGTCGGCAACCTGTATGTCTCCAACGGCATGTCCGCCGGCAACACCCGCAATGAAGCTCGCGTGCAGGGCCTGTCCGAAGTCTTTGAGCGCCATATCAAAAACCGCATCATCGCCGAAAGCATCAGCCTGCCGGAGATCCCGGCGGAGGTCATGGCGCGCTATCCGGGCGTCGTGGAGTCGATCGCCAAACTGGAAGCCGAAGGTTTCCCGATCTTTGCCTATGATGGCTCGCTGGGCGGCAAGTATCCGGTTATCTGCGTCGTGCTGTTTAACCCGGCAAACGGCACCTGCTTCGCCTCTTTCGGCGCCCATCCGGACTTCGGCGTGGCGCTGGAGCGTACGGTCACCGAACTGCTGCAGGGCCGCAGCCTGAAAGATCTCGACGTCTTCACGCCGCCGACCTTCGACGACGAAGAAGTCGCCGAGCATGCTAACCTCGAAACCCACTTTATCGACTCCAGCGGCCTGATTTCCTGGGATATGTTCAAGCAGGATGCCGACTATCCGTTCGTTGACTGGAGCTTCTCCGGCACCACAGAAGAAGAGTTCGCCACCCTGATGGCCATCTTCAAGGCCGAAGATAAAGAAGTGTATATCGCCGACTACGAGCACTTGGGCGTTTACGCCTGCCGTATCATCGTCCCGGGGATGTCGGATATTTACCCGGCGGAAGATCTGTGGCTGGCGAACAACAGCATGGGCGCTCATCTGCGCGACACCATTCTGTCCCTGCCGGGCAGCGAGTGGGAAAAAGAAGATTACCTGGCGCTGATCGAGCAGATGGACGATGAAGGCCTGGATGATTTCACCCGCGTTCGCGAACTGCTGGGCCTCGCCACCGGCAAAGACAACGGCTGGTATACCCTGCGCGTCGGCGAGCTGAAAGCCATGCTGGCCCTGGCCGGCGGCGATCTGGAGCAGGCGCTGATCTGGACCGAGTGGACCATGGAGTTCAACGCTTCGGTCTTCAGCGCGGAACGCGCTAACTACTATCGCTGCCTGCAGACCCTGCTGCTGCTGAGCCAGGAAGAGGAGCGTCAGCCGCTGCAATACCTGAACGCCTTTATCCGTATGTACGGCGCCGAAGCGGTCGAAGCCGCCAGCGCGGCGCTGAGCGGGGAAGCGCCGTTCTATGGCCTTCAGGCTGTCGACAGCGATCTGCAGGCCTTCCCGGCCCATCAGTCGCTGCTGAAGGCTTATGAAAAACTGCAGCGAGCGAAGGCGGCGTTCTGGGCAAAATAAGCCCTAAGCGCGCCATCCTGATGACCAGCAACGGAGCCCAATGCGGCTCCGTTGATTTCACCTGACGAGGCGGCCACTATAGTTTGTAGTTGCAAAGTTAATTAATAGTAAATAATGCGCTTATAAGATTTACCATTCGTTAATTTTAAATAAAATACTCCATATTAATTAACTCAAAAAATGGCGTGAAAACGAAAAAATTCAACATAACTTATAAATTTTAAAATTTATTTTCTTCATAATATTCAATAATTTAACCACTAAAAACACAAAAACCACACACTAAAAAGGCATATAGTTCCGGTGAGATATGATCTATATCAATTTCCCTTCTATAATGCTTTGTTAGTATCTCACCGCCAACTTATATAAAGAGAGAGTTAGTGTGAAAGCTGACAACCCTTTTGATCTTTTGCTCCCTGCCGCGATGGCGAAAGTCGCCGAAGAAGCAGGTGTCTATAAAGCAACGAAGCATCCGATGAAGACCTTTTATCTGGCGATCACCGCTGGCGTTTTCATCTCCATCGCTTTCGTATTCTATATCACCGCGACCACCGGCACTGCCGCGATGCCTTATGGGATTGCCAAGCTTATCGGTGGGGTCTGTTTTTCCCTGGGTCTGATTCTGTGCATTATCTGCGGCGCTGACCTCTTTACCTCTACGGTATTGATCGTGGTGGCGAAAGCCAGCGGTCGAATTACCTGGGGGCAACTGGCAAAAAACTGGCTCAACGTCTATTTTGGTAACCTGGTGGGCGCACTGCTGTTTGTGCTGCTGATGTGGTTATCAGGCGAATATATGACTGCCAACGGCGGTTGGGGGCTCAATGTCCTGCAGACCGCTGACCACAAAATGCACCATACTTTTGTGGAGGCCGTGAGCCTGGGTATCCTCGCTAACCTGATGGTTTGTCTCGCCGTATGGATGAGCTATTCCGGTCGTAGCCTGATGGATAAAGCGATGATCATGGTCCTGCCGGTAGCGATGTTCGTTGCCAGCGGCTTTGAGCACAGCATCGCCAACATGTTTATGATCCCGATGGGTATCGTAATCCGCAACTTTGCAAGCCCGGAATTCTGGACCGCAATCGGTTCGACTCCGGAAAGTTTCTCTCACTTGACCGTTATGAACTTCATCACTGATAACCTGATTCCGGTAACTATCGGGAACATTATCGGCGGGGGTCTGCTGGTCGGGTTGACATACTGGGTCATTTACCTGCGTGGCAACGACCATCACTAAGGGTTGTTTCAGGCAGTAAATAAAAAATCCACTTAAGAAGGTAGGTGTTACATGTCCGAGCTTAATGAAAAGTTAGCCACAGCCTGGGAAGGTTTTGCGAAAGGTGACTGGCAGAATGAAGTCAACGTCCGTGACTTTATTCAGAAAAACTACACCCCATATGAAGGCGACGAATCCTTCCTGGCTGGCGCGACTGAAGCGACCACCAAGCTGTGGGACAGCGTAATGGAAGGTGTAAAACAGGAAAACCGCACTCACGCGCCTGTTGATTTTGACACTGCCCTGGCCTCCACCATCACCTCTCACGACGCAGGCTATATCGAGAAAGGTCTGGAAAAAATCGTTGGTCTGCAGACCGAAGCGCCGCTGAAACGTGCGATCATCCCGTTCGGTGGTATTAAAATGGTTGAAGGTTCCTGCAAAGCGTACAATCGCGAGCTGGACCCGATGCTGAAAAAAATCTTCACTGAGTACCGTAAAACTCACAACCAGGGCGTTTTCGACGTCTATACTCCGGACATCCTGCGCTGCCGTAAATCCGGCGTGCTGACTGGTCTGCCGGATGCTTACGGCCGTGGTCGTATCATCGGTGACTACCGTCGCGTTGCGCTGTACGGTATCGACTTCCTGATGAAAGACAAATTCGCCCAGTTCAACTCTCTGCAAGCGAAACTGGAAAGCGGCGAAGATCTGGAAGCGACCATCCGTCTGCGTGAAGAAATCGCTGAACAGCACCGCGCGCTGGGCCAGATCAAAGAGATGGCGGCTAAATATGGCTACGACATCTCCGGTCCGGCGACCACCGCTCAGGAAGCTATCCAGTGGACCTACTTCGGTTACCTGGCTGCCGTTAAATCTCAGAACGGCGCGGCAATGTCCTTCGGTCGTACCTCCAGCTTCCTGGATATCTACATCGAACGTGACCTGCAGGCGGGTAAAATCACCGAGCAAGACGCGCAGGAAATGGTTGACCACCTGGTCATGAAACTGCGTATGGTTCGCTTCCTGCGTACCCCGGAATACGATGAACTGTTCTCCGGTGACCCGATTTGGGCAACAGAATCCATCGGCGGTATGGGCGTTGACGGCCGTACTCTGGTGACCAAAAACAGCTTCCGCTTCCTGAACACCCTGTACACCATGGGGCCGTCTCCGGAGCCGAACATCACTATCCTGTGGTCTGAAAAACTGCCGCTGAGCTTCAAGAAATTCGCTGCTAAAGTGTCCATCGATACCTCTTCTCTGCAGTATGAGAACGATGACCTGATGCGTCCAGACTTCAACAACGACGACTACGCTATCGCATGCTGCGTAAGCCCGATGGTTGTTGGTAAGCAAATGCAGTTCTTCGGTGCTCGCGCCAACCTCGCAAAAACCATGCTGTACGCTATCAACGGCGGCGTGGATGAAAAACTGAAAATGCAGGTGGGTCCGAAATCTGAACCGATCAAAGGCGACGTTCTGAACTTCGACGAAGTGATGGAACGCATGGATCACTTCATGGACTGGCTGGCTAAACAGTACGTCACTGCGCTGAACATCATCCACTACATGCACGACAAGTACAGCTACGAAGCCTCTCTGATGGCGCTGCACGACCGTGACGTTATCCGCACCATGGCGTGTGGTATCGCGGGTCTGTCCGTTGCTGCTGACTCCCTGTCTGCAATCAAATATGCGAAAGTTAAACCGATTCGTGACGAAGACGGTCTGGCTGTCGACTTCGAAATCGAAGGCGAATACCCGCAGTTTGGTAACAACGATGCTCGCGTCGATGACATGGCCGTTGACCTGGTTGAACGTTTCATGAAGAAAATTCAGAAACTGCACACCTACCGCAACGCGATCCCGACTCAGTCTGTTCTGACCATCACCTCTAACGTGGTATATGGTAAGAAAACCGGTAACACCCCAGACGGTCGTCGCGCTGGCGCGCCGTTCGGACCAGGTGCTAACCCGATGCACGGCCGTGACCAGAAAGGTGCTGTTGCCTCTCTGACCTCCGTAGCGAAACTGCCGTTTGCTTACGCGAAAGATGGTATCTCTTACACCTTCTCTATCGTACCGAACGCGCTGGGTAAAGATGACGAAGTTCGTAAGACCAACCTGGCGGGTCTGATGGATGGTTACTTCCACCACGAAGCGTCCATCGAAGGTGGTCAGCACCTGAACGTGAACGTGATGAACCGCGAAATGCTGCTCGACGCGATGGAAAACCCGGAAAAATATCCGCAGCTGACCATCCGCGTATCTGGCTACGCTGTACGTTTTAACTCCCTGACTAAAGAACAGCAGCAGGACGTTATTACCCGTACCTTCACTCAGACCATGTAATTCCCTGTCTGACTGAAAAAGCGTACAATAAAGGCCCCACATCAGTGGGGCCTTTTTAACAAGCAATCCCCGCCCTAGCCTGCTTTGCCAGTTATCTATACTTTGGGTATCTGTCAAAACAGACTCGACACAGCCGCTGAGCTGTGCACCAACACGGCCCCGGATGGGCCACATCTGGAGAAAACACCGCAATGTCAGTTATTGGTCGCATTCACTCCTTTGAATCCTGTGGCACCGTTGATGGCCCGGGCATCCGCTTTATTACCTTTTTCCAGGGCTGCCTGATGCGCTGCCTGTACTGCCATAACCGTGATACCTGGGATACCCACGGCGGCAAAGAAATCACCGTTGAAGAGTTAATGAAAGAGGTAGTGACCTATCGTCACTTTATGAATGCTTCCGGCGGCGGCGTCACCGCATCGGGCGGCGAAGCGATCCTGCAGGCGGAGTTTGTTCGCGACTGGTTCCGCGCCTGTAAGAAGGAAGGTATTCATACCTGTCTCGATACCAATGGCTTTGTTCGTCGCTACGATCCCGTTATCGACGAACTGCTGGAGGTAACAGACCTGGTGATGCTGGATCTCAAGCAGATGAACGATGAGATTCACCAGAACCTGGTCGGTGTCTCTAACCATCGTACGCTGGAATTCGCCCAGTATCTGGCGAAGAAGAATATCAATGTCTGGATCCGCTACGTGGTGGTTCCGGGCTGGTCAGACGATGATGATTCCGCGCACCGCCTGGGCGAATTTACCCGCGATATGGGCAATGTCGAAAAAATCGAGCTGCTGCCCTACCATGAGCTGGGCAAACACAAATGGGTAGCGATGGGCGAAGAGTACAAGCTGGACGGCGTCCATCCGCCGAAGAAAGAGACCATGGAGCGAGTCAAAGGCATCCTTGAGCAATATGGGCACAAAGTGATGTACTAATCCCACCGGGCCGGTGATGCGCTTATGCCGGCCTGCAACGGCGTGGGAAGCTGTTACCGTCCAGCCGTTGCATTCTTATGCAAGACGGCTCTACTGCAATTAAAACGGATGACGCGCAGCATGCGCTGCGCGCTACAGGGTCAGGCGTGCGCCACCGGCGTTGGATGATGCCCGGCTTTACGCAGCAGGGTCAGCAGATAGATAAACGACACGCTGGCGATCATAATAAACAGCAGGTTATCCGAGAAGTTCTGCATCAGCATCGCCGTCAGCGTCGGGCCCAGCAGGCTGCCGATGGTATAGCTCATCAACAGCGCCTGGTTCATTGCCACCAGCTGATGGTGCTCCACTTTTTCACAGGCCCAGGCCATCGCCACCGGATAGAGGGTAAAGCCCGAAGCGCCCAACACAAACAGCGCCGGCGCCATCGCCGCCTGGCTGAGCATCGCCATACATCCCAGAATCACCACAAAAACCTGCACCCGCAGCACCAGCAGGCGACCGTAGCGGTCTGCCAGGCGCCCTACCGGCCACTGGCCGAGGATCCCGGCGCTAACCATCACCGCCATCCAGAAGCCAATGCCGGCGTCGCTGACGCCCTGATGGTTCAGCCACAGCGGCATCAGACCATACAGCGAGCCGAGGACAATCCCTGAGATAATGCAGCCATTGACCCCGTGGCGCGCCTGGCGCAGCTTCAGCATCGGCCAGATACGTACCGTTTCATGTGGCTCTTCGGCCTGCCCCATGATGCGGGTAAACAGCAGCGGCAGGATCGCCGCCAGCGCCAGACCCGTCACCCACGGCAGGACGCTCATTAGATCGGTGGGGAGTTTACTGACCATCAGCTGGCCCAGTACGGTACCGACGTAATAGACCATCATGTACGCCGCCAGCAGACGGCCGCGGCTGCGTGAAGTGCCGCTGCAGACCAGCGCGCTTTCCACCACCACCCAAATCATCGCGCAGCCTACGCCGGCGATAAAACGCCAGCTCAGCCACGTCCAGAAGCCCACGGTGATCCCCAGCCCTACGCAGCCGACGGCGAATATTAACGACGCGAGATAATAGCTGCGGTTAAACCCCAGGCGCTTGATCACCCAGCCGGCAAGCAACGTACCGGCCAGGTTGCCGGTAAAATAGGATGACCCCACCATGCCGACCTGCCAGGTTGGCATATTTTCATGGGCGAGCCAGAGCGGGACGAGCGTATTCAGCACCGCTATCGCCAGGGTCAGTAAAAGCAGGCCACAGAGCAGCATTTGCACTGGCCGGGTGTAGATGGTCATGGGTAAAAACCGTGAGGAATGTTCAGATCGCGAGCGCATCATGCCACCGCTAAAAACATTGTCAATCCACCTGAAATCAGGCCTGACGCGGTTTTGCCGGGCACGATAGAAGTTTTTTATCCACAGAACGGATAAAGATGAGGCAACAGATAATACGCTGTTGTTTTTCTTAATTTATTAATAAATCTTGCTGTTAATTTCAGTCGAAAAATTTCATCTATCGACAGCACGTTTTCATCATGCCGGCACGCCTGCGCCGGCATGATGACGCTGATTAACTGGCGATAGCCATCCCGACGGTCATATGCAGACCATAGAATACGCCGCGGCCGATCATCTCTCCCGCCAGCACCAGAACAAACGCCAGGCCGAGCAGCGAGACCGCCGGCTTGCGACCGCGGATCTGCGGCACGCACCAGCAGGCCAGGGCCAGCGCCAGCAGCACCACGCGCCAGGCCATAAGCAGCCCATAATCCGGCACCAGGGCGGAGGCCTGCTGAACTGAGCTGCGGATAGTGGCGAGTTCACTCCCCTGCATCAGGACCACCACGATACTCACCAGCAGCGCCAGTAAAGTGACCACCGGCAGCAGGCGCAGCGCCCAACCGTCGACGCCTGCGACGCGCAGCAGCAGGTAGCCCAGCAGCGGGCCGCCGATAAACAGCGTCAGGAAGAAGCTCAGCGGCGTCCAGACGGTATACCAGGTCGGCACCGTGTCGATGGTGTTATAGACCCGCACCATCATCCAGACGAAGATCACCCCAAGCGCCATGGTCGCTACCAGCCACAGGCTACGCAGTCCGGCAGGCAGCTTTTTACACACGGTCAGCAGCCAGCCAATCCCGCCGACGGCGAAGAAGATCGCCCCGCTGGCTATCTCATTACTCAGCGAGGAGGCCCCTACGCGATTGAGCGAGTTAAAGGCCCGCAGCGGCGAACCGAGGTGCATTGTCGAGGCGATAAACCCGATCCCCATCAATACCCACAGGCCGAACATGCTACCCACCACGCGCTGCTCCTGCTCACGGGAGAGCTTGCCCGTCATGAGCGCCAGCGCCAGGACGATGAAGCCGCCCGCGACGCACTGGCCGAAGACCGTAAAGATCATCAGCGGCCATTCATGCCATCCGTTTCCCATCTTACACCTCCTTCGGGTTTGCCAGGTAACCGGTGGTATCGCCACACGGCCGGGCATTGGCGTTAGGTTTGATCACGATGCTCGGCCGGGTAAAGTGCGCCGAAGGCAACGGCGCCACCGCCGCCAGCTGGCCGTGCTTAGCGCGCAGTTCGGCAATCGGCCCGAAATCCAGCGCCCGCAGCGGGCAGGACTCGACGCAGATCGGCTTTTTCCCGTCGGCAACGCGCTCGTGGCAGCCGTCACACTTGGTCATATGGCCTTTGTCGGCATTATATTGCGGCGCGCCGTAAGGACAGGCCATATGGCAGTAACGGCAGCCAATGCATACCTCTTCGTTGACCACCACAAAACCGTCTTCGCGCTTGTGCATCGCTCCGCTCGGACAGACCTTGGTGCAGGCCGGATCTTCGCAGTGGTTACAGGCGATGGAGAGGTAATAGGCGAAAACGTTCTGATTCCAGACGCCGTTATCCTCCTGCCAGTCGCCGCCGGCATATTCATAAATGCGGCGGAAGCTGACATCCGGGGTCAGATTTTTGTAGTCCTTACAGGCCAGTTCGCAGGTCTTGCAACCGGTGCAACGGGCGGAATCAATAAAAAATCCATACTGAGTTGTCATCGGTTACTCCTTACAGCTTCTCAACCTGGACGAGGTTGGTATGCGACGGGTTCCCCTTCGCCAGCGGCGAGGGGCGCTGGGTGGTCAGCACGTTAATGCTGCCCGCCTGATCCACGCGCGAGGCGTCCGGGTTATACCAGGCCCCTTCCCCCAGCGCGACCACGCCCGGCATCATGCGCGGGGTCACCTTCGCTTCGATATGCACTTCCCCACGGTCGTTGAAGATGCGAATGCGATCGCCGTTGGCAATGCCGCGCTGGCGGGCATCGATCGGGTTAATCCACATCTCCTGCCGACAGGCAGCCTTCAGTACATCGACGTTGCCGTAGGTTGAATGGACACGCGATTTATAGTGGAAGCCGGTCAGCTGTAGCGGGTATTTCGCCGTCAGCGGATCGTTGTAGTTTTCGAAGCCCGGGGTGTAGATCGGCAGCGGATCGATGACATCGCCTTCCGGCAGCTCCCAGGTGGCGGCGATTTTCGCCAGCGCCTGCGAATAGATTTCAATCTTGCCCGAAGGCGTGGTCAGCGGATTAGCCTGCGGATCCTCGCGGAAGGCTTTATAAGCCACATGGTGCCCTTGCGGATCGCGCTGCTTATAGATGCCCTGCTGACGGAAGGTGTCGAAATCCGGCAGGTCGGGAATCGCTGTACGCGACTGCTCATACAGATAGCGCATCCAGCCTTCCTGGGTACGGCCTTCGGTAAATTTTTCCTCGACGCCGAGGCGCTTCGCCAGCTCGCTGGTCATCTCATAGATAGTTTTGCATTCGAAACGCGGCTTGATGGCCTGGTCGGCAAAGATGACGTAGGACATGTTGCCGCAGGAAGCATCCAGCGCGAAATCCATCTGCTCAGAGGCGGTGCAGTCCGGCAGCAGAATATCGGCGTATTTCGCTGACGAGGTCATATGGCAGTCGATGACCACAATCATCTCGCACTTCTTGTCGTCCTGCAGGATCTCGTGGGTGCGGTTAATCTCTGAGTGCTGGTTGATCAGGCAGTTGCCCGCATAGTTCCAGATCATTTTGATCGGCACATCGAGCTTATCTTTGCCACGCACCCCATCGCGCAGGGCGGTCATTTCCGGGCCGCGCTCAATCGCATCGGTCCACATAAACATTGAGATGCTGGTCTGAACCGGATTCTCCAGCGTCGGCATGCGCTCAAACGGCAGGCTGTAGGAGCCCTCGCGCGCGCCGCTGTTGCCGCCGTTGATCCCGACGTTACCGGTCAGAATGGCGAGCATCGCGATAGCCCGGGTGGCGATTTCGCCGTTGGCGTGACGCTGCGGCCCCCAGCCCTGGCTGATATAGGCCGGTTTGGCGCTGGCAATTTCGCGCGCCAGTTTAACAATGCGTTCGCGCGGAATACCGGTTATGGTCGAGGCCCACTCCGGCGTTTTGGCGATACCGTCGGCGCCCTGGCCAAGGATCCAGGCTTTATAGTGGCCATTGGCCGGGGCATCGGCAGGCAGAGTTTTCTCGTCGTATCCCACACAGTATTTATCGAGGAACGGCTGATCGACCAGATTCTCGGTGATCATCACCCACGCCAGACCCGATACCAGCGCCGCATCGGTACCGGGGCGAATCGGGATCCATTCATCTTCGCGTCCGGCGCCGGTGTCGGTATAGCGCGGATCGATAATGATCATCCGGGCATTGGATTTCTGGCGCGCCTGCTCAAGATAGTAGGTCACCCCGCCGCCGCTCATCCGCGTTTCGCCTGGGTTGTTGCCGAACAGCACCACTAACTGGCTGTTTTCAATATCCGACGGGCTGTTGCCATCCGCCCAGCCGCCGTATGTGTAATTCAACCCTGCGGCAATCTGCGCGGATGAATAGTCGCCGTAATGATTGAGATACCCACCGCAGCAGTTCATCAGACGGGCAATCAGGGTTTTCCCCGGCGGCCAGGAGCGGGTCAGCGTGCCTCCCAGCGTGCCGGTGCCGTAGTTCAGATAGATGGACTCGTTGCCGTAGTCTTTAATCAGGCGCTGCGTCGTGCTGGCGATGATATCGAACGCCTCTTCCCAGCTGATTTGCTCGAATTTACCCTCACCGCGTTTGCCTACGCGCTTCATCGGATATTTCAGCCGATCGGGGTTATAAACCCGGCGGCGCATAGACCGCCCGCGCAGGCAGGCGCGCACCTGATGCAGGCCGTCATAGTTATCGTCACCGGTATTATCGGTTTCGACGTATTGAATCGCGCCATCCACCACGTGCATGCGCAGCGGGCAGCGGCTACCGCAGTTGACGGTGCAGGCGCTCCAGACCACCTTCTCACTGGCCGGGGCAGGCGTGTCGGCGGCGTGGGCCATACGGGAAAAGGGTAACGTTAGTGCGTTGCTGGCCAGCGCCAGGCCGCCTATTGCCGTGGTTTTCATCAGACCACGGCGGCTTACCTCAGCAGCCAGTAAAGCATCGGGGGCTTTAATTTTCATGGATACTCGCTTTGGTTGCTCACAATAAACTGACAAGCGCTATATAGTCATATATATAAGGCTTTGAAATATTATTGGTTTTTTATGCTGGTTTAATCCAAAGGGAGTATCACTGCATTCGCGGATGGGATTATTGCCCGGTATCAATAAGGATGTAAAAAAAGCGCCCGCAGGCGCTTTTAAGGGAGAAGGTAAAAATTAACCGATATATTCGAGGCCGCGCATATACGGGCGCAGAATTTCCGGGATCTCGATACGGCCATCGGCCTGCTGATAGTTTTCCATCAGCGCCACCAGGGTACGACCGACCGCCAGGCCAGAACCATTCAGGGTATGAACGAGACGGGTCTTCTTGTCGGACTTGCTGCGGCAGCGAGCCTGCATACGACGCGCCTGGAAATCCCAGACGTTGGAGCAGGAAGAGATCTCACGGTAGGTGTTCTGCGCCGGGACCCACACTTCGAGGTCATAGGTTTTGCAGGCGCTGAAGCCCATATCGCCGGTGCACAGCGCGACCTTACGGTAAGGCAGGCCCAGCAGCTGCAGCACTTTCTCGGCGTGGCCGGTCATCTCTTCCAGCGCCGCCATCGAGTCTTCCGGACGGACAATCTGCACCATTTCAACTTTATCGAACTGGTGCATACGGATCAGACCGCGGGTGTCGCGACCATAAGAACCTGCTTCGGAACGGAAGCACGGCGTATGGGCGGTCATTTTTATCGGCAGATCGTCTTCATCGATAATTTCATCACGCACCAGGTTGGTCAGCGGCACTTCCGCCGTCGGGATCAGCGCGTAGTTGCTGCTGTCAGCCTCTTCTTCCAGCGGACGGGTATGGAACAGGTCGCCGGCAAATTTCGGCAGCTGGCCGGTGCCATACAGAGTGTCCTGGTTAACCAGGTACGGGACATAGTTTTCGCTATAGCCATGCTGTTCAGTGTGCAGATCCAGCATGAACTGCGCCAGGGCGCGGTGCAGACGGGCCAGCTGGCCTTTCATCACCACGAAGCGCGAACCGGTGAGCTTAACGGCGGCGGCAAAATCCAGCCCCCCGTGCATTTCACCCAGCGTCACGTGATCGCGCACGTCGAAATCGAACTGGCGCGGCGTGCCCCAGCGGCTGACTTCAACGTTGTCGTTTTCGTCACGGCCAACCGGCACGTCATCGTGAGGAATATTCGGGATCGCCAGCGCGATATCGCGGATTTCCGCCAGCAGCGCTTCCAGCTCGGATTTTGCGGCATCCAGCTGTTCGCCGAGTTTGTTCACTTCCAGGCGTAATGGCTCGATGTCTTCCCCGCGCGCTTTCGCCTGGCCAATGGATTTCGATCGGGAGTTGCGCTCCGCCTGCAGGTTTTCCGTTTGCACCTGCAGAACTTTACGACGCTCTTCAAGCGCGCGAAGTTTATCTACATCCAGCTTAAAGCCCCGGCGTGCCAGTTTTTCTGCGACTGCGTCTGGCTCGGTACGCAGCAGATTGGGATCGAGCATGCTTATCCTGTGCTTATCGAATTAAAAAAAGAATAGTGGCCGCAGACTACGACCACGGAAATAGTGTAATAACCTTACCGCAACGCCTCAATTAGCGGTAGCGTTTTATCGGGCTATTTTGATCCTGTTCAGCGAGCCAGGCGAGCTTTTCGCCAATTTTGCCCTCAAGCCCCCGGTTTGTCGGGCGATAATAGCGCGTTTGCGCCATTTCCTGCGGGAAGTACTGCTCACCGGCGGCGTAGGCGTTAGGTTCGTCATGAGCGTAACGATACTCCTGCCCGTAGCCCATCTCTTTCATCAGCTTCGTCGGGGCATTGCGCAGATGCACCGGAACGTCATAGTCCGGACGGTCTCGCGCGTCGGCCAGCGCCGCTTTAAAGGCGGTGTAGACCGCATTGCTCTTCGGCGCGCAGGCCAGATAGACAATGGCCTGGGCAATCGCCCGTTCGCCTTCCGCCGGCCCGACGCGGGTAAAGCAGTCCCACGCCGAAATGGCCACCTGCATCGCCCGCGGGTCGGCGTTGCCGACGTCTTCCGAGGCAATCGCCAGACAACGGCGGGCAACGTACAGCGGATCGCCCCCGGCGGTGATGATCCGCGCGTACCAGTAGAGCGCCGCGTCCGGCGCGCTCCCGCGCACTGACTTATGCAGGGCGGAAATCAAATCGTAGAAACGGTCGCCTTTATTATCAAAGCGCGCGCTGCGCTCGCCGGCGATCTCGGTCAGCAGTTCCGCCTTCAGCACCCGCTTGCCCGCATCATCGCTCTCGGCCATATCGGCCATCATTTCCAGGGTATTCAGCGCCCGCCGCGCATCGCCGTTCACCAGTTCGGCGATGGCCCTGCGGGTCTCATCCGGCAAAACGATATCCTGGCCGCCGTAGCCGCGGGTTTTATCGTGCATCGCCTGGTCAAGCACCTGCTCGATATCGTCGGTGGTGAGCGATTTCAGTAAGTAGACGCGGGCGCGGGAGAGCAGCGCCGAGTTAAGCTCAAAGGAGGGATTTTCGGTGGTCGCGCCAATAAAGGTGATGGTGCCATCTTCAATATGCGGCAGAAAGGCATCCTGCTGGCTTTTATTGAAGCGATGCACTTCGTCAACAAACAGAATCGTTCGTCGGCCGGCGTTGCGATTCTGCCGCGCGCGCTCAATGGCCTCGCGGATCTCTTTCACCCCGGAGGTCACCGCCGAGATCCGTTCGACATCGGCGCTGGCATAGCGGGCGATCACTTCCGCCAGGGTAGTCTTGCCGGTGCCCGGCGGCCCCCAGAGGATCATCGAATGCAGGTGCCCGGCTTCGATCGCCCGCGGCAGGGGTTTGCCCGGTGCCAGCAGGTGCTGCTGGCCAATATACTGCGCTAAATTTTCTGGCCGCATGCGAGCGGCCAGAGGTTGAAACGCGTTGTCGGAAAAATCGAGCGACAGATTGCTCACTTTCGCCTCTACTTACGTTGATCGTCCACCGTCACCCCTTTCGGCGGCGTAAAGGTGAACTTAGATGCGTCGACGGCGCCGTTCTGCTGCGATTTCAGCTGATAGCTGCTGCGCTGATCATCCTGCTCGACGGCGCTGAACTGATGGATGGTGCCGTCCCGACCGACGTTGATCGTGAACTGCTTCAGGTTGCCGCTGCCGCTTTTCGGCGTCAGCACAAAATCATCGCCGTTTTGTTTGATATTGTACTGCTGCCAGTCGCTGGACTGGTTGCGGGCAATCAGCATAAACGGCGTGTTGCTGGTGGCGTCTTTCAGCCAGGTCGCCGTGGCCTGCTCGACGAACGGGTTATAGAACCACAGGGTTTTACCATCCGAAACGAGGACGCTCTCATCCGGCTGGGTCATATGCCAGTTAAACAGATTCGGGCGTTTTACCCACAGGTCGCCCTGTCCGTCCTGCACGGCGTTGCCGCTGCCGTCGGTGACTTTTTGCGTGAAGCTGGCATGGAAGCTGCTCACTTTATCAAGACGGCTTTTTAAGTCACTGGCCGCATCTGCCCAGACCTGGCTGACGACCATACCAGACAGTAATGCACAGGTGATTGCGAGTTTTTTCATTGTTCTTCCTTAATGTGCGTCACTCCCGACGCGGGAGCCTCTTCTGCCCCTAATGTAGGACCGCCGACGGCGGCGGGACAGAAGAATTGGCTGATTTTGCGCTTATTTACCCAACTTTGCACTCATTCAAAGGGCGGCGGCGCCAGTACTTCGCGGTTACCGTTATGGCCCTGCTCGCTGACAATGCCCTGCGCTTCCATCTGTTCGATAATACGCGCGGCACGGTTATAGCCGATGCGGAACTGGCGCTGCACCCCGGAAATCGACGCTTTACGCTTCTCGGTCACAAAGCTGACCGCCTGATCGAACAGCGGATCCAGCTCTTCACCACCGTCGAAGCCACCGCCGCCGCCTTCGCTTTCGCTGTCGGAGGTAATGCCGTCTACATACTGCGGACGACCGCGGGCTTTCCAGTCCTGAACCACGGCGTGGACTTCCTGGTCGCGAACAAACGCCCCATGGACGCGCACCGGCGTGGTGGAGTTCGGCCCGGAGTAGAGCATGTCCCCCATCCCGAGCAGCGATTCCGCACCGCCCTGATCCAGAATGGTACGCGAGTCAATTTTGCTCGACACGGTAAAAGCGATGCGCGTCGGAATGTTGGCCTTAATCAGACCGGTAATGACATCCACCGACGGACGCTGCGTCGCCAGCACCAGGTGGATCCCCGCCGCACGCGCTTTCTGCGCCAGGCGAGCGATCAGCTCTTCCACCTTCTTACCGACGGTCATCATCAGGTCGGCGAATTCGTCCACCAGCACCACAATGTACGGCAGCTTTTCCAGTACCGGGTGCACGGCGTCCATACTGTCGCCTGGCTTCCAGTACGGATCCGGGATCGGACGCCCCATGCGCGCCGCTTCTGCAATCTTCTCGTTATAGCCCGCCAGGTTACGCACGCCCAGCGCCGACATCAGCTTGTAGCGACGCTCCATCTCGTTGACGCTCCAGCGCAGCGCATTGGCGGCGTCTTTCATGTCGGTAACCACTTCCGTCAGCAGGTGCGGAATACCTTCGTAGACCGACAGCTCCAGCATTTTCGGGTCGATCATGATGAAACGCACATCTTCCGGCTGCGCCTTGTAGAGCATGCTGAGGATCATGGCGTTGACGCCGACCGACTTACCGGAACCGGTGGTACCGGCCACCAGCAGGTGCGGCATTTTCGCCAGATCGGCCACCACCGGATCGCCGGCGATGTCTTTACCCAGCACCACGGTCAGCGGCGACGGGTTATCACGGAACTTGCTGTTGTCGAGCACTTCACGCAGGTAGACGGTCTGGCGCTTTTTATTCGGCAGCTCAAGCCCGACATACGGTTTACCCGGGATCACCTCCACCACGCGCACGGCGACCGTGGACAGTGAACGCGCCAGATCCCGTGACAGGTTAGAGATTCGCGCCGCTTTGACGCCAGGCGCCAGATTCAGTTCGAAGCGGGTGATCACCGGCCCCGGCGAGTAGTTCACCACATCCGCTTTAATGCGGAAATCGGCGAGTCGCGCTTCCACCAGTCGTGCCATCTGCTCGAGAGCAAAGGTATCCACCGGCTCGACTTCACTGGGCGGCGGCGTAAGCAGATCCAGCGACGGCAGCGGCGTCGTCGGCTTTTGCAGCGGTCGACTATCGCCATTGCGCATCAGCAGCGGGTGGATCAGGCTCTCCTGCGGCGCAGGCGCGGCAGGCTGATGCCCCGGCGGGGTAACCGGCTGGTGTTGCGGCACGGACTGCGGCGCAGGCTGGTAAGGCTGCGGCGGTACTGGCTGATGGTGTACCGGCTGGTGCTGCGCAGGTTGATGTTGATAACCCTGCTGCGGAGCGGCGGCCGGTTGTTGATAGTGCTGGGCTGGCTGCTGCGGCTGTACTTCAGGTGTCGGCGTAAACAGCGGCTCGCTCGGCCCCTCATTGACCAGAGTTTTCATCGGCGAGAATTCGTAATCCGCCGGCGAGAACGGATTGGCGCCCGGCGGCTGCTCGGAGGCGTAGCGCTGCTGCTGGGTGGCGGCAAACTGGCGCGCCAGCTCCGCTTCCGCCGCGGCGTCGGCATCATCGTCATCAGTCGCGTTATCGTCTTCCCAGTGATGGCCATAGCGCTGCTGTTGAGTGGCGGCGAACTGGCGAGCCAGTTCATCCTGCTCCATAGCATCCGCTTCCTCATCCGAGAGTAGCCCATCATCATAATGGGGGTCGCGCTCCGCCTGCCGCGCGCGCTGTTCTGCTTCCCGCTGCGACGGTAGCTTGATGCCGTAGGAGGCCAGTTCCCGACGCGTCGGGACGCGAACGCGATTAGGCCGCGGTAGTTTTGGACCAATGCCCTCTTTCACCTGTACCCGCGGTCCGCTGGAGGCCGGGCTGAACAATGGCGCCGTCGCTGCGGACGCGGCGGTCGCCGTCGTCGCTGCCGCTGAGCCGCCGCTGGCAGCCGTTGCCTGATGCACCCCGGCCGCCACCGCAGAAACCACGGTTGACTCCACGGGCGGTTTGGACGGGGCGGCTGGCGGCGTCAGCGGTTTGGTGGCGATCGGGCTTTCCGGCTCCGGAATAGGCTGATACCAGGAAGCCAGCAGCTCGCGTTCGCGCGCCCGTTTCTCTTCCACTTCCTCGAAGTAATAGAGCGGCGGACGTTTCACTTCTTCCTGCACGACCTCAGGCTCTGGCTGCGCGGCAGGTACCGGCGCGGGCTCAGGCTGATACGCCTGCGGCGCGGGCTGGCCGGCATACGGATCGTAAACCGGCTGCTGATACTGTGCAGGCTCGGGTTGATACCCCTGCGGCGCGGGCTGACCGGCATGCGGATCGTAAACCGGCTGCTGATACTGTGCAGGCTCGGATTGATGCCCCTGCGGCGCAGGCTGACCGGCATGCGGATCGTAAACCGGCTGCTGATACTGTGCAGGCTCGGGTTGATACCCCTGCGGC